>CAZGKJ010000001.1:0-84233 GCA_964525955.1 uncultured Candidatus Bathyarchaeia archaeon
AGGAAGGTCGTCTTACCCGTCCCATTTTTACCCAGTATCCCTATCACCTCCCCCTTCCCGATCTCGCCTTCCTCTACGGTGACATGGAATCCGCCTCGCCTCCCCCTAAGCCTACTCCACCTCATTATGGTTCTGGACTTCTGGGGAGGCGTAGGAGGCTTAACATGAAACCTTATTGGGGCATCCCTAAACCTGATGTTCTCATCTGGTATGTAGCCCTCTATGTAGATGTTTATGCCCTCCCTCACGCCGTGGATGTGGGAGAAGATCCCATAGACGTCGGGTTCACCATATAGGATGTATATGTCGTCGGAGAGGTAGTCCAATACGGCGAGGTCGTGCTCGGCTACCATCACCATCGCGCCGCGTTCAGCAGCCTTCCTGATCACCCTCGCAGCCTTAAGCCTCTGATAGACATCGAGATGGCTTGAGGGCTCGTCGAAGAGATAGACGTCGGCCTCACGGCATAGGGTTGCGGCTATCGCCACCCGCTGCAGCTCCCCTCCGCTTAGGGTCTGGATATCTCTATGGAGGAGATTCCCTATCTCAAGGGCCTCTGATAGGTCGTTGAGGCGTCCTCCCTCGTCGAGGCGGCTTAGGATTTCTCCAACCCTACCTGAGACCACCTTCGGTATTCTATCGACATATTGAGGCTTATAGACAGCCCTCAATCCCTCCCCATAGAGCTGTTCGAGATAGTCGTGGAGGGCTGTCCCTGAGAAGTGACTGATGATCTCAGCCTCATCCGGTGGATCATCGTAGCGCCCGAGATTCGGCCTCAGCTCTCCGGATAGTATTCTGAGGGCTGTCGTCTTCCCCATTCCGTTTCTCCCTAATAGTCCTATCACCCTGCCCCGTCTTGGTGTTGGAAGCCTGAAGAGGGTGAAGGCGTTTGGGCCGAAGCGGTGTATATGCTCCTCCTCCAGCTCGTCTGGTAGGTTTACGATGCTGAGGGCCTTGAAGGGGCATTTCCTTACGCAGATGCCGCAGCCAGTGCATAGAGGCTCCAATACGACGGCCCTATCCCCCTCGATCTTTATGGCCTCCCTCCCCAATCTAACCATGGGGCAGAACCTGACGCAGGGTGCGTCGCATCTGTCAGGTCTGCACCGCTCCTCATCGACTACTGCGACTCTCAAGGATGCTCAGAGTAGAAGGATAGGAGGCGCTCTTAGACCCTTCGCTGTTAAGCCTAAAGATGGTAGCTTCGCCCCCTCTCGGGGTTCTCAACCCTCCTCCCCCTCAACAGCTTTCCATATAGCTCTGGATGCTCCGTATGTATGGGATAGACCCTCTTAGGGTTGATGAGCTCCACGGCCTCTAAGAGCTCCCTTCGACTCATGTGGCCTGAGGCGTGGAGTTGATGCAGCCTCAGGGAGAAGTGGCTGAGCCAGTTGTGCATCAGCTCCTCCTCCATCGCCTCCTCCTCCATATGCTCGCTCATGCTGTAGATGTAGTGGCCTCCCCTTGGTTTGATGTCTATCAGCTCTGGGAAGTGGTGGAGCTCAAGGCAGACGAGGTATTCCCCTGGGCGTCGACTTATCTCCTCCGCTGTGACCATCCTCTCCAGGTAGGGCCTCTCCCACTGATAGTAGTCCTTCTCCCTATACTTGCCGCTCCTCTTCCTCCTGAAGTAGACCGCTACGTCCTCATCTCTCGTCGGGTCTGGTAGATCTAAATGCTCGTCTTCCACGAGCTTTGAGAGTAGGTGAGCCGTCCAGGTGGTGATGACGAGCCTACGCCCCGAGGCCTTAGCGGCCTCATAGAAGGTTCTGAAGCGGTCTGTGTCCCTCCTATTCTGAGTGTAGAAGACCGGTTTCCCCTCGGCCTCCCCCAGCACCCTGAGAACCCCCTCATAGACCTCCCCCTCAGAGAGACCTCTCTCCTCCTCATCGATCTTGGTTCCCTCTATTATGAGGGCCTCAGGCTCGGCCTCGGCGGCGGCCTCCAGGAACTCCTCCGTCATCTCCCCCTTAGGCCCATGCCTCCTTAGGTCTCCAGTATAGACGATCGAGCCCGATGATGTGTGGATGATGAATCCATAGGCCGCTGGAATCGAGTGATCAACATGGATCGGCTCCACCTCCACTTCGCCTATCCTTATCCTATCCCCCGTCCTGAACACCCTATAGGGATGCTCCCCATAATCTATGTGGCCGACAGCCTCAGAGGCCTCCAGGAAGAGTTTAGCTCCAGAGCCACAGTAGATGGGGATGGAGGGATCCAGAAACCTTATATGGTCGACGTGGTCTGCGTGGGCGTGGCTGATGAAGACCGCATCATAGTTGGCCTCCTCATAGGGGATTGGAGAACCCTCCAGATGACGCTGAGCATATAGCCCCCTCAACCGTGGTATGAGATCGAACTCGAGGAGATCCATCAGCTGGCTATGCCCCCTGGGCTGAAGCCACCCAGCGTAGAAGCGTCTCTCAGCCGTGAAGGAGCGTCCGAAGTCGAACCACAGCCTTACATCGCCGTCCTCGATGAGTATCTTATTCCCCCCAACCTCCCCGACTCCGCCGTGGAAGGTTATGGAAACCATCGACATATAGAATAAGACGTCGGCTCTATATTAGCCTCTAACCAGCCTTCATCCAAAGATTTTTGGTTTTAAACCAAAAATCTTTTAACATTAAAGGGGATGGTAAAGGCGATGTCAAGGAAGATAGACCTCGACGAGGTTGAGTTCATAACCGAGACCACCGTAACAATCCGGGGTTCAAGAAGGCGAACCACGGTTCCGAGTAGAATTGTCGAATACTTTCAACTGAGGGATGGGGATATACTGAGGTGGATTCTATTCAGGGATGGCTCTATAATCATCATGCCGAAGCATCGAGGTGAGTGAGTTGGTTAGGAGGGGGAGTAGAAGGCTATATAACTTAAGCGAGAGAATTCTAAAGATAAATAGAAGACTCTTTGGAGACTCATTCAGATGTCAATATTGTGGAGAGAAATTTGAAGTTGGAGATGTGATATATGCAGTATATAATAAAAATGTTAAGTGGTATCATAAGAAATGTTATGATCTCACATTATATGATGGATGATGTATGGAGAGTTATATAAACTTACAGGATGAGAGAATTCTGATGAAGTTGAAATGTTCCTTACAATGCTCTATCTCCTTTTTATAGCCTTCTTCTGTGGACTTGTTGATTCCTCTATGGGAATGTGCTATGGCACTATATTATCCCCAACTCTTCTTCTCATGGGTTATAGCCCGATAGTTGTGGTGCCCTCGATCCTATTCTCTCAGGCCTTAAGTGGGGTCTTAGCAGCGTGCATCCATCATCATCTGGGTAATGTTAACTTCCGCCTAAAGTCAATAGATGAAAGACCAAATGAATTAGGCTATATTGAGGCCTTTAGGCGTCTTTCCATGGATTTGAAGGTGACCCTATGCATAACTCTGCTTGGAATGATGGCGACGATTATAGCCGCCTTAACCGCTATAGCCCTCCCAAGGATTATCCTCAAGACCTATATTGGAATACTCGTTATCATAATGGGTGTTCTACTTCTCTTCGATAAGCATCTCAAATTCTCCTGGAATAAGATGATCATCGTGGGCGTATTAAGTGCCTTTAACAAGGGTTTATCTGGAGGTGGATTTGGACCTATCGTTACCAGTGGTCAAATAATCTCTGGAAGAGAATATAGAAGGTCTATTGCTACAACCATTCTTTCAAAAGCATTAATATGTATTGTTGGTTTTCTAACATATCTACTTAGATTTAGCTATTTAAAGTGGAGCTTAATCTTCCCACTATCCGTCGGAGCTATTCTTGGATCAATTATCGGGCCTCATATAACTCGAAGACTTAAATTTAGAGGTAAAGGTAGATTGATCTTAAGTTTCTTCATAATGGGGTTAGGCTCATGGACTCTTTTAAGAACCTGGATGACTTAGCTGTATATATTAGAATGCTTAATGCATAAAGCGATGTCCACCAGGATTGTGGCCGTCGTTGGATTCAAGGGAGCTGGAAAAACGAGATTAATCGAGAAATTAGTTGGAAGGCTCTCATCCCGAGGATATCGAGTTGGGACGCTGAAGCATTCAACGCCGCATCATCCGCTGGATACGCCGGGGAAGGATACTTGGAGGCATAGGGAGGCTGGAGCTGAGGCCTCGGCCATCATAGCCGATGGAAGAGCCGCCATATTCATCGATCGACCTCTCACACCCGCTGAGGCTCTGGAGGCTCTGGGGCCCCTCGACTTCGTCATCCTCGAAGGCTTCAAATCCATCGAATACATACCAAGAATACTCGTCGTGAGGAAGCCCAGCGAGGTTATGGAGCTCTCCAACGGCTTGGAGATCGCCGTAGTCTCGGGTCAAAGCCTAGAGGGATTGGGGATCGAGGCGCCAACGCTGAGCTTTGATGGGGTTGAGGAGCTCGCCTCCATCGTCGAGGAGAGGGCCATCCCCCTTCTCCCAGGATTGAACTGCGGTGGATGCGGCTATGAGAGCTGCAGGGAGCTCGCCCTCGCAGCCCTCAGGGGTGAGGCCGATCCCTCAAGATGCATTCATTTAAGTGTTGGAGATGTGGTGCTCCGAGTTGACGGGCGGCGGATACCCCTAAACCCCTATGTGAGGAGGGTCTTCAGAGATGTCCTCAAGGCCCTCGTCGGCACCTTGAGGGGATGCGAGGAGGCTAAGCGGATAGAGGTATCTGTGGAGGCTGAGGGGGATGTCTGAGGTGCTTTGGATATGCATCGACAGCAACGAGGCCTCCCAGAGGCCTGAGATCGTCAACTATCTCAGGCTTTCGGGATGCGAGGTGGAGATGAGGAGGCTTCCAATCTGCGACTACGTCGTCTCAGATCGCTGCGGAATAGAGCGGAAGGACGCCCATGACCTCGCTAACAGCCTGAAGGATGGAAGACTCTTCAACCAGGCGAGGGAGATCGCAGAGGCCTATGAGAGGCCTATACTGATCCTTGAGGGGAGGCTCACAGCCGTTCTGAGACGTAGCAGGATGAGGCCCTCCTCCCTCTATGGAGCCCTCGCAAGCCTCGCCTTAGACTACGGCTTCTCCATCATACCGACGGCCGACGCCTATGCGACGTCGGTTCTACTTCAGAGATTGGCCTATAGGGAGCAGGTGGAGGAGAGGAGGCCGCCGCAGCTTAGAAGCGTGAGTCGACGTATGCCGCTGCAGGAGCAGCAGCTATTCCTCCTGTCAGGCCTCCCAAACATCGGTCGATCCCTCGCCGAGGATCTCCTAAAACACTTCAACACTCCGATAAGGGTGTTGGAGGAGCTCGCCTCAGCAGAGATCAAAATCTCGAGAACTGGAAAGACGAGGAGATTGGAGGGCCCTTTAAAGGCGGTGAGGGGGATAGGGCCGAGGATCGTGGAGGAGGCCAAGAGGCTTTTAACCACACCCTACACTATGAAGGCTGAGGGGGAGGAGGCCCCCGATCTAACCCGATACCTTAAGGGATATGGCTCCCAGGGGAGTTAAAACTTTAATCACAGCCCTCTCCAAATCTCCGTGGGCCCGTAGCCGAGTGGATAAGGCGCCGGCCTTCGGAGCCGGAGAGCAGGGGTTCAAATCCCCTCGGGCCCGCCTGAGGTGGAGGCGATGTCAAATCCGCTGGAATCCCTGAGGGGGGAGTGCCGACGCCTCCTTGAGGGAGGCCTTAGGATGCTCTCCATCCCTGAACCCCTTGAGCTTAGCTTCTCCAAGCCCCCAAGCCTTGAGATGGGGGAGATATCAACCTCCATCTGCTTCAGGCTCGCCTCTAAGTTGCATAGGAGTCCGCAGGAGCTGGCCTCGGAGCTGGCCTCAGCCCTCGATCCATCATCGTCTCAGCTCATCGAGTCCGTTGAGGCTGTTGGAGGCTACATAAACTTCCACGCCGATCCAGGTGAGTTCTCGAAGCTGACCCTGGAGACAGCCGTGGAGCTGGATGGGGAGTATGGCTTCCTGAAGGCTGAGAGGGCTGAGAGGGTTATGGTGGAGCACACCAGCGCCAACCCGAATGGGCCGATACACATCGGGAACGCCAGGAACTCGATTTTGGGCGACGCCCTTGCGAGGATGCTGAGGAGGCGTGGACATGAGGTTGCCATACACTTCTACGTCGATGACATGGGTAGGCAGGTGGCCATGGCCACCTATGGGTGGAGACTCCTCGGCAGACCCGAGCCCGAGGGGCCCCCAGACCTATGGGTTGGCACCATCTACGCCTCCGTGAACGTCATCAAGGAGGTGAAGAGGCTTAAGAGGGAGCTGGAGGAGGCCAAGGCCCTCGAGGCCTATGCACGGGTCAGCGAGATAAACGCCCAGCTCAGCCACTATGCTGCGGCAGCTCAGGAGCTGAGGGAGAGGGCTCCGCAGATCTTCGATAGCCTCCTCGAGGCCTTGGAGGATGAGGAGGATCCAGATGGGGAGATTTCGAGGTTGAACGCCGAATATGAGCGTGGCGAATCCGAGGCGAGGAGGGATGTTAGGAGACTCGTCGAATACTGCTTAGAGGGCTTTAGGGAGGCCCTGGGTGAGATCGGAATCCACTTCGACTCCTGGGACTATGAGAGCGACCTCGTCTGGAGTGGGGCCGTCGACGAGGTGATAGATAGGCTGAGGAGAACCCCCTACACACGCTTCGAGGATGGGGCTCTAATCCTCGACTGTGAGGCTGTGGCGAGAGATTTGAAGCTGAAGGAGCGTTGGGGCATAAACCCCCGATACGAGATACCTGAACTCGTCTTGGTGAGGGCTGATGGGACAACCCTCTACACGACGAGGGATATCGCATATTCACTGTGGAAGTTTGAGAGGGTTGACCGAGTCATCAACGTCATCGGATATGAGCAGAGCACGGCTCAGCTCCAGCTTAGGATAGCCCTCGCAGCCCTCGGCCATGTTGACATCGCCGATAGACAGCGGCACTACGCCTATAAGTTCGTCATCCTCCCAGGGTTGAAGATGAGCGGCCGATTGGGGCGCTACGTCACCCTCAGGGAGGTGGTGGAGAAGGCTGTGGAGCTCGCCTATAGGGAGGTGGATGCGAGGTCGCCTGGGCTTCCGGAGGGTGAGAAGCGTCGCATCGCTGGGATGGTTGGTCATGGAGCTGTGAAGTATGCCTTGCTGAGCGTCGACCCCATGAAGACCGTAGTCTTCGACTGGGATAGAGTTCTGGACTTCGAGAGGAATAGCGCCCCCTTCATCCAATACTCCCACGCCAGGGCCTGCAGCATACTCCGCAAGGCTGGGGATCGACCTAAACCTGACTATGGCCTGCTGAGGGATTTGAAGGAAAGGGAGCTGGTTCATTTCATAGCCTCCTTCCCCGAAGTCTTCCAGGAGGCCGTTGAGGCCCTCAGCCCCCAGGCCATCGCCTCCTACGCCAACCAGCTCGCTGATAAGTTCAACAGCTTCTATGCGTCTCATCCCGTCTTGAGGGCTGAGCCTGAGGGCCTGGCTGGGGCGAGGCTGATGCTCGTCGACGCCGTCAGGGTTGTCCTGAGGAACGCCCTATCGGTTCTTGGCATAGAGGCTCCGGAGCGGATGTAGCTTCGCTCCCTTTATATAATACCCCTCCACTGAGGCGATCTGGTGCGCATGAGTCTCTGGAGGCTTAGGCTCTCCATCCTTGGGACCCTCGCCCTCATCATAGGCGTCTCAACCCTCGGCTTCTCCCTACTCCTATGGCTGCTGGGAGCCTTCAGCCTCCTCACCCTCTGCATATTGACAGCCCTCTTCAACATACTCCAATGGCTGATGGCCCCCTATCTCATCAACGCCATATATGGGGTGAGGCCTCTCGGGGAGGATGAGCATCCTGAGCTCCATCGGATCGTAGATGAGCTATCTCTGCGTTCAGGTATCGAGAGGCCGAGGTTGATGCTCGCTGAGATGTCGATTCCCAACGCCTTCGCCTATGGTTCGCCGCTGACCGGTAACATGGTCGCCGTCACCAGGGGCCTATTGAGGCATCTTGAGTTGGAGGAGGTGGAGGCCGTCATCGGCCATGAGCTTGGTCATATTAGGCATAGGGATGTTCAGGTGATGATGTTCGTCTCCTTCCTCCCCTCCCTCTTCTATCTACTCGCCAGGTCAACCCTCTACCCCTACTACTATGGCTACTATCCCCGTAGGAGGCGTGGAGACTACTCCGCCCTCGCCCTGGTCGGCGCCATTTCGATGCTCATATACTTCATCCTCCTCCTCTTCACCCTCCACCTAAGCAGGCTGAGGGAATACTACGCCGATCAGCATAGCGTCTCCATCGTCGATGATGGGGCGAGGAAGCTGGCTGAGGCCCTGGCGAAGATATCAACCTCAACCAGCAGGATGGGGCGATCCGAGACGAGGGGACTTGGAAGCTTCAAAACACTCTTCATCTCAGATCCCGATAGGGCCCTGGCAGATGCGGCTGACCTCCAGAGGCTCCGATATGGTGGAAGAGACGATGAGCTTGTGAGGAGGCTTCTGGAGCGGAAGCTAACCTGGTTTGATAGATTCATGGAGATCTTCTCTACGCATCCAAATGTAGTTAAGCGGATAAGGGCTCTCCTCGAAGCCTACGGAGGATTCCCCCCAGAATCCTGAAGTCATCCTCCAAAACCCTTAGGAGCTCCTTTGCGTAGAGGGCTGCGGCTGGATGGTAGAGGGGGAAGAGGAGCACCCCTCCCCAGGGGGCCTCAGCCTCGAAGCATCTGCCGTGAACCCTGCTTATGGAGGGGGCCTCATAGCCGAAGCGTTTCAGGAGGTATCCGGCGGCGGAGTTCCCCATGGGCGCTATCACCCTCGGCTGGATGATGGCGAGCTGCCTCTCCAGATATGGGGTGCAGGCCTCAACCTCATCAGCCCTCGGCCTCCTATTTCCAGGGGGTCTACACTTCAATATGTTCCCGATGTAGACATCCTCCCTCCTCAAACCTATATCGGCTAAGAGTCTGTCGAGGAGTCTTCCCGCAGAGCCCACGAAGGGTCTACCCGTCTCATCCTCAACCCTTCCAGGGGCCTCCCCCACGAGGAATAGCTCAGCCTCCAGGCTTCCCTCCCCCACGACGGCGTTCTTCCTGAGACTTCCAAGCCTACACTTTCTACATCTCCAAACCTCCTCCGCCAGCTCCCTCATCAACTCCTCCTTCGATGTCATCCCCTCACCCCTATATGGCTCCCATCTCCCTAAGCCTGCTGATCTCCTCGAGGCTTAATCCGAGGATCTCCCTTAAAACCCACTCCGTATCCCCACCCAGCCTTGGAGCGGGGCCTCTGGGTCCTGGCCTCGTCTCCGACATCTTAATCGGCGATCCCAATAGGTTGACCCTGCCCAATCCAGGCTGGTTTAGTGGGATTATCATCTCCCTCGCCTCAGCTATATGCTCATCCTCAACGATGTCCTTCACCGTGTATATTGGAGCCGCTGGAACCCCATGGCCGTTTAGGAGCTCCACGATCTCCTCAACACGCCTCTTAGAAGTCCAGGCCTCTATCTCCCTCCTCAACTCCTCATGATGCTCAACCCTATCCGGATTTGTCTTGAATCTCTCATCATCGGCGAGGTCTCTCAGCCCAGTGACCTCTATGAAGCGCCTCCAGATTCGATCGTTGGCGACGCCTATGATTACCCATCCGTCCAGCGCCCTGAAGGAGTCGTAGGGGTAGACGAATTCATAGCGGTTGCCGATGCGCCCTGGTATGACGCCCTCCACGAAGTATCTCTGCGGAATATTCTCAAGGGATGCGAAGACGGAGTCCACCATGGCGACGTCGATGAGCTGCCCCCTGCCGGTTCGCTCTCTCATCCATAGGGCCGCCAGTATGCCTATGCAGCAGAAGAGGGCTGCGAGGATGTCGCCGATTGCTGTTCCAACCCTCGTCGGAGGCGAGTCGGGCCAACCCGTTACGCTGAGGAGGCCTCCCATCGCCTGGGCTATTATGTCGTATGCCGCCCTATGCCTATAGGGCCCCGTCCTCCCGAAGCCTGAGATGGAGGCGTAGATGATCCCTGGATTCACCTCCCTGAGGTTTTCGTAGCCGAGGCCTACGCTCCATGGTTCCAGGCCTGAAGTTCTCAAGTAGCACATCGCTCCGCCTCACGAGCTCCAGGAAGATTCGTCTCCCCTCAGGATGCTTGAGGTTAAGGGTGATGCTCCTCTTCCCCCTGTTGAGATTTATGTAGTATAGGCTCTCCCCATGTAGGAAGGGTGGGAAGGCCCTTGAGTCGTCTCCCCGACCAGGCGTCTCAACCTTAATCACCTCAGCGCCGAGATCTGCGAGGATCATAGAGCAATAGGGGCCGGCCAGCACCCTACTTAGATCGAGAACCCTCACGCCGCTTAGATCCATCCCACCCCATGATGAGATTCCACACTTAAATCGAGGCGGTGAAGATGTAGCCTTATAAATTTAGGTATCTAATCTATCTAGATAGCATGCATCACCCTCATCGCCATCTGAGGTTTCCGATGAGGGGCCTCCTCCACATCACAATCCTCAGCATTCTAAGGGGTAGGGAGGCTCATGGAGCTGAGATCGGTAGACTCCTCAGAGACCGATATGGCATCACTGTGCCTAAGGCTATGGTCTACGGCCTGTTAAGGCGTTTGGAGGGGCATGGCCTCGTCTCCTCCCAGTGGAGTGTTGAGGGGAGTGGCCCAGCGAGGAGGATGTATCGGATAACGGAGGAGGGCTTAGACTACCTCGACGACTCCCTGAATAGGCTTAAGAGGGTTAAGTCCCTCATAGAACTCCTCATATTTGAGGCTGATCCCGGGAGGGTTTAGCCCTGACCAAGGGTCGGGGAAGGAGCTGGAGGGAGACCCTGAGAACGGCGAGGCGTCTACTAAGCTACATCACACCCTACTGGCAGTTGAAGGCTATACTGCTGCTCATCGTAGCTACGAATATCCTGGAGGTGCTTTCACCCATCATAATCGGCGGCGTCGTCGATCTCGTCGGCACCATCGCAATTGGGAAGCCCCCTGCTGAGAGGGGCGTCGAAGCCTCCATCTATCGATTGGCTCAGCCCCTATCGCTTTTCATCTCCCATCTCTTCTCCCTCAGCTCTAATCATGCCCTCCTCCTGGTTCTCTCCCTATCCCTAATCGTCCTCGCAGCCATCACAGGTTTGGGAAACTATCTGAGGCGATATGCCTCAGCCTGGATATCTCAGCGTGGCTCCTTCGAGCTTAGGAGAGACCTCTACGATGCCCTCCTGAGGCAGTCCTTCCGATTCTATGATCGGCGGAGGACGGGGCAGCTAATAGCGAGGGCGACGGGTGATATAAGGCAGATTGAGCGCTTCCTCGGCTTCGGCCTCCCAACACTCCTCTCATCGCTCCTCCTCACAATCCTCGTCGTCTCATCCCTCCTCGCCCTCGATTGGAGGCTCACCCTCCTCTCAGGCGTCGTCCTCCCCTTGATAGCGCTGACGGCTGGTAGATACGCCATGGAGATTGGCCCCCTCTGGTTTGAGGTTCGTGAACGCTTCGGCAGGCTAACTTCCATCGTCCAGGAGGTCTTGGCGGCCATCAAGCTGGTGAAGGGCTTCGCCAGGGAGGACTACATGATGGAGCGCTTCTCCAGGGAGTGCGGTGGATATCTCAGGGTTCTCATCGACACCGCCAGGGTTAGGGCCATCTATCTCCCACTCTCAACCCTGCTGGCCACCCTTGGGGGAGTCCTCATCATATGGTATGGCGGCCTGGAGGTCATGCGGGGCATCCTCACCATCGGAGGCCTCGTCGCCTTCTACCTCTACCTAACGAGGCTTCAGTGGCCGATTAGGAGCATAGCCTTCCTGGTGGGGATGCTTCAGAGGGCTGCCGCCGCAGCTGGGAGGGTCTTTGAGGTTATAGATGCCAGGGAGATGGTGGAGGAGCGGCCAGACGCCGTAGAGCTGGGCGAGATAAGGGGGGAGGTCGCCCTCAGAGATGTCTGGTTCAGCTACGATGGGGAGCGTATGGTGTTGAAGGGCGTCAGCCTCGAGGTGAAGCCGGGTGAACGGGTTGCCATCCTCGGCCCTCCGGGTTCTGGGAAGACCTCCATCATAAACCTGATCCCGAGATTCTACGACCCCCAGAGGGGCTCCGTCAAGATAGATGGCGTGGATGTCAGGGATGTGAAGCTGAGGTCCCTGAGGCGTCAAATCGGCATCGTGAGGCAGGACCCCTTCATCTTCTCGACGACCATCAGGGAGAACATCTCCTACGGCGCTGAGGGGGCGTCGATGGATGAGATCGTCGAGGCGGCTAAGATGGCGAGGATACACAGCTTCATCGAGGCCCTCCCAGAGGGCTATGAGACTCGAGTCGGGGAGCGTGGAGTCACCCTCAGCGGGGGTGAGCGTCAGCGCATCGCAATAGCCCGAGTCATCCTGAGGAATCCCAGGATCGTCATCCTCGACGACTCCACATCGAATATCGACGCCGAGACTGAGGAGGAGATAAGACTCGCCCTCGAGGAGCTCTTCAAGGGTAGAACGGTCATAATCATAACTCATAGGGTCTCGATGGCTCGATGGGCCGATCGCATCATCGTTCTGAGGGGTGGCAGGGTCGTGGAGGAGGGCTCCCATGAGGAGCTCCTGATGAGGAGGGGTTTCTACCATCGCCTATACATGGAGCAGGTGGGTGAGCCAGATGGGTATGGGTCATAGATGGATTAGGGTGCTGGAGGCTGAGGAGCAGCCGAGACATCTGCCGGATAGGGTGCTGATAGCGCGGATGCTGAGATATCTCTGGAGTTATAGGGGGAGGATGCTCCTCCTCCTGGGGGCCGTCATCTCAAACACGGCGCTGAGCCTCATACCGCCTCTACTCCTCGCCTGGGCCATCGACCGATATATCGCAGCCCTCAACCCGAGGGGTCTCACCCTAATCGCCCTCGCCCTCATCGCATTAGCCCTCGCAAACTACCTATCCCGAATGGCTCAGGGATACCTCATCGGATGGCTGGGTGGGAAGCTCGAATACAACGTCCGAATAGACCTCCTCAGGAGGCTTCAGAGCCTCTCCCTCGCCTTCTACTCTGATAGGGAGGTTGGAAGCCTCGTCTCAAGGGTTATGAATGATGTCGACAGGATATCGGAGCTCATCACCTCCGGGGTGGCCAACGCCATCGCCGACGTCGTCACCCTCATCGGCATAGTGGCCATGATGCTCTCGCTTAATCTCCATCTATCGCTGATAACCTTCACGGTTATCCCCCTAATCGTCGCCTTCATGCTCCTCTGGGGGCGCAGGGCCAGGGAGGCCTATAGGAGGACGAGGAGAACAATCGCCAGCGTCTCAGCCCTCATAGAGGAGAGCGTAAGCGGTGTCAGGGAGATAAAGGCCCACACCCATGAGGAGGAGACCAGACGCCGCTTCGACCTCGTCAACATATCGAATCTCGAGGCCAACGTCGAGGCCGCGAGGGTTATGGCCGCCTTCTGGCCCATCATCAACGTCTTCGGCGCCCTTGGAAACTGCCTCGTCCTCCTATTCGGAGGAATGGCCGTCATGAGGGGCACATTAACCATAGGCATCCTCTTCGCCTTCATGACCTACATCCAGAGATTCTTCCTCCCCATCAGGGATCTAAGCCTCCTCTGGAACAACGTTCAATCAGCCCTCGCAGCCGCTGAGAGGGTCTTCGACATCCTGGACTCGGAGATGGAGGTGGAGGAGAAGCCGGACGCCGTGGAGCTCCCACCGATCAAGGGCCTCATAACCTATGAGGATGTGACCTTCGGCTACGACCCCTCTAAACCCGTTTTGAGGGGTGTAAGCCTCACCATAAGGCCTGGCGAGAGGATCGCCATCGTAGGCCCAACGGGGGCTGGTAAGACAACCCTCATCAACCTCCTATACCGATTCTATGATCCCCAGAGGGGGAGGATAACAATCGACGGCTACGACCTGAGGGATGTAACCCTGAGGTCTCTGAGGGGGCAGATGGCCCTCATCCCCCAGGAGCCGATCCTCTTCACCGGAACGGTGATGGAGAATATACGCTTCGGTAGGCCCGAAGCCTCCGATGAGGAGGTGGTGGAGGCCGCCAGGATGGTGGGCGCCCACAGCTTCATAGAGTCCCTCCCCGAAGGCTATGAGACCGAGGTGGGTGAGAGGGGTGTGAGGCTGAGCATGGGGGAGAGGCAGCTCCTCTCCCTGGCGAGGGCTGTGCTGGCTGATCCAAGGATCCTGATCCTCGATGAGGCTATGTCCAGCGTCGACCCCTACACTGAGGCGGAGGTGAGGAGGGCTTTGAGGCGGATTCTAAGGGGTAGGACGGCCATCATCATTGCCCATAGATTGTCGATGGCGAGGGATGCCGATAGGATAATTGTCTTGGATAATGGGCGAGTCGTCGAGGAGGGAACCCATGAGGAGTTGATGAGGCTTGGAGGCCATTATAGGAGGCTATATGAGAAGCAGTTAGCCCTCTGAGGCGGATTTACGTCTGACGATCTCGAGGTATCTCTCATATCTGGGTTTGAGCATCAACCCCTTCTCCGTGATATCGTAGTAGCGTCTCCTCTCCCCACCTGGATTGTCGACCTGTCTAACCATCTCGAGGGTGCAGAGCTCCTTCAGATGCCTATAGACGTTTCCGATGTCGTTGTCTTCGAGGTAGATGTGGAAGTATCTCTTGAGGTCCCTCCAGATTCCATAGCCGTATGAGGGGTCTCCCCTCTCCCGGTTGTGGTGGATGATGGCGAGTATCTTCATCTTCGTCGATCCCGTGGTCCCCCTCGGCTTCGTCAAGGTGTCTCGGAAACGTTTATAAGAGCGGTGAATATATATAATTTACGAATAGATAAATTATCCATATACTCCGGCCCGAGGTGATGAAGATGAATGAGGAGAGGCTTAGATGCCCCCGCTGCGGGAGCTATGAGTTGATACTCGACCCGGAGGCGGGGGAGGAGGTCTGCAGTCGATGCGGCCTCGTCGTCAGGGAGGGGATAGTCGACCCAGGGCCGGAGTGGAGGGCCTTCACCGTCGAGGAGAGGGAGGCGAGGGCGAGGACGGGGCTTGGCTCTTCGTATACGATCTTCGATAAGGGGCTCTCAACCGCCTTCTATGAGGATAGGGATGCAAAGGGTAGGAGGCTCGACTTCGACACGAGGCTTATGATGAGTAAGCTAAGGCGCTACGACAATAGGTCTAAGATGGATGAGGCTTGGGGTAGGAACCTAAGCATAGCCATGGCCGAGCTGGATAGATTGGCTGCGAGGCTCCACATACCTGAGGGGGTGAAGGAGGAGGCAGCCCTCATCTATCGCAGGGCCTTGAAGCATGACCTCATCAGGGGCAGAAGCATCGACGCCTTCGTGGCCGCAAGCCTCTACGCCGCCTGCAGGCTTCAGCGCATACCGAGGTCTCTGAGGAGGATCGCTGAGGAGAGCACCAGGGACTACTCCGAGATCGCCAGGACCTATAGGTTGTTGATCAGGGAGCTGAGGCTTAAGATGCCCATCGACGACCCGATGAAGTTTGTCCCAAGCATCGCCTCAAAGCTGAAGGTGAGGCGGGAGACGGAGCAGTATGCCATAGAGATACTGAGAAAGGCCAGGGAGCGCCATGGACTGGCGGGCAAGGATCCAAGGGGCCTCGCTGCCGCAGCCCTCTACCTCGCCTGCCTAGAGACCAACGATCGGAGGATCCAGAAGGAGGTGGCGGCGGCCGCCGGGACCACGGAGGTGACGTTGAGGAATCGGCTTAGGGGGCTGGAGGCCATCCTTGGGGACTCCCTCCCTAATAGGGGTTTAGCCAACCATTAATCCCTTATCAGCTTCCTGATCTCCCCCATGTAGGCCTGATACTCCCTCTTCCTACAGTCGGAGCATAGATACCTGATCCTCCTCGAGGGGGTGACTATCCGCCGTCTCTCTATGATCCTTACCTCCTCCTCGGTTAGCTCTCTACCGCAGACTGCGCATCTCTTGGGCATTCTCCTCACCGATAAAGATGGGTTAGCCCTCCTCGGAGGCCTCAGCCTTCAGGAGCTCCTTCAGGGCTCTCCGCTCCTTTATCTCCTCGTAGACTATGAAGGCTGGCATGAAGACCCATATGGCGACCATGATCCAGAATAGCACCATGTCGATGTCCAAGCCCTCTCACCTCCTCCAGAACTTCAGTGAGAATCTCCTCCTCTTCCCCGCGAGCCTCATCTTCGGCGCCGTCCTCCAGTCCACCTTCACCTTCTCCCTCACCAGCTTTGTGTAGTTGACGCCTGGGATGTATAGCAGCTTCTCGGGGATCAGGCCGTCCGGTCTGAAGATCATGACGACGATCAACAGCACTCCGAGGAGTATCTGCTCGAAGTAGCTGATGGGGAAGAAGAGTATCTTGTCGAAGAACCACTTGTAGACGATGATGACCCTCCGCATGGCGATGACGAGGGCGCAGCCGAGGAAGGTTCCAGCGTTGTTCCCCGGGCCTCCTAGGATGAGCATCAGCCATGACCAGTAGGTCCAGTAGGCACGCTGATACATGGCGTCGACGACGTAGGAGTAGTAGTAGGCCGTCATAACGCCTGGTATGGCTGTGATGGCTGAGGCGAACATGAGGATGTTCCTCCTTATGCCTACGACGTTCTTCCCAACGCTGCTGCAGGTCACCTCATTCTCCCTTATAGCCCTCATCAGCCTTCCATAGGGGGAGTTTAGCATGGTTCTGAAGATGAAGAAGCAGACGAGTCCTATAGCGAGGGTTACGACGGCCGTGATGACCCCCCTATCACCGGGATACCAGGCGAAGACGTTGGGTATCCAGATTCCAAGGGTGCCGCCGCAGATGTAGGGTATGTTCCTGCCGAAGATCTGTGATGCATCGGCCATGGTGATGAGTGTGATCATCAGGTAGGTGGCCCTCAGCCTTATGGCTGGCACCGAGATCACCCATCCTATAATTGCTCCGAGAACCATAGCGACGGCTATGGAGAAGAGGAGCAGCGAAACTCCCACTAGGGGATGGTTCTTTAGGAAGTTGTTAACCGTGACGACATTCAACTGGCTGTTATAGAGCCAGTCGTAGGCTGTCTGGTAGGGGAGGAGCTTTACACCCGCCTTCTGGACCAGCCAGTAGGCCAATCGCAGCGTTATTCCGCTGACGGTGAAGCCTCCTACGATGACTTGGACGGCGCATCCGAAGTTTGGAATGCCAGCATTTCCATACTGGAAGTTGAGGGCCATGGCGACGATGACGAAGAGGCCGAAGTACATCGCTATGTCGACGATGAGCCTATTCATTCCGGTGATGGCGGCGACACCTGAGCCAATAACGGCCAACATCTCCATCACTCCACCTTAATCCCCAACCTCGATAATAACTCTATCCCCCTCTTACTCTTCGTCAGCCATTCATAGGCTCCCTGTAGGCCTCTGGGCTGGATCAACAGCACGGCGATGAGGAAGAACATCGGTATCAATGGCCTATACTCGCCGACCCAGATGCCGAAGATGCCCTGAAGCCACTTCGTCAATAGGATCTCGGAGAGGCCAACGCCGAAGCCTCCGACTATGGCCCCATAGACGCTCTCCATCCCCCCGAGGAGGCTTCCAGCCATGATGGTGGTGATGATGAGGGCCCCCGAGCCGGGCGTGGCCTGGAACCACATGGGGTACATCGATCCAGCAAGGGCAGCCAACCCGCCGGTGAGGAACCAGGAGTAGAGCTGGGTCCTGTATACGTCGATGCCCAGCACCGAGGCCAGCTCGGGGTCCTCGGCTACGGCCCTCATGGAGACTCCCAGCCTCGTCTTCGTCAGGAAGGTGTGGAGGAGGATGACGGTGACGATGCAGATGGCGAGGGCGACGTAGAAGATGCCCTGCATCCCCCAGAGCCTGAAGTCCCAATCCTTCAGCATGAACTGCATCGTATAGGTGCGATAGATGTCCCTGATCCAGAAGGCGTAGATGTAGAGGGTGGCGGTGAGGAATATCTGGATGGCGAGGGTTGAGATGGTGAGGACGATGGCTCCACCCCCCATCTTACCGAGAACCCCGATGACCAGTATGTAGACGATGACGCCTATGGCTCCGCCGACGAGGAAGGAGACGGGGAAGGAGAGGTAGGGGTTGAGGCCAAGAATCTTCGTCATGGTGTAGGTGACGTAGATGCCCCAACCCGCGTAGGTGCCGTGGGCGAAGTTAGGTATCTTGGCCGTCAGGTAGGTCAGCGTGAATCCGATGCTGAGGATGGTGATCTCGCAGGCGTAGACTATGGCCGCCATCCAGATGGCTGGGAGTATCATACCGCTTCTAAGAAACCCTCAAAGCCCTAAATAAATTTATTTATACCATTCCTCGAAATGTTAGCGTTAATCAATGTGTAAATAATGGGCCCTTCTAGAAAAAATTATAAAGTTTAATGATGCATATGAATTTGCGAAAAAAGAGGGGATTAGAGCATGGAGCGAACTGCGATTGTTCTGGCCGTCGTCCTCCTCATCGTAGGCTTGGGGATCGGCGTAGGCGTCGGGAGATACACCGCTCCAGTGAAGGTGGAGAAGGAGGTCGTCGAGAAGACCGTCACCGTAGAGGTCAGGCCCCTAGAGGGGAAGACCATCAAATTCGGTGATATCGTGTCCGACACCCCATTGCTGGAGACTTATGAGCCCTTCCTGAAGGAGGTCGTCCTACGCGATATAAATGAGTATGCGAAGCTCCTTGGCTATGATGTCACCTTCGATGCCCTGTTGGACGACGCTCAGGCGCAGGCCGCCATCCACCTGGAGAAGGTTCAGAGCTTCAAGGCCATGGGAATCAACTTCCTCGTCTGTGGCCGTTGGTCATCGCAGGCTCAGGCCGCCCTCTCCTACGTCAACGAAAACGACATGATCATGTTCAGCCCCTCCTCCACCTCCCCGCTGCTCTCCATACCCGATGACAGGCTCTTCAGGATGTGCCCCGACGACACGGTTCAGGCCCCAGCCATCGCTGAGATGCTGTGGAGCTGGGGCTGCAAGGCCTGCATCGTCATCCAGCGTGGAGATCCATGGGCCGACGGTATATACAACATCTTTGAGAAGGAGTATCCCAAGAGGGGTGGTGTGATCCTCGCTAGGGTGAGGTATGCCGCCGAGGTGACGGAGTTCAGCAGCTACCTCGCCCAGATGGAGGAGGTCGCAAAGGAGGCCGTCGAGGAGTATGGCGCCGAGCACGTCGGCATTCTACCCATCTCCTTCGCCGAGATCGCCACCATCGTCACCCAGGCCGAGGACTACCCGACCATCTACAACCTAATGTGGTTCGGAACCGACGGGACGGCATTCACCATACAGCTCGTTGACGACGCCCCCAGGCAAGCCGACAAGCTGAAGGTCCTCAGCACCCTGGCGGCCCCGGCGGAGTCTCCTAAGTGGGACTACCTCTTAGAAGAGTACTCTAAACTCGTAGGGAGGCCACCCGACTACTATACCGCTTGTGCCTATGACATCTACCTGGCATATGTTCACATAATCCTGGAGGAGCAGACCATCGAGCCCAGTGAGATAGCTGATCACATCATACCCGGCTGCTATGACCTCTTCGGAACCAGCGGCTGGTGCAGGCTCAACGAGAACGGCGACAGGTATGCGAGTAACTATGACATCTGGGGCTGCGCCTTCATCGGGGACAAATGCCGCTTCGTCAGGTACGGTCTCTACGATGGCACCACGGGGAAGGTCACCTGGTTCAAGGTTGCCAGAACTCCTGAGGGTCTGGAGACTGAGGGGCTGACGCCGCCAGGCCACGGTTAAACCCACTTTTTTGAGTTTTCCCCTTTATTGGAATGGGTGAAAAATATTTAAGGTTCTAATTGGGGTTAGTATGGATGGTCGAAGGGGATGACTGAGGTTCTCAGGGTTGAGAATGTGAGGAAGTTCTTCGGCAAGTTCGCAGCCGTCGACGGCGTAAGCTTCACCCTCCATGAGGGGGGGATATACCTCCTCGTCGGCCCAAATGGATGTGGGAAGACGACGCTCGTCAACTGTATCTCAGGCTACTTCAAGCCTGAGGAGGGGCGAATCTACTATAGGGGCGTCGACATCACCGATGAGCCGATGTACATCAGGGCCAGGAGGGGATTGGTGAGAACCTTCCAGATCGCATCCCCCTTCATGGCCCTCACAACCCTGGAGAATATGCTCGTCGCCCTCCCAGACAACGCCGGTGAGAACATATTCCTCTCCCTCTTCAGACCTACGTGGGTCAACAGCGAGATCAGCGCCGTCAGGAGGGCCGCGGAGCTCCTGAGGGTTCTCGGCCTGATGCACGTCTGGAATAAGCCAGCTAAAACCCTCAGCGGAGGCGAGCTTAAGCTCCTGGAGATCGGGAGGGCCCTGATGAGCGGCGGTGAGACCATTCTCCTCGACGAGCCCGTAGGCAGCATCGACCCCAAGCTCTGCCACCAGATCTTCAGCCACATCATAAAGCTGAGGGATGAGCTCAACATCACCTTCCTCGTCATCGAGCACCGCCTCGAGGTCGCAGCTCAATACGCCGACTGGGTCTTCGCCATGGATAGGGGGAAGCTCGTCTGCCAGGGTCGAGCTGAGGAGGTCTTCGAGGATCCGAGGGTTATAACCTCATACCTTGGGGAGGAGTGAGAATATGGGAAACGTACTTGAGACGAGGGGTTTAAACGCCGGTTATGGGCCTATCCACGTCCTCTACGACCTCGACTTCGAGGCTCCGGATGAGGCTGTAACCGTCATCGTAGGCCCAAACGGGGTGGGTAAGACGACGCTGCTGAAGGCCATCATGGGGCTCGTCACCGTATATTCAGGCAAGATCTACTTCCAAGGCCGAGACATAACGAAGATGCCGCCCCATGAGAGGACCCGGATCGGCATCGGATACATGCCCCAGGTTGGCAATATCTTCAGCAGATTGACGGTGTGGGAGAACCTGAAGATGGCCGCCTACACGGTGAGGGATCCAAGCAAGGTTGAGGAGAAGCTGGAGATGATCTTCACGTTGTTCCCGGTGCTGAAGGGCTTCCTACACCGTAAGGCTGGAACCCTCAGCGGAGGCGAGAGGCAGATGCTCGCTGAGAGCATGGTGCTCATCAGAGATCCGAAGGTGATGCTCGTCGACGAGCCGACGGCGGGATTGATGCCGAAGCTGGTGACTGAGGTTATGAAGAAGTTCAAGGAGATGGCTGAGCTGACTGGGCTGCCCGTAATCCTCGTGGAGCAGAGGGCTCGTAGGGCTCTGCAGGTTGGAGACTATGCATACATGATGAGGCATGGAAGATTCATCTTCAGGGGAACGGCTCAGGAGCTCCTGAACCATCCGCACCTGACGGAGATGTACCTCGGAGCCATAGAGGTCAGGGAGCTGAGGTACGTCAAGGAGTAAAGCCCCTAATATATCCCTGGTATAAGCCTCCACCTAACCCTCCTCATATATCTCCTATAGGCTTCCCCATATCTCCTGAGGAGTTCTCTTTCCTCGCCCCTGATATGTATCGGTATGATGGCGAGGCTCATCAACAGCAGTATCAGGGTCTCGGGAATCGTGATCAGGAGGGTTAGGCCGACGACGAGGAGGAGGAAGGAGGCGTAGAAGGGGTGGCGGACATAGGCGTAGGGGCCATATGTGATGAGCTCCCCCCTGTAATGGTTTTTCCAGAATATCCACCATCGGAGGCAGAGGAGGGCGCCTAAGGCTGTGAGGATCGCCCCCATCAGCTGGATCAACGACTGCATCGATCAACTTATCCTCCACATCTGTAAAATTAGTATGCCCGAGTAGGGCGGGGCAGGTCTACATGATGGACGTATGCCTGAGGTCTTCTCATCTGGGCATGGAACGACATCTACAAGTGTGATGATCTGTTGCATCGATGGATTGAGACCTGTGATCTTCGGGGTTGAGAGGGTTTAGCTGGATATATGCTCCTCAACCAATCTCTGAAGCGTCTGAGCCCTCATCTCGGCGAGGGAGAGGAGTTCGCTGAGGGTCTCCGGCGTCGGGTAGGCCGCCTCCAGGGCGACCTTCCTCGCATCCAGGTAGGCCCTTGATAGGATCAGTGGAAGCGTCTCAGCAGTCGGGTAGGCCGCCTCAACGGCCACTCGGAGGGCGTCGGAGTAGGCCTTCATCAACTCCTCTCTATAGGCCTCGACATCTATCTGGAGCTCCTCCCTTGGGATGACCCTGCCATGGTCGTAGACGGCCTTGATCTCCAATCCCATCTCCGCAACCCTCATCCCAAGTCGGCTGAGAACCTCTGCGAGGTCTCTGGAGATGATGTCCCCAGGCTTTGCGACGACGGTGTCCCTGGCAACCCAGATGCTTCCACTCTCGATGCGGGTTCTCACCCCGAGGGAGGCGAGCTGGCTTAGGATCGGCCCTGGGGAGAGACCCGTGTTCCCGGCTGGTATGACTATCTCCTCGGAGGCTACGTCTCCGGGCTTTGCGAAGACCTTCACCTTATTCCTGCTGAGGGTCATCGCCAATTCGAAGGGGTTTCCGTTGTAGAAGATGAAGATGTTCTGCCCCTTTATGGCGTTGAAGAACTCTTCGATGTTAGGCATCTCCAGCTTCTCCATCGCCCGCCTCATCAAGGTGTTCTTGATGACCCTGAAGATCATCCTCCCCCTCAGCTTCTTCCTCAGGTCTTGGAGCATCCTGCTCCCTATCTTGTGGAGGTCGGCGGCGCCTATCACCTCATACTCCTTCAGAAGTCTAAGGGCCTCCTCAACGATTCGAGCCTTCCTCTCCCTCGCCCTCCTACTCATCGCTTCCACCTCATATGAGTTTCACAGCCGGCCCCATTGTGAGCTTCAGGTAGGCTGACTTTATGTTTCCCATCCCCTTCTTAAGGGTCCTCAGGAGGGTTGAGAAGACCGCCTCTATGTTCTCAGCCACCTCCTCATCGCTCATCCCCTCCTTTCCGACGATGCACATCACGTAGGGCTTATCCCTACTCCTGAGGACCACCATCCTCCTCTCCCTCTCCATAACCTCCTCCATCGATGCCTGGGGTGGAACCGGTGTGGGCATCTTACCCCTCGGCCCGAGGATTGGGCCTACGATGCGGCCTATTAGGGGCATGAGCGGAGCCTCTGCGAGGAAGATGTCATAGTCCTTAAGCCTCCTCTTCACCTCCTTCCTGTCCCCAGCTATGCTCTGGAGCTCATTTGGATCTATAACCTCATCTGCCCCAGCCTCCCTGGCTCTGAGGGCGAGGTCTCCAGAGGCGAAGACGAGGACTCTTCGTTTACCGACTCCGTTTGGAAGTCTCACCTTCAGGTTAATCCTATTCTCAGGCCTCTTCAGATCGATGTCCTTCAGGTTGATCATCAACTCTATCGACTGCTCGAATCGGCGTTTTGGAGCCGTCTTCCTCGCCTCCCTCAAGGCCTCGAGTATTCTCTCCCGTGGAATCGACATTCAGCCCCCCTCCTCCGATGCCCGATATAAAGCTTTACTCCCCTCCAAGCTTGTCATCGTAGGCCCCTTCATCTATAAGTCTTAAAACCTCCTTCACGGGTTTCCCGTCGACGGTTATCCCCATGCTGAGGCAGCTTCCCAATATCTCCTTCACAGCCCCCTTAAGGGTGGCGGCGAGGAGGTCATCCCACTTCTTCTTAGCTATCTCCACCACCTGGTCGAAGGTTAGGTTTCCGACGAACTCCCGTTTAGGGTCTGGGGAGCCCTTCGACAGGCCGAGGATCTGGGTGATATGTGCATAGGTTGAGAGGGAGCCGAGCTTGACGGTGAACTCCTTCGTGTCGGTGTCGACGGTCACCTCCACCGGGACCTTCACGCCCTTATAGGCTGCTGTGGCCTCGTTGATCTTCTTGACAACCATCATCACATTTATGCCGAGGGGTCCTATCGCAGGCCCTATCGGGGGTCCCCCCGTCGCCTTCCCGCCTGTGACTATGAATTTGAAGGTCTTCTTCACCATTACCCCTCCCTCACCTCCCTCACATAGTCTGCGTGAACCGTTATTGGAAGCGTGTAGCTCGCCTCCAGTAGCTCTATTGTCACCTCCTCCTTAGCCTCATCGATCCTGATGATTCGGGCCTGCATCCCCTTGAAGGGGCCTGCCACAATCTCCACGATGGCTCCCTCCCTCAACCCCTCAATAGCCGGCTTGGTCTCAAGGTAGTGGTCCACCTCAGCTGGATTTACGACGCCTGGAACTCGTCCTCTGATGTGTCTCATACCTCTGATGAGTTCATCGACCATGTGGGGCATAGCTGCCTCAACTATGATGTAGCCTTTAAGCTCGGCTGGGGCGAGGATGGAGGCTATCGGCAGGCCCTCCACCTCAGCCCTGTCGGCGAGCATCATAGCCACGTTTCGCTCCTGGCCAACCGTAACCTTCACTGCGTAGAGGGGCATCCCATACACCTTTGAGACGCTAACATACTCTCCAGAGGGGAGAATTAAACCTTATTGGTCTATATGCCCTGGAGGGTTACTGCTAGCAGCCTGATGAGGTAGCCTATTCCGCCGATTAGGGCGACGCCTATTAGGCAGACTTTAACGCTGAGCCAGAAGGTTCTGCGATCAGGCTTTGAGATGGTTTTAAGCAGTCTTGAGGCTGATGTGAGGAAGTCTCTGAGACCCATCCGACGCTCCTAATCATCGGGGAGCCTTAAAACCTTTATGGGAGCAGCCTATCCAGCAGCCATTCCGGGTTGAAGGGTTGGAGGTCGTCGTATCCCTGACCTGTCCCGAGGTATAGGATGGGCTTACCTGTTGAGTAGGCGACGCTTAGGCTTGAACCCCCCCTCGCATCGGCGTCCACCTTAGTTATGATAGCTGCATCGAAGCCCACCTCCCTGTCGAAGGTCTCAGCCTGCTCGACGGCGTCGTTCCCCGTCAAGGCGTCGACGACGAGGATCGTCATGTCGGGCTCTATAACCCTCTTTATCTTCCGTAGCTCCTCCATCAGGTTTCGATTTGTCTGCATCCTCCCAGCGGTGTCGATGAGCACTGCATCATAGCCCCTCGCCCTCGCATGCTCCACTGCGTCGTAGCTGACCGCCGCTGGATCAGCTCCATATCGATGTCTGATCACCCTCAGCCCAAGCCTCCTGGCGTGCTCCTCCAGCTGCTCTATGGCTCCAGCCCTGTAGGTGTCACCTGAGGCGAGGACTCCTCTATAGCCGTGTCTCATCAGTAGCCGTGCCACCTTCGCTATAGTCGTCGTCTTCCCCGTCCCATTTACGCCTATGAAGAGGAGGATCAACGGCTCATGGCTCCTATGCTTCTCCTCAGCCAGTTTCAATAGATCCTTAGAGGGGGTCTTCAATATCCCCTTGATGGCCCCTCTCAGGGCGTCTCTAACTATCTCGCCTCGGTCTCCGAAGCGGGGTGCCTCCAGGCCTTGGAGGCGTCTCCTAAGCTCCGATCCTATATGCTCGGCGACCTTCAGGGCTACGTCGTTCGAGACGAGTTGGAGTTGGAGGTCCCAGAGGATTTGGTCGAGCTCCTCCTCCGTGAAGCTCTTCTTCGAGAGTTTATCCACTAATCCCCTCAGGCTCTCCCTAAGTCTCTCGAACACCTGCTCCCCCTCTCAGCTCAGCTGCGAGTCTGCTTATCCCCTCTTGATGTATCTCTATCTGCATTAGTAGTTGCCGTAGCTGTTGCTCCACGGCCTTAGATGTTCTCTCAACCTCCTCCAATCTATCTGTTATATCCTCCAGAGCCTTCTCAGGTTTCATCTCCACGGAGACGTCGGCCCCTATGCCCACGATCACCCTGCTGACTTCTCCGAGTCTTGCGTCTATGTAGGTTCCCCCTCCGATGGGTATGAGAATTGGGGTTCCCTCCCTCATCTCCTTCAGCGTCTTCAGGGCTGACTCAGCGATCCTCAGTTCAGCCTCCATAGTTTTCAGGAGCTCTAATCGCTGTTGGAGGGTCTCAGCTGAGCTCTGCATCAGTCTCAGCTCCGCTATGAGTCTCCTTAGGGTCTCCTCCTTCTCAGCTCTCCCGCTCAATCTCCTCCACCTCTAATATCTTGATCTGAAATCTCTTCGCCCTATGTCTGCTTCCCAGCTCGCAGTATATCCTCTCCAGGGCGTCTCTGAGCCTCGTAGCCGGTATCTCCTTCTCGAATCTCATCGGCTCCAAGAGCTGAGGCTTCCTGATCTCACCCTTAATCCTGTATATCTTCACCTCTCTCAACTCCCCTCCCCTCGGCGAGGGTGACCCTTACGACGCCTTCCCCATCCCTCGTCATCTTCACCCTTATCCGCCTCGGGGGTCTCTGTATCCCCCTCCTCCAGATGGCCTCGTTGACCTCTGGATCTATGATTATCTCCGTCGGCTTCATATGCCTCTCAACGAACTCTCGGAGCACCCTCACCGCCTTCTCAGCCCTCTTCCACCTGGGAGCCGCCCAAGCCTTCTTCAGTGGAACGGTGTATATACGCTCCTCAACAATCTCGGACATCCTCCTCACCTAATCCTTCAGCCTGCTCCTCCTCCAGTGTCTACGGCTCTTAGGGCTGGAGCGGACCTCCCCCACGGTTTTTAGAATGATCCAGGCTGGAACCGGTCTATTCTGCTTCCCAGCCTTAGCCAGCCTTAGCTTATAGGCCAGGGGCTTATATCTACCCATACTCAAACCCTCCTAATCCTGATCTCCCTCCTCTGCTGAGCCTGTATCTGGGCCAGTAGTCTTCGAAGCATCTCATCGGTTATCGGCAGCTTTATCCTCCCCGTCCTCGCGGCCTGGATGAGTTGGAGCTCCAGCTGCTCCGCGTAGTCGGGTCTAACCATCCTTATATTCGTCAATCTCTGCCTCGCTTTTGGGGTGAGGATTCTCCAGAGGAGGAGCTGCTTCTGAGCCTCAGCCTCCCTGCGGAGCTCCTCCTCCCTCTGCTTGGCCTGGAGCTCCATCAGCCTCCTCAACTTAAGCCTCTCAAGCTCCTCATCTGAGGCCATTCAACCACCTCAGTAGGCCTTAAGCTCCGGTATCTGCCTCTCAAGCTCCCTCTTGATCCTCGCAGCCAGGGCATCGAGAAGGCTTCTACCCTTAGGTGTGAGTATGCGGCCTCTATTCCCATCCTTCTCGGCGAGGCCGGCCTCCTCAAGCTGTTGGAGTATATGCCTTATAATCGAGCCGCCAGCCCTCCTGAAGTGAGCTGGCTTGACGCCTCTGCGCTTACGGCCTCCATAGAGCTTCCTCAGCCTTGAAACCCCTATTGGGCCTTTTATGTAGAGCTTCCTCAGTATGGAGGCCGCTCTCACATACCACCAATCAGGATTGTGGGGGGCCCTCTCTACGTGGGAGCCCGTCTTCACATAGGCTGCCCACTCCGGTGGCTTAACCTCCCTCACATTCTCCTTTAGGTATTTAGACAGCCTATCTATCAATATGTCCGCCGGGACATCGTAGACCGTTGTCAACTCTGACCCCTTTCCCCCGAAGCGCTAAAGAATTGGAGATGAACCGACATAAATATATTCCCTACCCACCCCTCAGCTTTCTAAGGGTCTCACGGCATCCATAGCTCATCAGGGAGACGTCGCTTCCGATGCCGATGAATCTGAAGCCCATATCGATGAGCTCCCTGAGATGTTCAACGCCCAATCCATAGGCGATGCCCGGCGCCACCCCCGCCGCCTCCGAGGCCTCTATGACCTTCCGCATCATCTCCACCACCTCGGGGTGGAATGGTTGACCCTTATGCCCCGTCGAGGTGGAGAGGTCTGTTGGCCCTATGAATGTGGCGTCTACACCGTCGACGGAGACGATCTCCTCGACGTTCTCAACGGCCCTACCAGTCTCGATCTGGACGGCGACGAACATCTCATCGTTCACATGGTCGAGATACTCCTTTGTTGAGACGCCCCACGCCGACGCAGGCCGCCCAGGGGCGCATCCCCTAACCCCCTCCGGTGGATAGCGGGTATACCTAACCGCATTCTCAGCCGCCTCACGGGTCTCGACGAGGGGAACGACGACGCCGAGGGCTCCCGTATCCAGAGCCCTCTTGATGGCGTTCATATCGTTCCATACGACCCTGATCAGGGGGGTGGCCCCTGAGCCGCAGACCTCCCTCACCAATAGGTCGAGGGTCTCAAAGCTGGCGGCTCCATGCTCCATGTCGAAGAGAACCCAGTCGACGCCGCTTCGAGCCAGGCTCCTCACAGAGACTGGATGTAGTATATGAACCCATGCTCCGAGGCAGGTCTCACCCCGCTTAAGCCTCCACTTCAACTCATTCCTCAGCCTCGACATGGTGAATCCTAATGGCTCAAGGGGATTTAACCCTACCCAGAACAGTTAAAATCATCTCCAGCCCATATCCTTGGTTCGGATGCTCCGGGAGGTCTTGGAGGTTCTTGAGGAGGAGGCTGAGCGATGGGGTTTGAGGGGCGTCATCGGCTTCGCCCCCTTCAAAGATGTCTACAAAGCCCTTATGTCGATTCAGAGGAGGAGGCTTGAGGAGCTCTGCGGCGATGCGGGGGGCGTCATGCGGAGCGCCATCTCCATTGCCTACGCCTATCCCAGAGATGTCATCGACGCCATACCCATGGAGGGATACCGGGATTCATGGAACATCTACGCCAGGGCCTATCATAGATTGAATAGGGCTCTGAACCAGACGGCGGAGAGGGTCGCCGAGTTCGTCGATGGGGTCGCCGTCCCCGCAACCCTCGAGGGCTTCACGGATAGAGTTGAGCATGTGAGGGACTTCTACGCCGCAACTGTCTCCCATAGGGTGGCAGCGGAGCTGGCTGGCATCGGCTGGAGGGGGAAGAGCGGATTGATTGTGAATCCCCGATATGCCTCCGCGATAAGATTGGCCACCATCTACACCCCCCTGGAGTTCACATCAACGGGGCCTTCGGAGGGAGACTGCGCCGACTGTCGAGCCTGCCTCGAGGCCTGTCCACTGCTAAGGGCTGAGAGGCTCAGCGAGGATTATAGGGAGCTATGTCGACGATATATCATCGCCCTTGAGAAACGTGGATTGGAGGCCGATGTCTGCGGACGCTGTGTGAGGGCCTGCGTCGAATCCTTCGAATCTGGATATATGAGTCGACACTTAAACCCGGATTGGATTAGGAGGCCCTACTACATCGACATAGATTGAGGCGAGAGCCTTCTTACAGCCGCTGTAATTCCAGGTTTCTTAGGGGATTTTGAAGAGGGGGTGTTCCCTGCTGAGTTTTAGGCCTCCCCTCATCGCTGGGAAGGCGTAGGCGGCGTCCACCATGGCGACGGCTGGATAGACGTAGGGGGCCTCCTCTATCGGGCCGTAGAGGAGGAAGTCTGCTCCGAGGGCTGCTGCCACGGCGTTGACGGCCGCCACCGCCGGCCTCCTGGCTTTGATCCCCATCTTCTTTTTAAGGCCCCTCCATAGGCCTATGGCGTTGTGGGGGCCGCATCCGGCTGGTAGTCCCCACTTGGACTTGGCCTCAGGTATGGCTTGGAGGGCTGCTCCGAGGCTTGGTATGTCCATCACGAAGGTGTCCAGGATCGGCTTCTCGACGCCGTAATCCTTAATGGTTTCAAGAAGTTTTTGGAGGGCTTTGATCCTGCCGGCTGCGGTGAGGTCTGAGACGTTGTAGGCGAGGAGGATGGCGCATTCAACCCCCGCATCCCTTATTGCTTCGAGTTCATTCTTCTCACAGCCTGGCAGCAGGGAGTTGTAGACGATACGTTTTGTGAGCCCCACCTCCCCAGCCCATTTCAGGGCTTCGATCCTCACCTCCGGCGTTGGCCCGCCGAGGAGTAGGGGCTCATCGGTGACGTCGGCTGCGAATTCGAGGTATCTCTTCAAGGCCTCGGAGGTTGCTCCCTCCACGTCGAGCATGGAGGGGTTTCCCGTCCGATCTGAGAACTCCTCCTGAAGCCTTATGAGCTCCTCAGCCTTCTCCTCGTCGAAGACTCCTCGGCGATCATCCTCGACGATCCTATGCTTCTTGTAGAATATTGTGCCTATCAGCACCGTAGGGTCTCGACCTGGTATCCCACCGACCTTTACTCCTGCGATCTCGAAGATCTTCTGTTCAGCCTCCAGCCTCATCAACCTGCTCCACCACCTCGACGCCTCGCTTATGGAGCTCCATCAGTATCTCCTCGAAGATCCGAGGCTTCAGACCCAGCTTCTCAGGGGGTATCACACCCCTCTCCCCTATTCGCCCCCTCGCCAATAGCTGGGCCACTATGGAGGTGGTGTAGCCCGTCGTCCTCGCCATAGCCGTGACGCCTCTCGCCCTGTCGTATCTGTCGAGGAGGTGGAATCTGATGGTCTTCTCAGCTCCATCCTTCAGACCCTTAACCTCCACCATCATCGCCAGGAGGTCTCCCACCTCCGGCATCCTGAGATGCTTCTCCAGCAGCCTCGCCGTGAAGCGCTTAGGTGAGACCTTCACCCCCTCAACCTCTATGGGTTCGTCGTCGAAGAGGCCTAGGTCTCTGAGCAGCTTAACCTTCTCCACATGCCCTGGATACCGGAGCGTCTTCTCATACATGCTCTCCACTCCCTTGAAGGTGTCGATGAGGGTTCTCAGGCCATCTGTGTAGAAGGCCTCCAAACGGCCGAGCCCTGGGAACTCGATCTCCTCGAGGCCGCTGAGAGCTGGAACCTCGACGACTCTGCCTCCCTCGACGATGCGGACGGGCCGCATATACTCGTCGATGAGTCCCTCAGCAGACCATGTTATCGTATAGCCCAGCGGTGGAACCGGCCTCTCCGGTATGCCTCCGACGAGTATGTGGGCCTCCCTAACCTCGTCGAGCTTCGAGGCCCCATAGCCCACCAGCATATTCGACAGCCCTGGAGCCACACCGCAGTCGGGGATGAGCGTCATCCCCCTCCGTCGAGCCTCCTCGTCGAGGATCAGCGGATTCTCAGGTGTGTAGGAGACATCCACCATGTCCACGCCCACCTCGACGGCGGCCTCCATGGCGTTGAAGCCGTAGTCCCCTGGAAGCGCCCCAACGGCGATGTCGAATCCCCTTAAGGCTTGGGCTATGCTCCCCCTACTTGAGGCGTCGACGGTCATCCACTCCCCGCCGATCTCCCCTGCCACCCGTCGGGCCGCCGTCTCAAATTTATCTGCGACGGTTATCTCAGCCTCCAGCGACTCGGAGAGGTCTCTGGCGATGGTGGAGCCGATCTTTCCGCAGCCGATGACTATGATTCGCATCCCCTCACACCTCCGACCTCTCAAGGTTGTATCTTTTGAAGATGGAGTTGAGCACCTCCTCAAGCGCCTGTGCCCTCTCCTCCGGCATCGGCTTGGGCTGATGCTCCCTCAGCAGCCTCTCCACCCGTTCCTTGGCCCTGGTGATGATGTCCTTTGATCCGGCTTTCTTCCAGGCGTCTATGGTGAGTCTGCAGACCACATCTGAGGGGATATATCTCTCTCTTCTGAAGTGCTTCATCGTATGCCTCTCACCCAGATAGTGGCCTCCTGGGCCCACCTTCTCTATGACGTCCAGAGCCAGGGTCTCCTCATCGACATCTATGCCCTCTAGGAGCCTATAGGCCATGGCGCACAGCTCGTCGTCGATGACAAGCTTCTCCAGGGACTGACAGTTCTCCTCAACCAGCATACCTGGGCCTGAGACTACGTTTACTCCCGTCAGCGCAGCCATCAAGATGCCGAGGGCTGACTCAAAGCAGCTCTGCCCGTCGACGACCTTTGAGTCGCTTAGGCCGAGGTATCCATGGGTTGGGAGTCCATAGTATTTCCCGATCTCGGCTCCTGCGCAGGCCGTCATCATCGCCTCTATGGCTCCAAGCCTCGCTGTGGCGTATCTCATGTCGAAGAGTGTTGGGGAGCCGCCGTAGACGATGGGTGTCCCAGCCCTCCTGAGCTGGGTGATGACGATGCCGGTGATGATCTCAGCGTTCGACTGGACGAGGGTTCCGGCGAGGGTGGCGGGGCTTGTCGCCCCTATCTGAGGCGCCGGAATGATCTCAGCCGGTATCCCCCTGTCGGCGAGGTCTATGAGGTTTTGAGCCGTTACGTCGCCCCAGATGAGCGGTGATGTGGGGCAGCAGTCGAAGATGGCTCTGGGTCTGCGTCTCAACTCCTCTGGGCCTCCTACGGCTGCGTTTAGCATCTCAGCCATATCGATGAGGCCTCTCTTCGAGAATGCCCCGGTGATGATGGGCTTATCAGAATTCCTCAAAACGATATACAGCCTATAGAGGTCTGCAACCACCTCTGGGACGTCTGAGGGGACGATGGCTGTGCTCTGAGCCTCGATGTGTTCAAGGGCATCGGCCAATCGCACCAGCTTCTCCAAGTCTCTTGAGGTTCCCCTCCTTATCTCTCCGGTCTCTGAGTCTAAGACGTATATGGCTGCTGAGCCTGGGTTGTAGACGACGTTGTCTCCTCCGATTAGGAGGGTCTTATCCCCGTCTCTGCTGTATAGCTCGATTTCGGATGGAGCCTTCTTCAGGCATTCAGTCGCCAGCTCCTCGGGTATCTTCACCCGTCTATCCTCCACTTCGCATCCATTTTCCCCAAGCAGTTTCAGGGCGTTTTCGTTTCTAACCTCTACGCCGACCCTCTCCAGAATCCTCATGGTTGAGGAGTGTATCTCCTCTATCTCCTCCCTCTCCAGAAGTCTGAATCCCCTAACCATGTCCTTCATCAATCTGCTCTCTAATCAATTAAGTTTGACGATAACCTCTCCAGTTGAGTATGAAGGGGTGGGGTCTCCATCACATCGCCCTGCATAGGCGTGGGATTTAGGGTGACGCTCTGGAAATAACTTTAAGTGTGAAGCTATACTTCTAGGCACCCACTCCCCTTAATTAGGAGCTGTTGTGAAACGCTTCTAAAAATGGTTGATATGCGAACTCTTAACGAGTTATTCTGGCCCTTTCCGTTCTGAATCTGACCAACTGGACTAATTCGTGGTAGAGGTTTTTAATGTCACTTGGATTTAACCCTAGAGGTTGAAGTATGTATTTCTCCATCTAATATCTGACGGGATTTCGGGCTTCATGCTCTATATCCATGGGCCTCATCGAGAGAAGCTTTTCAACGGTCTCTAAGAAGTCTCTCGTTTCTCCTCTTCTATCCAACTCGTCTCGAAGCCATAGAGGATCTATAACAGGTATGCATTCATAGTCTATTACGTTAACGTCTAGAGCACCTTGACCAAGGTTTGTTCGACCGATAACCTCCATACTAGTGTAGGTGGTTATAGAGTTTAATGTAGCAAAGATGAAGCGTGGGTCTAGACTCTTATACTTATCTTTTAACCTTCCTCCGAAAAATCTCTTGTCTATCTGCGCACCAGTAATATTGTTCATGTATATTGCGAAATTCTTGTGAATTGCATTTTTAAATATGAACATCGCTCCAGAGGTATCTGGCAATCTAACCCACGTCGGCTCATCTATATATTTGACGATGGTTGGGAACCTCCTATTTGTTTTATGTTCTTCGATCACGAATCTATGGCACCATTCCACATAACGTTTAATACCAGGTGCATCTACATCATTAATATTCCCTACCCATATAACGTAATCATCCCTTCTCCGTCTAGGAAGTCTATCTATCCTATAAGTTGAACCTCGAATATGTGCGAGTCTCATAAGAGGTCTTAAATACCGTTTTTCCAGCTTCAAAAGTGTTCTAGATATAACACTTTTAAGCTCTAGATAGTTTTCGTCCTCCCTATAATACCTCCAGTACTTCGATGGGAGATAGAATAGTTCATTCGCATTAGTAGTGAGTCCTCGATATATTTCAAGCACATCTTTCAATAACACCATTGGTATTTCATCTCTGATAAAACCGAATATAAGATTGAGGTATGTTTTTGATCCTCTGAATATACCCCACTTCCCTAGCCTCTCTTCAATCTCCTGAAGGGCTCTCTTTCTAACGGCTATAACTCTCATATCCTCATTCTCTAGGATCGAATAATTTTCAGCTTCGAGACTACACGAGTCTGCATAAGAGTAAAGACCCTCTATTCCCTCATAATACCTCTCGTTAGCTGTATAGTCCACAGATGGAGGTGGATCTCCTATTAAGCTTCGCAGAGGCTTCTTAAGGAAGATGAACCTTAATACATGATCTGGACTCCTATCTTTTTCAGCAACTATGATATTAGTTATTATCTCAGCATCTTCAAACCACTTCTCAACAAGTGACTCCACAACATAGTGGATCATGAAGTTTTCCATAAGCCATCTCTTTAAAGGCGAACCATACTCAGCGTTCATCCAAGAGTTTTCAACTATAAACCCTAGTCTCCCCCCTTCCTCCAGTAGTTTCCCCCCTCCAACTAGGAAGTAAGCGTATATCGAAGCCTTCTTGCTCCAGCCTGAGATATCTGATACCGCCTTCATGAGATACTCCTTATATCTTCTGTCGTAAAACGCCATAGCCATCTCCTCTTGTCTGGTATACGGTGGATTGGTGACGACATAACTGTACCCTGGGGGGAGCTCTATTTTGAAGAAGTCGCCGTGATGAATCTTAGGAGTATACCTGTACATTTTCTTAATCTCTTCAAGTGCTTGAATGTATAGGTTGATCTTGGAGAGCATGGAAGCTAGCTTATCTATGTCAATCCCCTCAACGAACTCGAAGACATCCCTCTCTAAACCATATTTTATTCTCCAGAGGTTTAAAGCTCTGACCAGGAAAGTGCCAGAACCACAGGCTAGATCTAAAATGCGACCAGGTTTATCTAATGTAGCTGTGAGTATGAGGTCTACGATCTTTGTGTCTGTGTAATGCTGCCCTAAAAGATGTCTCCTCTCTTCATAAATCAGCCCCTCGAAAATCCTACCGATCACGTCTACGTTTATCTCGCCCCACCGTATCTGATTAAGATAGGAGAGGAGTTGTTTTATCGATGATAAGGAAGGCTCTACGATAGGAAGTCTATCCACAACATTTGTGCCAAATATCTCCTCAAAGTCGCCGGTTCTCTCAATCGCATACTCAAATAACATATCGAATATTTTCTTAAATAGCTGTGCATCCGATATGTCGCCTATGGAGGAAAGGTTTTCACGTAGTTTAGCAGCCATTTCAGCATCTATACTTTGAAGCACCATATAGAAGAGCATTTTAAGCGATAAAGTGTAAAGCTGTTCCTTCAACATCAACATAAGATAGTTCCGAAGCTCGGAGTCATTTCGAGGGCTTTCAAGCCCCCTTTCCTTTCGCCAACTCTCAAAGCACTTTCTCACCTCTAATTCGCTTCGATATAAATACTCAAGCCTGGTTAACCCCCGTGATGCTCCCTCCTCAATATACCTTCTTATAGTATAGATAACCTCCGTGCTTAGATCAAGTGTTTTCCCTTCAAGGATTTCCCTAAACCTAAGTAAGAACATTTCAAGATTCCTTCTGGCTTCTCTATTCACAGATATCTGCTTATAATCATTTATTGACCTAACCCATGGCATTATCTGAAATGGAAAATCAGAAACAGGAACCCAAATCCTTGTACGCCTCCCATGAATATACTCCAAAAGAGTAGGTTGACGCTTCCTAAAAGTAATATATCTGAAGACTTTCAAATATCGCATGTTATGTGTCGCATAAAACTGTAAACCCATGTTCTTCCTATACCATTCAGCATATCTTAAAGCCTGCTCGTTCAACTCAGGATCACTTAGTAGAATTTCCGGTCTCTTAACCTCGATCACAGCCACGGGTTCACCCTTATAGTAAAGTTTAACGTCAGGCTTACCGGAAGGGGTGCGCCAGTTGGCTTCGGCATCAAAGCCTAAACCTTCTCCTACTTCCTTAATAACAGAGATGAGTTCCGTTACATAGGTCTCTTCTGTAGGCTCCTCAACCATAATATTCAACAATCATTAACTAAATACAACTTATAAACTAATCCAAATCGCCCTCCCTTGCTAAGGGTGTAAAGCCTAGCCTAAATAGAGGGAAAATTCTGGGGCCTTCATACTCCTATGCAGGGCGCCAGGTAGTAGATGAGCTTCCCCTTCGGTATCTCGAAGTTCAGCTTGATGGGCATATCCGTTGAGAGCTCCAGTGTGGCTACCTCGCTGGAGGCTGAGGCCGCATTTATGATGTCTTGGAGGTAGCTTAGGGTGAAGGTGGCTGAGCTCGGCTCCTCCACCTTCAGCTCCAATAGGTCTTCGGCCTCGAGTGTCCAGACGCTGGAGACGCTTCCGATGTCGCCCTCGGCGCTGATCTTGAATTCCTCCTCGTTGATCTCCAGCTTCACATGCTCCCCGACGAGGGAGGCATCCTTAATCGCCCTCTTCAGGCTTGGGGTCAGTATCCTCGCTGAGGCTTTGAAGAATATCTTCGGCGTCGGGGTCTCCTCTTCCAGGGGTTCGAGGAGGGGCATGAGGAATCTCCGCTTGTGGCCTCCCCTCATACACTCTATGGAGAGCCTCCCCTCCTGGAGGGTCATCTTAACCTGCTCCCCCCTCTCAACCCTGTCGAGGAATTTCAGGAGCTCCCTTATGTTGACGGTCAGCCTCGTCTCCTCATCGCAGAGATATTCATCGAAGAAGTCCCTCGGCAATTCGAAGTCCACCATGGCGACGTGGCTTGGATCCATGGCGAGGAGCTTCATCTCCTCCTCATCGATGTTGAAGCTCCCCTCCTCCACGATGACGGAGAGGGCCTTAACGAGCCTCTTGAAGGCGTCTATGCTGGAGAGCTGAACCTCGAACAAGGCCTTTCACCCTATTGATTGCGACGCTAAATAATTGGGTGATGATGTTTAAATCCTTTCTCAGGTGTATTCACGCCAGGTGTAGCCGCATTTAGTGCAGCGGTAGAACTGGGTGGTGCTCTCATCGATGCCCCTGGTCTGAACCATCCACCAGTAGGCCTTGTTGTTTCCACATTTGGGGCATTCGACGGTGACCTGAGGCATGGTTCTGAGGTTCCTCTCCTCCTCTCCAACCATCACGATCTTATCGGTCTCAGGTGTGCTCTTCTGATAGAGGATGTCTGCCTCCATCGATTCCTCGTATCCGCATCTTGGACATCTATATGCCCTCTCCTTCCTGTCGAATATGAGGGCTGAACCACACTTCGGGCAGAACCTCATCTCCTTAGAACCTCTCCCAGCGTTTTCCTTTACGCCTATAACCGCCTTTTAAGTCTTTTGATCGAGGGCTGAGGCTATAATCCCCGCAACCCTCAAGGCCTCCGGCATCTCCTCCCCCTCCCTCGTCGCAACCCTGAGGATCGAGGCGGCCTCCCTGCTTCTGAGACCTATTGAGAGAACCCTTAGCCTTCGACACCCCAGCTTCATCTCGAAGTCTATCGAGTATATCCCCTCCGGAGGCTGGGGCCATGAAGAATCTATGGATAAGGCGATGACGGGCCTCTCAGCCTCCCTGCACAGCCTATATGGATTCAGCCTTAGACCTCCGAGGAGCTCCTGGTGGAGGGTGATAACCCTGATCTGGGGGTGGTGGCTTGACCCCCTGATCATCTCCACAACTCTCTGGGTTGGGTCGGCTTCTCCTCCCTGGATGTTTGTGGCGATGACTCCGTCAAGCCATAGGGAGCCTCTGTAGATGACTCCCACAACGGTTTGAGGCTCCCCCCTCTTCTTGGAGGCGATGCCTAAAACCCTTATTTCCCTCTTAACCTTCCTAATCCTCGCTATCTCCATCGCCCTTAATTCGCTCCAGCTCCTCTTTGAAGGCTGAGAGGAACTCCTTAAGCTCCCCCTTAGCCCTCTCAGCTGCGTCGATGATGGCCTGTTCAGGGGTTTTATCCCCCTTCATCTCTATGAAGAGGATGGAGTAGTCCATTAGGGGGTGGGGCTTGGCGTATCCAGCCATCTTCACCTCCTCATCCCTCAGTAGGGAGCTCTGGAGGAGGTTCAACAGCGTATGCCCCTCCCCTCCCACCGCCAGCTCGAGGTGGCCTTCCCTACGTTTAAGAACCTTCAATCTCATGCCAACTCCTCCATCCCATAGGTCTTGGCGATCTTCCTCCTCTCAACCCTGCCGCATCGGGGGCAGATAAGTCTCATCCCCCTCTGCTGAAGCAGTGAGCCACACTTTGAGCAGAAGGCGTATATGACGCCGTATCTCGCCCCCTCTATGGAGAGCTGTATAAACCTATTCCTCGTGTTTATCACCCGTGCCTTCACTATATCACCGCTTCTAAGGGCTAGATTCATATTCTTCACTTCCAGCCCAACGCTGGAGATGTGGATCACCCCAGTGAAGGGAGGTGAGACCTCCACACCCCTTATGTAGAATATCTCGACATTCGCCGTCCTCCTCTTCACGGAGCCGACCTCGCCGATGACGTCTAAACCCTCCACGGGGAGGATGGGCGTCCTCGTCCTCTTCGAGACCCTAACCTCCCTCCGCTCCAGGTCGAATTTGACGTCTCCAAGCTCAGCTGAGCGGACGACGCCATCCTCCTCATAGGCCCCAGGGCCATTAAGGAACTCCTCTATCACAGCGAGCTTATCCCCCGGGAAGACGAGTCCGCTTCTCAGCCCCTTCACACCCCTCGACATGGCGGCCTCCACCGGTCGCCCAACTAATTCTCATCGGCCTCAATTTAAACCCTTAGGCCCTCAACCCTATAGAGATCAACCTCTACAAGTCTCTTGGATTTACGGTGAAACCTGAACATGTGGGGTATCTCCATCTCCATCTTGAATATGGCTGAGACCCTCCCCCCACTCCGCTCTATATATCTCCGTATGAACTCCCTCGTGCTGCTCTTATGTATGCTGTAAATCGCCCTCGCAACTCTCAGAGCCTCTTCGAGGAACTCTACGTCGGCGTGTCGACGCCTCGTTCCGAAGGGTGGATTCATCACGACGGTGTCGAAGACGGCTCTGAGGGGGGCGATGTCGCCGATGATGAGATGGAGTCGATCAAGGACTCCAGCCCTTAGAGCGTTCTCCCTCGCTGTGGAGATTGCTGTTGGGTCGATGTCGACTCCTACGACGGCCTCCGCGTCGAGCATCAGGGCCCCTATGCCCAGACGCCCAGTGCCGCAGCCGAGGTCTGCGATGAGCCTCCCCTTTATGTCATCGTAGATGTATCGGGCTGTGAAGAGGAGTTCGGCTGCCACCTTCGGCGGCGTCGTATACTGCTCCAGCCATGGATCTGGATGTGGATGTGGCTTTAGGCTTCTCAGGGCCTCCTCCAGCCTTCTCCTGGGTATGATGCCTTCAGCATCTCCCCCCACCCTATCACCCCCATCATGGCGTAGGCCTCTCTCAGGGTGATCATCGGCCTCCTGAGGTCTGGTAGGCCGTCTATGGCGATTCTTGGGCATGCCGTATCTATGAAGGCGTCGAACTCCGTGAAGTCGTTTAGGGTTTCAGCCCTCACGACGTCGAGGGTGATGATGCCTGCTCTATATCCCCTATCCTCCAGCTTCCTCCTCAGCCTCTCAGCCTCCCTGATTCTATTCTGACCCGGCTTAACGCTGACGATGATCCCTATGCTCCTCGCCCTCCTCACCCCCTCTACGGCGGCCATCCTCCTCCTCACCATCCTCATCATCTCCTCACGCCCTATCCTGGACACCTCTCCGGTGTAGGGGTCTGCGGCCACAACCTCCCTATCCGTAGCGAGGGCGAGGCCGAGGGGGTGGAAGCGTCCACCGCCGATGAAGAGGAATCCGTCAACCGCCTCAGCTATGGATTGGGCTGTTGAGTAGTCGCAGCCTAACACCTGTCCATCATAGGGAGTCCATCTCCTTCCCCCGCCGATTTTGGGTGTGAATCCCCGACGCCTCAGGTATTCAGCCACCTCCCGTAGTAGGTGGACGTGCTGGATCGTCGACGCCAGGCCGATTCTCCTCCAGTCTTCGAGTTGATTGATGGCCTTGTTTAGGAGCTCCTCCACGTCGAAGTCGGCTCTCAGCTCCACGTAGACGACTGGTATCCCCATGTCGGGGAGCATCCTATTATGGCCGTAGTGAACTATGAGGTCTACGCCGAGGCTCTCCGCCTCATGTATGGCGATGTCGCATCCCCCATAGCAGGTTCCACCGGAGATGTAGACCGTGGCATCGACCTCGGCCTCTATCTCCCTCGCCAGCCGGAGGGCCCTGGGCCTCAAGCCCTCTGGTAGCTGTATCAGAACCCTCTTGGCCCCCCTCTCAGCTATCTCGTCGATGACTCTCCCAATCTCGAAGTTGTAGGAGACCGTCAACCCTATCCAGTTTAGGGGTTTGAGGCTTATAATCTGCCGTCTTAGTGGGCTGTGGAGAGTGGGGTGATCCTGATCCTGCAGGGTATCGGGAATTTGGCTGAGGCCCTCCTCAAGGCCTCCTTGGCGATGTTCACCGAGTCTCCATCCACCTTTACGATCATAAGTCTCTGTCCACGTCTAACCCTCGCCGCCGTTCCAGCTGGCTTGCCATAGGGTCTTCGCATCCCATCCTGGAATCTGTCTGCCTGGGCGACGGCGAGCCTCCTCTTCTCCCTCAAAATGTGATGTGGATAGGGGACGATCTGGAGGAGGTAGTTATCCCTCCCCAGATTCCTCTCCAGATACCTGTTGGCGGCCAGCCTCGCAGCTTCGAGGGCGTTATGCCTTATCTGGGCGTCCTTCAGGTTTAGGAGCTCCACAAGGTATTCATACTCCCTGTTTGGGTTTCCCATGGTGAACTTGACTATTCTGAGGCCTGGGACTCCCCCTATATACTCCCTCCTGGTGTAGGGCATCCTCTTTATCGGCCTATAGTTCCTCGCCCTCAAATCCATCAATCCTCCCCTATGGAGATTTAAAAAGCTGACTCATGCAGACCTTGTGAAGAGGAAGTATTTCTCATCCTCTGAGAGCTCCTTCAGAACCCTCCTCGCCAACAGCTTAACGGGGTCGGGGATGTTCACCCTACTCTGGAGATCCTCGAAGCTCTCGAAGGGTTTGCGCTCCCGCTCCTCCAGTATCTGCCACATCAACTTCTTCCCTATCCCCGGAATCAGTTCGAGGGCGTGCATCTTCGGGGTTACGGGCTGAGACCTATTGAAGAACTCTATAAACCGCTTCTCATTTGATCTGATTATCCTCTCTATTATGCCTGGGAGCTCAGCCTTAGCTGTGGCCGTCAACTCATCGTAGGAGATGCGTCCAAGGATGTGGTCCACCTTTGTTCTGCCGATCCTGCCGACGTAGAGGCGCTCCCCTATATCGATCTTCGCATCCCTCTTCGGCGTGGCCTCAAGCAGCGTGAAGTAGGTCTCGCCGACGAGCTGTATTATGCCTCTTCCATAGCCGTATCTAGGGGCGCCTGGCCTACCATGCGGCAATTTATCCAGGACGTATGCATATTCCTCGTATTTTTTACCCTCTCTCTCCATCTCTGCCTCCCCGCTATTGAGAAGTAGTCTTAGACCTGTATTTCTCTATGATCCTCATCAGATTCTCCATGGTTTCCTTAGATATTATGCGCTGTCTACCGAGGAAGGTTCTCAGCTCCTCAACGCTTCCTGGGAGGCAGTTGGCTATCTGAACCGCCATGCTCCTCTCCAATCCGCTCTCCACGAGCTCCTCCACGAGCTTGCCGGCCTCCTCGGCGGGGAGCTTTGAGAACTTCAATGCATAGTCGAGAACCCTCCTCTGGAGTGGGTCGAGCTCCCCTATGGATTCGAGTATCTTCCTCGCCTCCGGTATGGTGATCTCTCTCCGCTCTATGATGGTCATGTCATATGCCTCCTGAGGTGCTCCGGCCTGGCGATGATGAGCTTCACCCTCTTCCTCTGCGGTATCTCTATGACGTAGGCCTTCCCACGCTTCTCCACTATGGTTCCAACTCTACCCTGGTATCTCCTGTGGGGCATACCCTTGTGAACCGTTGGGTTGATGTCTATGATGACCCGTTCTCCTATCTCATAGCTCTCCAGAAGCCTGCTGAGGGGTATCTTACCCCTCTCCCGAATGGGTTTGCGGAGCTTCCTCCTCGTCTTCCTCCTCGGCCCCTTAGAGTGCCTCCCCATCTCCATCATCCTAACCTGAATCGTTGAAGCTGTCTGAGGAGTCTACCCCTACCCCTCAGCTGCTTCAGCATCTTTCTCATGGCGTTATACTGTTTTATAAGTTCTCTCACATCCCTCTCCTCCGTCCCGCTTCCCCTGGCTATACGCCTGATCCTGGAGGCGTTGAGTATGCGTGGATTCTCCCTCTCCTCAGGGGTCATAGACTGTATTATGACCCTCCACTTATCGAGGCGCTCCTCGGCTACGTCGAAGACATCGCTGGGGAGCTCGTAGCCGAAGCCTGGGAGCATGGAGATTACCCTCCTCAGGGATCCAAGCTTCCTCATAGCCTCAAGCTGTCCATATAGGTCTTCGAGGGTGAACTTCCCTGAGAGGATGGCCATCGCATCCCGCTCCGAGACCTCAAGCTCAGCCTCCCTCACCCTCTTAACGAGGCCCTCTATATCTCCCATGCCGAGGAGGCGCCCTATAAATCTCGGCGGATCAAATGGTTCGAGGTCTTCGACGTCCTCGCCGGTTCCTATGAATTTTATAGGTGCCCCCGTGACTGCGACGCTTGATAGGGCTCCTCCCCCTCTCGCTGAGCCGTCGAGCTTTGCTACGATTATAGACCCTATATCTGTGGCTTCCTTGAAGGCCCTCGCCTGGGAGGCCGCCTGCTGCCCTATGGTGGCGTCGATGACGAGGATGACCTCCCTCGGCTTGACTGCCTCAGCCATCCTCCGCATCTCATCGAGGAGGGGCTTCTCCTCCTTATGCCTCCCAGAGGTGTCGATGATGACCGCTTCATGATCCCTGAAATGCTCCACGCCCCTCCTGGCGATCTCTATGGGGTCTCGGCATGTTGGGTCTCCGTAGAAGTCGACATTTATCCTCTCGGCGAGCTGTTTGAGCTGCTCGTAGGCTCCAGGTCTGAAGGTGTCTGCGCATATCAGCGCCGTCTTGAATCCCCTCTTCTGCAGATATCTCGCCAGCTTCGCCGCCGTGGTCGTCTTCCCCGAGCCCTGGATCCCTATGAGCATGTAGATGTTCTGGGCTCCAGGTTTGAGGTTTAGGGGTTGGGGCTTCTCCCCCACCAATCTCGTCAGCTCGTCGTATATGACTCTGATGAGATGCTCCCTCCGGCTTATTCCTGGGGGGAGCTCCTCGAAGGCCCTCTCCTCTATCCGCTGGGAGAGCTCGAAGACGAGGCGGACATCGACATCCGCCTGGAGGAGGGCCCGCTGGAAATCCCTTATGAGCGCCTTAACTACCTCCCTATCAACCGTTGGAGCTCTAAGCATCCTCTTTATGGCGTCGTAGAGCGATGAACCCAGCTTCTCCAGCACCATTCCATTCTTCCCTACCTAATCTCCCTCACCTTCATGTAAAGGTTGCTCAACCCTCTCCAGGGCGGCCGCAACTATCAGGGGGAAGAGAACAGTCGCATCGCCGTAGACGTCGACGATGCATTCTCCCTTAACCTTCCCCCAGCTGATGGCCTCTCTAAGCGGCGCCCCGCTTAGGCTTCCATCCTCAGCCCTGGCGGTTGTGATCTGAACCGCCGCGTCGAGGCCTCCCCTCAGCGTATTCATGTATAGGGTGTGATGCTTTGGGACGCCCCCGCCGAGGATGATTGCCCCCGCCTTCCTGGCGTCGTAGACCAGCTCTGCGAAGTGCTCGAAGTCCTTGAGGGGGTTTATTCTGAGCGTCCTCCGCTGGGAGTACACCCATAGGGGTATCCCAATCATGGAGTCTAATAGGGCTGGGCTGAAGATTGGGACATCCCTCAGGGCGGCGCATCTCAGAATAGAGTCCTCATCCCTCAGCCTCAACCCGATCTCATGTAGAAGACCCCATATCGAGGTCTCTCTACGCTTCTCCTCGGGTATTTCGTCGAGGATTTCATAGAGGAAGCGTTCAAGCTCCTGGAAGATCTTAACCTCTATGTAGATGTCGTAGGCCCTTGAGATCCCCCTCTCCCTAAGCCTCTCATCGTCGGCCTCTGGGCTTCCGGATCGATGTTCACCTCCCATCGCCTCTATCAGGTCGTGGACCAGGTTTGCCCCGCTGGTTACGACGGCGTCTATGTAGCCTCCCCTTATCAGGTCTGAGATGATTAGGCGTAGTCCAGCTGGGACGAGGGGGCCTGATAGGGAGAGGAAGGTGGTGTAGTCCTCGTCGCTGAACATCTCAGCCACTATCTCCACGGCCCTCGCAACCCTTCCAGCCCCTATTACCCCCGCCCTTCCGAGCTCCTCAGCTAATCTACCCACGGTCATTCCAGCTCTGAGGCGTATTGGTTGGATCCTCCTCATCCCCTCAGCCCTTCACCCTCACCAGCTTCCTATGCCCCATTATATTCCAGTATTCAACCTCCCTCCCAACTTCGAGCCTCGACTTCAACTCCTCATCCGATGGCTGTGGAACCTCGAAGACCTCATAGGTCTCGAGATCCATCAGCTGGACGTAGTCGGGGGTGATGGAGACTATCTGGCCTCGCCGCTTGTCGACGATCGGTATCTCTATGGTGGCGTCGACGGGGCTTACGAAGCTCTTCTTACTGCCGTCGAGGAGGCTGACGGCTATACATCTGAACTTGGCGCTCCCATGCTTCCCAGGCTTGCTCTTCTGGATCGAGAGTATCTGACATGGCTCTCCGTCGATGACTGCGTAGGAGCCAACCTTCAACTCCCCAACCCTACCGATCCTATATGCCATGGAGAGTCCACCAGCCCATGAGAGAGTATATGAGGGGAGATAAATCATTTCCGTGGTTTAAACCCTTATAACCTCAACCCCCTCCTCTGAGGCGGCCCTCGACTGCCTCTCATCGGATGTTAGGAGGGGAACATCCATCTCCCTTGCTAAGGCTATGAAGAGCGAGTCGTAGAGGGTTATCCTCCTCCTGATGGCTATCTTGAAGGCCTCCCCGATCAGCTCTCTCTGGTCGGCGAGCCTCAATATCTCCCATCTCATAAGCTCCTCCACCACCCTTGAAGCCATCTCCTCATCGACTTCTCCCCTCATAACTCTCTTCCATAGGGCGTTACACGCCTCCTTCAACGCCATCTCGAGGGATATTCCCCCCTCCTCAAGCCTTCTCCTAACCCCCTCCCATCCCTCCTCTCTAAGTAGATATTTGGATAGGGCTGAGGAGTCAACGGCTATCACGGTCCTCCCTCACACTCCTCGCCGAGAATCCCCTCGATGCCGGCGGCATCTCCCTGAGCAGCTCATCAAGCCTCTCCAGCCCCCTCCTAACCTTGATCCTCCAGGCCATCTCCTCCAGATAGTTTCTGACAGCGGCGCCTATGTCAATCCCCTCCCTCTCCAATAGCTCCTTCACCTCCCTCTTCACCCTCACGCTCACAACCTCGGACATCATATACGGAATCGTATACGTAGATATAAACATGGTGTATACAAATCGGGGCGGAAGGGTTTTATGTCGGTATGCGGATTGGATGTCGCTGTTGGCTGGGTGGAGGCTGTGGGTGAGAGGTGGATTAGGGAGTGTGAGGAGTTTCTCAGGCAGATAAGGGAGAATAGGATGGCTGAGAATCCAGATCGCCTCGACCTGGTGAGGTCGATGCATGTCGCCCTCCTGGCCCTGAATCACAGCGTGATTGGATGGCTCCAATATGTGAACAACCCCGACATCATGGGTAAATTCACCCTCGAGGAGCTTAGGGAGATGTCTCAGTATCTAAACAAGTTCGCCGAGGACTTCATCGAGTATGACATCAAGGTGACGAAGGCGGGGATGGAGAAGGGGCTTAGGGAGCTGGAGGAGGAGAGGGGGGAGGAGGATCAGCCCTTCTACATATAGCGCCTCCACGCTCAGTATTTGATTTTGTATATGAGGACGAAGTGATGCTCCGATGCGAAGACGAGTTCGAAGTGATCCGGGTTTGCAGTTATCGTCATCAGCTTGTAGAGGGTTGAGTTATAGAATCTCTCCGTGTATCTCCTATTGCTGTAGTAGTCTGTGAGGTTTAGACCCGCTATCTGAACCATCCAGCTCCACTTCACATTGTCGCCGAAGGGCCACTGCTCCCTCGGATTGTTGGGGTTGAAGGTGGCGAAGACGAGGATGTGCGTCGCCCCATATCGTTTGAGTATCTCGAGGGATGTGGGTTCATCCATCATCATTATGAGGGCGATCTGGGCGATCTGGCGTTGAATCCTCGTCGATCCATCGGCGAGGGTTCGCTTACCAGCGACGGTCTCTATCCAGTATCCGTAGTCCCACCAGGAGACGACTATGGCGTCCTCAGGTAGGTTATCCCTCATCCACGTCAAGGCTTGAATCCAATCTTGTGGGTATTCCCCCCCGATCTTGACGGGGACGGCTGAGGAGGCGAAGGTTCCAGGCCTATAGGAGGTGGAGGCGGCCCTCCAGATGATTGGGAGGGTCGCCATGAGGAGGATGATTATGAAGAGTGTGGAGGCCTCACGGCTAACTCCCATAACCCTCCTCCGCCGTTCCCTCCCCCATCCGGCGGCGAGCTGTAGATGGGATGAGAGGAGCTCAACGAGGCCGTAGGAGGCCATGAGGGAGGCTGGAACCGAGAGGATGAGGGTCAACCTGATCATGGAGCCAGCGAAGTAGAGGGCTGAGATGTAGAAGAGGAGCATGTAGAGTTTGCGCTCATCGAGATTTCTCAACGCAATGTAGCAGCCGAAGATGGAGAGGGGGAGGAGGAAGCCGAAGTCGAGGAAGAAGCTGGTCCAGACAGCCCTCTTATGCTCAGCCACCGACTCCAATAGGGGGCTCTGAGGCCTCTTGGAGGGGTTTATGACGCTGAGGAACTTACCCGTCAAAGGCCTGGCGACTCCGAGGTATTGGAGCAGGGATGCAACCCCTATGACGGCGACCACGAGGATGAGGGAGGGGATGATGAGGCGCCTCAAGGCTATCCTCCGCCTTATCGCCTCATAGGCTACGAGTGTGAGGACGAGGAAGAGGACCGTGATGTTCTCCACGCTGAGGAGGAATCTCGGCCCCAGCTTTGGGACGAAGATGGCGAAGAGGTAGCCCACAAACATCGTTAGGCAGTAGGAGGTGAGGATGCGTCTATCATAATGCCCAGTGAAGAGGGTTGAGAGGACGTAGAGGGCGAGGAGCCCTGTCACATACTTTGAGGCGCCCCAGGAGGCGTAGAGATAGGCCAGGGATAGCCCAGCGAGAATAGAGTATAGAAGCCTCCAACCCAGAGGGCGGTTGCGGTCTATGGAGCGGAGGAATAGCAGCGGCGTGAGGGCCATGCCGAAGATGCCTATGTTCTCGGTGTCGAAGAAGCCGAGGCTTGTTCTGCTTATGAAGGCTGGACTTACGGCGACGAAGAGGGAGGCGAAGATGCCTATGGTTCCAACTCCAAGGTCTCGGCCGAGGAGATAGACAACTATGCAGGTGATGGCGGCCATCAGTATTGGGAAGTGGATGCAGACATCTCGAAGGGAGACATCTACACCGAGGGCTCTTAGAGCCATGTAGAGGGCTGCGGCTGAGAAGGGGAGGCCTGGGAAGGAGCTGTGGGGGATATCCCTCCCTATGGGATACCAGCTGAGGCTGTCATGCCAGCTGAACCAGGCCTTGAAGCCGTTTTCAACGACGTATTCGGCCACCCTATACTGGAAGAAGGGGTCGTAGGCTGTGAGGTAGGCGCCCCATCGGAGGGGGAGCTCCCTCAACGCTACGGCGACGAAGAGTATGAGGATGAGAGCTGAGAATTCAACGAGTCTGCGTCTATCGATCTCTAATCTCAACCCTGCGAGGGTCTTAAGCGATCCAAGGCGTCCAAGGGATTCCTTAAGGCCGCTTATAGGCATCCGCCCCTGATAGCTTTTAGAATAGTTGGGGAGACTTTTATTTAACTTGCCATCCCTCGGCTTCATCGTAAACCCGATCGCTGGAATGGGTGGGAGAGTCGGATTAAAGGGGACGGACGGAGAGGAGGCTCTGAGAGAGGCTCTGAGGCGGGGGGCTAAGCCCTGGTCCCCCATCAGGGCGAGGGAGTTCCTGAGACATTTAGGTGAGGAAGGTCGATCAGCGAGATGGCTGACATGGAGCGGTGAGATGGGGGAGGAGCTCCTCAGAGAGGTGGGCTACAGCTTTGAGGTTGTTGGATACGCCTCGAAGCCGACGACGGCTGAGGATACGAAGAGGGCGGCGAGGAGGATGGCTGAGATGGGCGTCAGCCTCATCGTCTTCGCAGGGGGCGATGGAACCGCCTGCGACATAGTTGAGGCCATAGATATGGAGACCCCAATCCTCGGGATACCCGCTGGGGTTAAGATGTTCAGCGCCGTCTTCCCCCCAACGCCGAGGGCTGCAGCTCAGCTCCTCATCAAATACCTAAATGGCGAGACCCGGATCGTTGAGAGGGAGGTTATGGATGTCGATGAGGAGGCCTATAGGGCTGGGAGATTGACAGCCGTCCTAAAGGGCTGCGCCAAAACCCCATACGCCCCAAATCTACTGCTTGGAGGTAAGGAGACGGTGGTGGCCGTGGATGAGGAGTTGATGAAGGAATCCATAGCTGCGAGGGTTGTGGAGATGATGAGGCCTGGGGTCAACTACATATTGGGTCCAGGGTCGACGGTGGCGAAGGTGGCGGAGCTCCTCGGCGTTGATAAGACCCTGCTTGGCATAGACGTTGTCAGGGATGGGAGGCTTATCGTGCGGGATGCCTCGGAGGAAGACCTATTGAGGGTTGTTGAGGAGGCTGAGACCTGGATAATAATCTCACCCCTCGGAGGCCAGGGCTCCCTGCTGGGGAGGGGGAATCAGCCGATAAGTCCGAGAATCCTACGCAGAGTCGGCTTGGATCACATCATCGTCATCGCCACCCCGAATAAGTTGAGGGGTCTCAAAGCCCTAACCGTCGATACGGGTGACCCAGGTCTCGATGAGGCTCTAAGGGGTTATCGCCGCGTCATCACCGGCTACCATGAGGAGAGGGTGATGAGGATTCGATAGGCTGAGCTATTCGTCGAGGATTTCGAAGCTTATCTCCAGAAGCTCTCTCGATGGTCGATATGTGTTGATCAACCCTCTAGAAGGATTGGTCTCTAATAGCCGTAGTAGAGTCTGGAGGCGAGGAACTCCGGAAGCCCAAGCCGTCTCATCCTCTCAGCCACCTCATCGATGTCGTATTCAACTCTTCTATGATGAATGGAGACTTCACCCCCATCGACCTCGATGAGCATGTAGCTCGCCCTCGGATCGCCATCCCTCGGCTGGCCAACCGAGCCGGGATTCGCCAGCCGTCGATCATCCACCTCGATGAGGTAGGGGACATGGGTATGCCCGAGGAGAAGCAGATCAGCTCCAGCCATCTCCAGAAGCCTATCGGCATAGATGTAGGCCTCATGGGGGAAGATATACTCATTTAAGGGGTCTCTTGGGCTGCCATGATATAATGCGATGCGGACGCCCTCAACCTCCAGGCTGAGGCTTTGGGGTAGCCCTCCCAGCCATCTGATGGCGTCTAAGCTGAGGAGTCTGCGATTGATGTGGACGGCCTCCGCTGCGTAGGGGTTGAAGCCCCATGTCTCACCGGAGACCACCGCTGCGTCGTGATTTCCGGCTATGCATCGGAAGCCATGCATCCTCACCCTTGAGATGCACTCACCTGGATTTGGGCCGTAGCCCACTATGTCTCCGAGGCAGAGGGCCATATCCCAGCTCCCCGCATCCCTCAACACCTCGTCGAGGGCTGTGAGGTTGCTGTGGATGTCGCCCAGCGCCAACAGCTTCAAGTCGACACCCTCTAATAGTTGGAGGGGGAATGCTTAACATCTCCCCTCGCCTAAACTCTATCAAATGGGTTTGGAGCTATCGACGGCGGAGGCCCTCCTAGAGGATCGCCCCCTCAAGGCCGCCCTACTGGAGTTGGGGAACGCAGTCATCGCCCTCTTCTGGCTTGGAGATGAGCCGAGGCTGGGAACGCTCACCATCTCCATGCCTGGAGGCGTCTCATCACCCCTCCTCGGCGATCGAGACCGAGTTCTCAGTCAGGTCATCGCTGAGCGCCTCGCCCACCTCTATGGGAAGATGGCCCTCGTCTCCATAAATCTCCCCCCAGACCTCGAGGTCTCCGCCGGTAGGGTGCTGCTTAAGCTGGTTGGGGAGCTGGTGAGGGAGCGTTGAGCGATCTAAGGGGCTTCCTCAGGGAGCTTGACTCGAGGGGGGAGCTCCTCCACATAGATGAGGAGCTATCAACCCGATTCGAGGTCGCCGCCGTTATGAAGCATCTCGACGGCAGACCCCTCCTATTCACGAGGATCGAGGGCTATGAGAGCAGAATCGCTGCGGGTCTCTGCTCCAATAGGCGTCTAATCCAAGAGGCCTTAGGCGTTGAGGGCCTGGAGCTCTATGAGAGACTCCTCTCAGCCGTGAGGAATCCGAGGAGATGCGAAGTCGGCGACGGCCCCGTGAAGGAGAGAGCGGTGGATAGGCCAAGGCTGAGCCAATTCCCCATCCTCACCCACTTCGAGGGGGATCCAGGCCCCTACATCACATCGGCAGCCCTCTACGCCAGGACTCCCGACGGCGAGATAGAAAACGTCTCCATACATCGCCTCCTCGTCCTCGACGACCATAGATTGACCCTCAGGATAGTTCCAAGACATCTCTATCGAATCGTTGAGGCGGCGAGGGAGGGCGGCGTAGAGAGCATAGATGTCAGCATCTCCATAGGGCTTCACCCAGCCATTCTCCTCGCAGCGTCGACGCCCGCCCCCTACGGAGTCTCGGAGTTCGATGTGGCCAACGCCCTCCTGGATGGAGGCCTCAAACTGACGGAGTGTGAGCATATCGACGCCCTGGCTCCGGCTGACGCAGAGCTGGTTTTAGAGGGGCGTTTGAAGGTGGATGAGACTGCTGTTGAGGGGCCCTTCGTCGATTTGACTGGAACCTACGACGTTGAGCGGAGTCAGCCGGTCATCGAGGTTGTCGGAGCCATGTATAGGGCTGACTACATCTATCAGGCACTCCTCCCCTCCGGGATGGAGCATCGCCTATTGATGGGCCTCCCCAGGGAGGCTAAGATATGGGACTACGTCCGAGGTGTGACGCCTCATGTCAGGGGTGTAAACCTCACATCTGGGGGATGTGGATGGCTCCACTGCGTCGTCAGCATCCGGAAGGTTCGGGAGGGAGACCCTAAGAATGTTTTGATGGCCGTCTTCGCAGCCCATCCAAGCCTTAAGCACGCCGTCGTCGTCGATGAGGACATCGACCCCTACAACCCTGAGGAGGTTGAGTGGGCCATAGCGACGAGATTCAGGGGTGATGAGGATCTGTTGATCATACCTCATGTCAGGGTTTCAAGCCTCGATCCGGCTTCGGATCAGAGGCTTGAGCTCGGCTGTAAGGTGGGCGTCGACGCCACGAGGCCGCTGTCTAAGCCTGAACGCCACTTTAAGAGGGCTGAGATACCTGTTTCGGAGCGTGTTAGACGGCTTTTGGGGAGGCTGGGATGTATCTAACCCGACTTGAGGAGGAGATGCTTGAAGGCGAGATGGGGGAGGCCGTGGCGAGGGCCATGAGCCTCCTCGTCGCCCTCGGGGAGGTCTTCGAGGCTGAGAGGCTAATCGAAGTGGAGAGCGCCCACATCTCAGGAGTCTCCTATAAGAATCTCGGCGAAGCTGGATTGGAGTATCTCGAGGAGCAGGCTGAGCTGGGGGCCCATGTGCGTATAAGGGCGACGCTCAACCCAGCTGGAATGGACTTGGAGCGGTGGGGGGAGATGGGTGTCTCCCCTGAATTCGCTGAGGGTCAGCTTAGGGTGATCGAGGCCTATAGGCGTATGGGCGTTGAGGCCACCTGCACCTGTACACCCTATCTCATAGGTCATAGGCCGAGGGCTGGAAGCCAGGTCGCCTGGGCTGAGTCCTCAGCCGTCGCCTACGCCAACTCCGTTCTCGGCGCCAGAACTAATAGGGAGACTGGGCCTACAGCCCTCGCCTCAGCTATCACGGGTAGGGCTCCTCTACACGGATATCGATTGGAGGAGAATAGGAGGCCGAGCATCATCATCGATGTGAAGGCCCACCTCAGCTCCAAATTCGATTATGGAGCCCTCGGCTACCTCATCGGAGAGATCGCAGGTCGAAGCGTCCCCTACATCAGGGGTTTGAGGGGTGCAAGCATAGAGCAGCTTAAAGCCCTCTCAGCGGCCATAGCCACCTCAGGTGGTGTGGCCCTCTACCACATCGAGGGCTTAACCCCCGAGGCCAGGAGGATGACTCGACACCTTGGGGATTTGGAGCATATACCAATAAAGCCCGACGGCCTGAGGGAGGTGGCTGAACGCTTCCAGGGGGCTGGGGAGGAGGCCATAATCTGCGTCGGCTGCCCCCACTGCAGCCTCAGGGAGCTGATGGAGGTCGCCATGCTGCTGGAGCGTCGAAGCTGTGAGAGGTTATGGGTCTTCACAAGCAGGGATGTCTACATGAAGGCTGAGCGGCTGGGCATAGTCAGGGCCATCGAGGAGGCTGGGGGCAGGGTCTACCGGGATACCTGCATGGTGGTTGCGCCTCTTAGGGAGATGGGGTGGAGGGAGGTGGCGACGAACAGCTTTAAGGCGGCCCACTACCTCTCCTCCATGGGCCTCACGGTTCAGGTTGCGCCTCTAAGGGAGCTTCTGGGGAGGGGTCATGAGGATTAGGGGTAGAAGGATAGTCGGCGGATACGCTGAGGGGGAGGCCATAATAAGCGGCGCACCCTTCAGCTTCTACGGCGGCGTAGACCCCGACACAGGTGTCATAACTGAGCCTGGCCATCCCCTTGAGGGTGAGAGCATAGCTGGAAAGGTCTTCATCTTCCCCCATGGGAGGGGAAGCACCGTTGGCTGCTACATAATCTATCGTATGCATCGTCGGGGGACGGCTCCGGCGGCCATCATAAACCTGGAGACGGAGACGATCATCGCCACGGGATGCGCCATGGCTGGAATCCCACTTATGGATCGCCTTGAGGAGAATCCGTTGAGGCTGCTTAGGAACGGTGATCTCGTCGCCGTCAACGCCGATGAGGGATATATAGAGATTTAGCCAAAGGCCTCGAGGAGTTTTCCCGCTTCTCTCCTGACCTTATCCAAGTCCTCAGCCCTACAATAGACCCTGAGGATGTTTATATATCCCAGTAGGATGGGGGCGAGGGGTGAGACATCGCTGAAGTTTACACATCTCTTCGAGCCGTCGGGTTCCCTGATGAACAGCCTGATCTCCTCCGGCCTACTGCTTCCAGGGTTGTAGGGGACTGATGGGGCTGTTGAGACGTCGATGATGAGGAAGCGGCAATCGGCTCCAGCCTCCTCAGCCAGTCTCTCCTCAAGCTCCTTCCTCGTCTCCCCTCTCAGCCTAAGGCTTTGGATCTCCTCCTCCCCGAGGAAGCGTTCATAGGCGCATTTCAGCAGCCTCCTCCCCCTCAGCATCTCAGCCATCCTCCTCGCCGTCTCCAGCTCCTCATCGCCTCTCAGGCTTAGGAGCATGGATAGAACCCCCTCATCGTCGAGTTTGAGGTAGTCGTCGAGGGATTTGAATTCGGTTAGGCTGAGGGCTTCATCAGCCAGCTCCAACGCCCTGATAAGCATCACCGATGCAGATCTAACCGTTCTGTGGAAGTAGACGGCCTTGAACATCTCATATCTTGCGATGAGGAAGGCTTCAAGGGCGTAGAGGGCCGCTATATCCATGGAGAGAACTCCGTCTAAGACGTCGACCGAGTCTATAAGCCTACGGACGTCAACCCTTCCATACTCGACGCCGGTGTAGTAGCTGTCCCTGACGAGGTAGTCAAGTGTATCGGCGCTGAACTGACCGGCCACAACCTGATTGAGGAAGCCCCTGCCAGGGAGCTGGCCAACCGAGAGCTCCGAGACCTCGGAGGGTTTGAAGCCATAGTCTTTGAGGACGTCGGCGATCATCGTCTCCCCTATGATTCTACGCCCCATACCCTCGTGGCTCAGCCCCTTTTTCTCGAGGAGCTCCTCGAAGAGGTGGCTGAAGGGGCCGTGTCCGACGTCGTGGAGCAATCCAGCCAATCTGAGAAGCCTCACATCATCTTCCTCTATGAGGCCGAGGTCTCTGAGCCGTTCGCCGAAGAGTCCTGATAGATGCATGACTCCAAGGCTGTGCTGAAACCTGCTATGCTCAGCCCCCGGATAGGTTAGATAGGCCACCCCAAGCTGCCTTATACGCCTCAACCTCTGAACCGGCCAGGTATCGAGAACCCCCCTCTCAGCCTCCGATAGCTCTATGTAGCCGTGTATGGGGTCTTTGATTTCCCCCCACTTCATCACTCACCTTTACCCTCCGAGACCTTTAAAGCTGCTCAAAGATGTTTTATCCATCTCCGTCGACTCCCTATGGGATGACCCCTCGACGTGGACTCTTCATCGTCCTCGAGGGAGTAGATGGCTGCGGCAAATCTACTCAGGGGAGACTTCTCGCCGAGAGGTTGAGGGGGCTGGGCTACGAGGTGGTGGAGACCCATGAACCCAGCGACGGCCCAATCGGCCGTCTGCTCAGGGAGAGGAGTGAGGAGGGCCTCCGATTCCCTCCATTGGTGGAGGCGCTTCTATACGCCGCCGATAGGCTCCACCACGTTGAGGAGGTTGTCAAGCCAGCTTTGAGGGCTGGATGTATAGTGGTCTCTGAACGCTATTTCCACTCCTCCATCGCATATCAGGGTGCTGGAGGCGTCGATGTCGATTGGATTAGGATGCTGAACCGCTATGCGCTGAGGCCTGATCTCGTCGTTTTCCTCGATGTGGAGCCTGAGACGGCTCTTGAGAGGTTGAGGGATAGGCGTCTAACGGCCTATGAGGACTATGAGACCCAGAGGAGGGTGAGGGAGATATATCTAAGGCTTGTTGAGGCTGGGGAGCTGGTTAGGGTTGATGCGGAGAGGCCTGTTGAGGAGGTTCATGAGGAGCTCTTCAAACTCGTTATGGAGCTGATGAGACGTTGAGATTCTACTTCTTCAGCCTCCTAAGCCTCTGGAGCGATGTCAGGAGCGTTGAGATGGATTCAGCTATCTCCCTGATCCTCTCCGGCTCTTCTTCCTCTGATAGGAGGCCGCTCAGCCTCGACAGCTTCCTGAGGATGGCTCCCTCAAGGTTCTCCCATAGGAGCTCCCGTTGGACGACGGCTGTCTCATCTTCACCTTCCCTCAATATGATGACTCGCTTCTGGCATCTGGCGCACCATATCTCACCGCTCTTCAACCTGAATAGGGGCGATCCGCATTCTGGGCAGTTGTAGCTGAGCATCGTCGCCCCTGAGCGTAGGAGTTTAGCCATCTCCCTTGCCCAGTCGGATGACAACTCTAGCCAACTCGATATGGTCTGAGACCCTTTATAGGTTTAGGGTTTGGAAAAAGGGGTTAGGCCTTAAGGGCCTTCACGTAGTCCTCTATCCTATTGGCCGCCTCCTCCAACACCTCTATCGGCTTGACGAGGGGTATTCGGACATGCCCCTCACCGTGGGGGCCGAAGGCGGCTCCTGGGACTATGGCCACCCTCTTCTTCTCCATCAAGTCCTCGCAGAACTTGAAGCTGGACTTTGAGACCTCTGAGATGTCTGGGAAGAGGTAGAAGGCCCCCTCAGGCTTTGGGCAGTTGATTCCCTCTATCTCGTTTAGGCGTTTAACGAGATACTCCCTCCGCCTATTATACTCCTCAGCCATCTTCTCTATCGGCTCCCATGGCCCAGTTAGGGCTGCCACCCCTGCGACCTGGACGTGGGCCGCTGGGCATAGAACCATGTTTCCCTGTATCTTCAGCATCTGCTCTACGAGGCCTCCAGGGGCGATGAGGTAGCCGAGCCTCCAACCCGTCATGGCGAAGGTCTTTGAGAAGCTTACAACCACGACCGTCCTCTCCTTCATCCCAGGTATGGAGGCTATGCTCACAAATCTTCGACCATCCCAGATGAATTCGCTGTATATCTCATCTGAGATGATGAGGAGGTCATGCTCCTCGGCTAGGTCTGCCACCCCTTTAAGCTCCTCCTCCGTGAAGACCGTCCCCGTCGGGTTGTTTGGGGAGCAGAGGATGATTATCTTCGTCTTATCCGTTATCCTGGCCTTAATCTCCTCGAGGTCGAGGTGGAAGCCCTCCGCCTTGAGGGGGAATCTCACCGGCTTTCCACCAAGGAATCTCACCGTTGGGACGTAAATCAGATAGCTTGGATCGGGGATGAGAGCCTCATCTCCAGGCTCAACGGTGGAGGCGAGGGTGAGATACAGCGCCTGCTGGCTTCCAGGGGTGACTATAACCTCCCTCTCCGGATCGACCTCTACGCTGAACTTCTTATAGTAGGCCGCTATGGCCTCCCTGAGTTGGGGTATGCCCTGAGTCGGCGTGTAGTGGGTCATCCCCTCCCTCAGAGCCTTGACGGCCGCCTCGACGATGTGGCTGGGCGTCGGGAAGTCTGGGTCTCCACCTGCGAGGACGACGACATCCTTCAGCATCATGAGGGCCGCTGCAAGCCTCCTAATCAGCGATGGCTCCATCTCCCTTAGAACCTTCACCGCCCACCGCTCACTCATGGGGCTCCCTCAGATGGAGTCCTCGAGGCCCTATTAAAGCTGTCGAGTTCTACTCCTCCAGAGGCTTAGCCTCCTCTCAGCCTCTGCTCTATGCTCCCTTATGAGGTTTGGAAGCCTCCTCACCAGGTTGAGGTTCTCCTCCAACCTCCCCCGGTATAGCTCACCGAGCCTTGGGTGGAGCTCCTCCAGCAGCCTGAGGCATCTCCGACCCATGGAGACGGCCTCCGGGCAGCTTGGGCTGCAGGGGAAGAAGTAGGAGACGAAGTAGGCCATGGCATTCGCTTCGCCCTCCTCCAGCTGTCTATAGGCTCTCTCCTCAACCTCTAAGCCCATGGATCTCTCCCTGGCGTATCGCTCCACGCAGCATTGAGGGTATCCGAGGAGTCTCCCCATCTCAGCAACCCAATCGGCCTCAAGCTCCTCTGGATATGCCAGATATATGCCGAGGCCTCTCGGCCTCTTCATGGCCTCTCTCCTCAGCCTCTCCCTCCTATCCATAAGCCTCCTCAGCCTCTTCTCGACGCCTCTCTCCCTGTATAGGTAGAGCTCCCTAACCGTCGGCCTCACCTCGTCTACCCGCCATCTGAGGCCGAGGCGCTCAGCCCATCCTATATGGGCCTTATACTCCTCCGAGGCCTCAACAACCTCTCTGTATGCCCTCCGCATGGCCCTCTTCACATCCCTGATGGCTCCTCTATCACCCCTCCTAATCCTTAGGAGGGTTGGATAGATCCTCTCGTCGATTATTCTCCCCATCTCCCCTCCGCTTGGGAGCTCGGCGGGTATGGTTATCTGGGAGCAGGGTCTGACGCCGAGGTAGACGAGTAGATAGTCCTCCAGCTTCACGCCGAGCCTCAGCCTACCGTCTTCGAGGAGCTCCTCCACGTCTCCCTCATCTAATCTCTTCACATCTGGAATGTCATCTAACTCCTTAATAGTTGATGTGAAAACAAAGGGGGTTTTTCAGGCCCTTTACATGGGTGCTATCTTCAGGACTTGGAGGAAGAACTGCGCCCTGCCGGAGAGCATCGCCATCCTGAAGAGGACGGTGTTGCCGAAGTATGCTCCAAGGCCGATCATGATGATCCAGCGTCCAAGCCTCGTCGCATAGCCCATTCCACCCCTATGCTCCCATGTCAGGACGAAGTACATGACGGCGCAGATGGTTCCTATCGCTATGTAGATGTAGTTCCACCAGTCAACAGCCCCCGCCCCAGTGGCCGGCGGGGTGATCGTCGAGATCACCTGGTTTGTGATGTTGGGTATGAGGACTCCCCTCATACCGAGTCCGAAGCCGGCTCCTACGAGGATGGCGATTGGATATCGGCTTATCCACCTATACTTCGGCGTCAATAGGAAGAACATCATGAAGCCGAGGATGATGGGTATGACGTACCAGACCTTCCCCTGCATTAGAGGCGGCCCAACCATCCTTATCGTCGTCGTAATCGTCGTCCTCACGAGCATGATGGCCAGCATCAATCCGACGTAGGTGTGCTCCGCGAACCTGAAGGCAGGATTCTCCTTATACAGCGGGTAGCTGTAGATCATCAGCATCAGCAGCCATGCAATCCACAGGCCAGCGATTCCAGCTGGATCGGTTGGGTAGGGCATCCACCTCACCTCCTCCTACCCCTGCTGGCGAAGTAGCCGATGTTCGCCAGCACTACGGCTATGATGACGAGGATGTGGGAGATGTTTATGGCTCCCATCCTGATGGTTGCCTCACCAGGCTCTCCGATGAGCTTCTCCAATTCAGCTCCTCCCCTGACTCCGACGCTCATACCGAAGAGGACTCCGGACTTGTAGAAGGGCATGTAGCTGGAGCCCAGCATCGCGATCCCTATCTCGGCGACGGGTACACCATAGGGGATGCGCCACTGCCTGATGTAGTAGTCGCAGACGTCGCCGGTGTCTCCGGAGAGAACCAGCTTGATATCCGTCGCCTTGTCGACGTTCTTCATCATCGGAATCTCGTCGAGGGGCGTCCCATAGTTATCCGTCTCGAATATGCTTCTAATCGAGGAGGCGAGCTGGGCTACGGCCGCCTCCTGGTAGGGGTAGTATCCAAGGTAGACGTAGTCCTCTCCATACTTTAGGTCCTTGAAGTAGTCCTCGCACCTCCTCAGAACCTCCTCATAGCTCAGGTCGACGTCGTAGTAGGCTCCCCAGAAGATGATCTTGGCGCCCTCCTTTATCAGGAGCTTTGTGCAGGCGGCGAAGGCTGGCATACACTCAGGCCAGGCGCTCACTCCGAAGGCTATATTCATCACGACTACGTCTCCAGGCTCCACCATCTCTATTATGCCCTCATAGAGGTCTCTGGTGGATGGGCTGATGCTGATGGGGAACATGATGGGCCTGATGAAGGGTATCATGAGGCCGATGAACAGTATCCAGTAGAAGACTCGGCGATCAATCCTCGCCAGCTTCTCCCAGAAGGTGAGCTCCTCACTCATTCACCAGCCACCTCCCCATAGAATCCTCTCTCCCTGCCCAGCAGCGCCCTGAATCCGTAGGCGAGCATGCCGAAGGCTGCGACGATTAGGAAGCATCTCATCCCAGGCACCTGACCATAGTCGAGGAACCATCGCCCTATCACCGGTATGCCGCTCCAGATGACTCCCCCTATCGGGGCGTTGGTTAGGATGACGAAGCAGCCTGCGATGAGCAGCAGGGCCGCATCTATGTTCCTCGCCCTGAAGGCCCTGTAGGCGGCTGAGAAGATGTAGAATCCCGTGATGGCGTATAGAGTTTGGCCCAGGCTTGTGTAAGGCCACGTGAAGAGCCAGTTGTAGAGGAGGTTAGTCATGGCATCCTGCTTTGTGACATAGCCCGCGAGGCCACTGAAGAGAGTGATGAGGAAGATGATCCATAGCCAGATACTGAAGGGCCATAGTCCAGCCCTCCTCTTCTGGATGTTCTTGGCATGCTCAGACAGCAGCCTTATGGCTCCCAATGCGATGGAGATGTTCGCGATGATGGTGGCCCAGGTTCGAAGCTCCTCAGCGACGTTCCAGGTGCCTATGAAGAAGAACTCTATGAACATCAGTATGGTGACTATGGCGGTTATGAGGTAGACAACCTCCCTCCTCAAAACCTCAGCCATATTCACCACCTCAAAACGTTTATCAGCGCTGGATTCCTGGCGAAGCCGAGTATGAAGCCGATGATCATCAAGGCGATCAATATGAACTTCATTATGTCCTCACCTCTAAGGCAGCCGAGGATGTCTGGATCCTTGCTGATGGAGGCTCCGGCGGCGTATAGCTCCTCGGCCAGCAGGACGTAGTCGCAGGTGGCGACGAGGAAGGGCATCTGGTGGGTGTTGGCGGTTCCACCGATCTGGAAGGCTCCGATGGTGTTGCCGCCCTCACCCATTACGACGGACTCGTAGTAGAAGCCTCCTATCAGGAAGTTTGTTGCAGGCCTCTCCCTCTGGAAGTAGCCGAGGACGGCCGTCAGGTATGGTGACTGACCGGCGATGAAGTGTATCATGTCTGGGGAGAACTCCTCAGGCTTCCCCTCAGCCATGTAGGCTGTTCGGAGAGTCTCCTCTGTGAGGGGGAGCGCCGTCGGGATGGGCATGAAGACGTCGAGCTTCACACCCGTCCTGGCGCACTCCCTCGCTATGTAGCCGAGGATGCTTATAGCAGCCAGAACCTGTGGACCCTGCGTGGGGTCGTTCAGGTCTCCGGCGATGCCGGGTGTGAACATCACCGGCCTACCCATCTCAGCGGCCCTGCCGATCCCCTCAGGTATGGCGGCCATGGGTGGAAGCGTTCTGACCGGGATCTCCCTTCCCTTCCTGCCGAGATACATGAATATGTAGAAGAGGATGTAGGAGAGCACCAGTATTACGAGGGCCATCCCTCTCCCTGAGACGATGATGGCCATATCCTCTTCCTCCCTTTTCCCCACCATCCAGAGCCTTTAGACCCTGGACAGCTAATAGAGATGAATAATTCATTTTATATAAGTTTTCATGGGTCCCTCTTCACTTATAAAATCAAGTTAATAATGAGGGGATAGTCACTCCTCGATGATCTCAACATTCGCCCTCGGCACCGTAACTATTCTGCCATCCTCAAGTTCGACCTCTAAGACCCTCACGTAGGATTCGGTCTCCACCTGCTGCAGGTCTATCGGCAGGCTGTGCACTCGGCCTATAGCTCCGAAGTAGGGAGCCCTGATGATGCGTACAGGGGTTCCAGGAACCATTCCAGCCGCCAACTCGTCGCCGCTCTTCTCCTCGTAGAACTCGCTGTGGGGTATGATGACCTCAGGCCTCATGACGCCGGCCCTGATCTGGGTGGCGCCGTTTGCTGCTGCCTTATAGCCGTCGAAGCTCTTGAAGAGGTTAAAGGCCCTACGGCTCATGCGTAGCCTGCCGAAGCCCTCGGTGATGATGAGCGTGAGCCCCACCTCCTCATGTCCCGTGATGGCGACTCCGATCTCCTCCCCCATGAACTCCGTTAGGTCTCTATGCCTAATGCCTCCGGCGACGATGCAGGAGACTCCAACCTCCACACCCTTCCTCAGGGCGTCGAGGGTGACGAGGGAGCCCCCTACGAGGATCGCCCCCTTGTCATCATCCGATATATGGTCTGCGGTGAGCTCCTCATCAGGTGAGTCGACGGCCATCTTTATGACTCCATGGGTCTCGCCGCCGATGCCGAAGATTCCCTGCACGAAGGCTGCGTTCGTCTCTATGACCGCACCCTCATTTGGGAGCACCTCGACGACCTTTCCAGGTATATAGGCATCGACCTCCAGGGGGACTGGAGGCTTCCTTATGACCACCTGACCCGTGATGTCGGAGATGGACTCTATGACTCCGTCGACTGGTGAGACGACGTCTCGCTTTATGAGGCCGAAGAAGGCTCTGTAGTGGGCGATTATATCCCCCTCCTTCACCTCATCCCCCACCTTCTTCATCATGTATCTCGGCACATCCTCGGGTTCGATGCCGAGTAGTAGTGCGACCTTGACGATCTCGGGTTCACCGGCCAGCTCCGTTCTCGCTACGATTGTTTTGAAGTCTACCTCATCCCCCTCCTCGACGAGGACCTTTCCAGGTATTGGAAGCCTCCTCATCTTCCTGACGAGCATCGCCCTCTTAACCTTCAGACCTGGGGTGTAGGCGTATGCCTCCCTTGAAACCCTCCTCTTCCCCTTGGCCTTAGGCATCTCACACCAACTCCCTCAGCTTATCCTCCGGGTACATATCGATGTCGAGGAACCATTTAAGCAGAGTCTCCCTCCGCTCTTTATCGTTCTCCGGAAGCTGTAGGGGTCTACCCCTTGCGTCGAGGAGTATGCCTACGACGCCTCCCATGGCTGTTCCCTCCACCCTCTTTCCAGGCCCCCTCCCAACGTCGAAGCCCCTCCTCGGCGATATGGTCACCTTCGCCTCCTCCCTCTCCGGCAGCTCTATACGCTTAATCTCTCCGAAGTGCATCTCCTCCGTCAGGGTCTCCCCATTCGGCATCTCGATCTCAACCGTCATGACTGGGTCACCCTTATTCGCAACGCCTCTCGGCGCGATGACTGTTCCAAGTCTGACGAGGCAGTCCTTGTCGAAGATCTGCCAGGCCGCCTCCCAGTATACGGTTGATAGGACTCCGAGGTGGGGCATCATGAAGACGCTGTCCTGGAACATCCATGTTATGCCCTCAGGTTGGAAGGCGTCTGTGAGGATGAGCATCGACTGGACTCTGCGTGGGGCGTGGCTCAGCAGTCCTCCGGTTCCGGCGATTATGTCGATCTTCATGAGGTCTATGTAGGTCTCGGCCAGCGCCTGCTCGAACATGTCGCTTATCGTCCTCTCTATCTTTGCGCCCTTCAGCCTCGTCGCTATGGTCTTGTGATGCTCCAATCCGAGTCTCAGGGCTTCACGGGCGACGGAGTGCTCGACGATGAGGTCGTCGAGGGTCTGTGGGATGGTTGTCGGCCTAATCATCTTATTCATCAGTCTGCTCGCCACCTCCTCCTCATCCATTTCGAAGGGGAGCCATCGCATTATGTTCTCGATGCCAGCCGTCTTCATCACGTTGCAGATGCTGTAGCTCATACCCAGGTTGGCGCTTACGCTCCTGACGAACTTGCCCTCGAAGACGGAGTAGACATTCGTCGTAGCCCCTCCGAGGCCGACGCCGAGGACGTTCTTCTCGAAGACCTTGGCGATGAGCTGCATCGCCATCCCCTCACCGGCTGGCGTAGGCATTATGTCGATGTCAGTCCACTTCATCAGCTTCAGATAGCCAGGTGCATGGCTCATCACGTGCTCCATGAAGAGCTCATGGATCGCCCTACGGGCGGGCTCAGTGTTCTCCACCTCTAGGACTGGTCTGATGTTGTCGACGATGGTGAGCGCGAATACTTCGCCGAGCAGCTTCTTTATCTGAGGCCTCAGATCCCTGTTTCCGGCGTAGACTATTGGGAGCTTATAGCCGAGGCCGAGCCTGGGCTTAGGCTCAGCCGCCTTTAGCATCTCGGCGATCTCCATCACGTGGGTTGTGGCTCCCCCATCGGTTCCTCCGGCGAGTAGGATCATGTCGGGTCTGAGGCTTCTAATCCTCTGAATCTTCTTGTAGACCGGTCTCCCATCGTCTTGGGCGATGACGTCCATAACTATGGCTCCTGCTCCGAGGGCAGCCCTGTTGGCGCTCTCAGCCGTCATGGTCTTTATGAGGCCTGCCACCATCATCTGTAGGCCTCCACCAGCGCTGCTGGTTGTGCAGTATAGGTCGACGCCTCTCTCACCGTCGAAGGGGACGACTATGCCGCTTCCATCCTCAGCCAGTATCTTATGTCCCGTGAGCTCCTCCACCTCCCTGACGGCGTTCCTGACGCCGAGGGTGACATCCTCATAGGGGGCCTCAACCGTCGTGGGTGCTTCACCTGCTATGACGAATCTCCATCCCTCCGGCTTGCGCTCGAAGAATCTCGCCTTAGTTGTGGTGCTGCCTACATCTGTGGCGAGGATATACTTCATCTCCTCCTTCGGCTTCCTAAGCCTCGCCATGGCACTCCTATATTAACCGAAGGGTCTTCCTTAAATCTTTAGTGAGAGGATCATCCTGTAATGGGCGTAGAGGAGCTCTGGAGATTTAAGGCTCCGAGGATAGTTGTGGAGCCTCCAGGCCCCAGGGTGAGGGAGATACTCAAGGCCGTCGGTCTCCCACCCTCAGCCTATAGGCATCCCCTCGTCGAGGAGGCTGGAGGCGTCTGGATCAGGGATCCGGATGGAAATGTCTTCCTCGACTTCATCTCAAGCCGATGCGTCGTCAACGTCGGCCATAGGCATCCGAGGGTGCTGGAGGCCATCGGACGTCAGATGGAGGCGGCAACCCATGGCTGGGTGGAGGCGAGGCATAGGCTGGATAGGGAGCTGGCGAGGATCACCCCAGGCAGCTTTGAGAAGAGAGTCTACTACGCCCTAACTGGCTCCGCCGCTAATGACTGCGCCCTCAAGCTTGCGAGGTGGGCGACGGGTCGGCCCTACATCATCGCCTTCGCAGGAGCCTTCCACGGCATGACCTATGGAGCCCTCAGCCTAAGCTCCTATAAGACCTGGATGATCAGGGGCTTCGGCCCAAATCTCCCAGGCGTCTATCACATGCCCTATCCCAACTGCTATAGATGCCCCTTTGGCCTTCAATATCCAGACTGCGATCTAAGATGCCTCCACTACATAGAGGACTACGCCTTCAAGAGCTATCTCCCACCAGATGAGGTGGCAGCAGTCTTCATAGAGCCGATAGCTGGAGACGCCGGCTGGATCGTCCCACCGGAGGGCTATCTACAGGGCCTGAAGGAGCTCTGTGAGAGGTATGGAATCCTCCTCGTCGATGAGGAGGTTCAGACTGGCTTCGGCAGGACTGGACGATGGTTCGCCTGCGAGCATTGGAGTGTGGAGCCCGACATCATCATCCTGGGTAAAGCCCTTGGAGGTGGTGTTCCCCTAAGCGCCGTCGTCGCCAGGGCGGAGCTCCATATCCATGGCGGAGAGCATTTCAGGCATGGCCACACCTTCGATGCCTTCCCCCTCGGCTGTGCGGCCGCCCTGGCCAACATCGAGGTGATAGAGGAGGAGGGCCTCATCGAGAGGGCTGAGAGGCTTGGAGCCTATCTCATGGATAGGCTTAGGGAGATGATGGGGAGGCATAGCATCGTCGGCGATGTGAGGGGTAGGGGACTCCTCATCGGCGTTGAGATCGTCGGCGATAAGGCCTCCAAGAGGCCTGATGCCGAGGCCGCTGACCGGATATGCGTCGAGGCCTTCAAGAGGGGTCTATACATCATAAGGATGGGCTCCTTTGGAACAGGCGTTCTCAGGGTGGCTCCGCCGCTGGTCATAACGAGGGAGCAGCTCGATGAGGCCCTCAGAATCCTCGACGAGTCTATAGGGGCGGTGGAGGCTTAGAGGAAGGGGATTAGACGCCTCCAACCCTTCTTTTTCCCAGCTTCTCCAGATTGGGTGGTCTCCTCAGTCTCCGCCGCCTCAACCTCCTCCGCCGACATCTCCTCGAGGATCGTTATTAGACGCTCTATGTTCTCCCTCTTCTCGAATATCCTGAAGAACTTCTCCCCGCTTATGCTGATCTCCTCTCCGAGGGCTGGTAGGAATGGTGAGATGAAGAACTTTCCGAGCTCCCCTCCAATATATACGAGGGGTTTGAAGCTCTCGAGGAACAGTATGGCTGCAGCGTCCATCCCATATTTATGGATGACGCTCGCCACCTTTCTGATAACCCTCTCCTCCTCCTCGGGGGTGATCTCGAGTCGATCCCACCAGAACAACTCTTCCAGAATCTCCTCCCCAACGATATGTTATAAAGTTAACCACCTCTGGATTTGAGAAAAAGGTTGGCCCTCAGTTAGTGGATGATTCCCAGCCAGTCCCTCAGCAGGAATATGATTCTCCCCTGATACATCGAGAACCTCGTCATTATCGTGTTTCCGAAGGCTCCTCCGAAGGCGGCGAGCATCATCCATCTCCCTATCTTCGGAATCCAGCCTGCAGCCCCCTTGTGTATCCCCTCGTATGTGAAGATGAAGTGCGTTAGAGCCGTGACTGTTCCAACGAAGACTATTATGTTGTTGAGTGTTCCGAGGGGCGTCGTCGCTATTAGGGGCTTGGCCGTAGCTGCGATCTGCTTGATGAAGTCTGCGTGGATGGCTCCCCTAATCGATATGCCGACTCCTATCCCGACGAGGAAGGCGATGGGGTAGCGGTATATCCAGTAGTATTTGGGGTGATATCTGGTGTAGATGAGGATGCCGAGGATTATCGGAATCCAGTAGCTCGGCTCCCCACCGGCTATATGAGTCCATCCATATAGGATGACGTTCTTAACACCCATCACTATGGCGTGGCCGGCCGCTGCTCCTATGAAGGTGTACTCGGCGAATCTGAAGAATATGTTGTCCCTGAAGGCGTAGCTTGTCGCCACTATTGTGAAGAAGGCTGCGATCCAGACGCCAACATCCGTTGAGACCATCACTTCTCACCCTCCCTCTTAGATAATCTGGAGCCCCAGTAGGAGATGTTGCCGATGATGATGAAGATGAGGACGATGGTTTGAGTTGCGCTCAGGATGTCCGTCGCCCTCATGGCGTCCCCTGGGTGGTGGGTCATATACTCCATGTCCGCAGCCCCCTTGATGCCGTCGAGGATGCCCTTGAGGGCTCCGGCGTCGTAGTATGGCTTTAGGGATGGGGTCATCATGCTTAGGAATCCGCCGACGACTGGGAGCTTGTATCGGCTGTAGGCCTGGTAGACCCATCCCTCGGCTATCCCCCCGCTCGTCGTTAAGTAGGCCACCAGGGCGAAGCTCTCCGGGCCGGTTATCTCCTGGAGTAGCGGTATCTGCTCGATGGATGTTCCATAGTAGTCCTCCTTCACCGCCGTGTGTATGTCGCCGAGGACGGCTGCCATAGCCGTCTGCTCCCCGGCTATGTATCCGAGGAATACATAGTCCCTCCCATACTCTGCTCCATAGTTCTTCTCAGGCTTCACCTTCTCCATGATCAATGGATACATCATCGATCCCTCCAGCGCCGTCGCCATGATGACGATCTTCAGATGCTTCTCGAACATCTGGTGGAGGGCTGCGATGGCGCATGGGCCGAGGGTTGGATAGCCCCCTGAGCCGAATCCTATGTCGAAGAGGACTATTGAGCCCTCTGGTAGGGAGTCGACGGTGTTATACCAGTCCTTAGACATCTTCCCAACCATTATTGGCAGTCCGAAGGGTCTGATCGCTGGAACTATCATCGCTATCAGAACGATCGTCAGAACTATCTCCCTTGGGATAGCCGCTAACTTCTCCCACATGGACATCTCTACGCCCTCCCCAAATATCCCCTCTCCAATCCCAGGATGGTTCTGATGCCTAGAACTACTGCGCCTATGCCGACTCCGATCCTTATGCCCCTATAGGCTCCGCTTATAATCGTCTTGAATATCCACTCCCTGGTGTAGAAGAATCCTGGGAGGGCGGCTGGGAACATCGGGGTGTTTCCGAGGACGACGAAGATGGCTGTTAGGAATAGGAATAGGGAGTCGATGTTCCTTATCCTCAAGGCCTTGTAGGCTCCTATAGCCATGTAGAAGCATAGGGATGAATACATCGTTGCGCCGAGGGGTAGCATTATGGCGTTGTATATCCACTTATACTGCCAGCTTGCATCGAACTTCCCAGTTGATAGGCCGACTACGACGAATACTATCAGCATGAATAGGAGCCATCCACTTAGGGGCCATAGCTCCCCCCTCTCAGCTATACGCTTCCCATGAACTCTGAATAGGTTGACGGCTCCAACTCCCAGGGCGAAGGCGGTGACGACGATCCCCCAATTCTTCAGAACCGTGAATGTCCCCCTTATGGCTGGGACGGTTGTGTAGAAGTCGAGCACCGCTATCACGCCAACTATGAAGGTTATTAGAAGGGGGATATACTTCCTAACAACCTCCGACATATTCCCACCTCATATACTCATAAGCTGTGAGACCCATGGGAGACCTGCCGTAGCCAGTATCGCGCCGATGACCCCGAGGATGATGGCGGCTATCTTATACCAGTCCTGGCAGGCTATTGAACCTGTTTGGAGGGGGTCTCCAGATAGGTAGGCTCCAGCTGCGAATGTCTCCTCACCTATTAGGACGTAGTCGCAGACGGCTGCGAAGAAGGGTATCTGATATAGCCTCGCCGTCCCCCCGATCTCTAAGGCCCCCAATCTATCGAAGGTCTCGGCGAACATCATTGACTCAGCCCAGAAGGGGCCGACCATTATCACGGAGGCGGGCTTCAGCCTCGAAGCCATGCCGAGTATTCCGCTGGCCCAGGCGAATTGGGTTCCTGAGAGGTAGGGGAGCTGCTCATCCACATTTAGCTCCTCTATCTTACCCTCAGCTAGGTATCCCTCCCTAACCATCTCTATGGCCACGGGCATCACGTCGACCGATGCCTGTGGGGCGTATAGCTTCGCCCCAAGCCTTGCACATAGGTGGGCGACGTAGTTTAGAACCGATAGTCCAGCGACTGTTTGGGTTGCATATATGTCGGTGAATGTCCCCATCCCTATTATGTCGAATACGGGCCTCCCCATCTCAACGGCTCTTCCAACCGCCTCCTCCATGGCGTCTAAGGCTGGCAGCCGCCTGATCCTCACCTTACCCCTCTTCCCAAGCTCGATTCCGAGATAGGTGGCGATCCAGGCGAGTATGAAGGCGATGAAGGCCACGATTCTACCGCTTGTCAGAATCCCCATGCCCTTTCCCAGAAACTATATAAATATCAATAATTAATATAAGTTTTTATATGAAGGGTGAAGAGAGGAAGGTAAGGGATTATATAGGTGGAGCATCACTCATATTTGGTATAGCTGTCCTAACATCTCAATTCCTCGGACTATATTATGGGTCGATGAAACTTAATCATTTTAAACAGCATGATATAGCTATGGTATACACCGCCTTCATATCGTCACATTTAATTGGAGGGGTGTTAGGTGGATTCCTCGTATCGAGGAGAAGGGATGAGGGACTCATCAAGGCTGGATTGATTACCGCTCTGATCGCATATGTCATCGAGTACATCTATCACCTCATCTTCGAGAGAGTGTTCCCAGGGCATCTCGAGGCCTTAATAGCCACCCTCATAGGTGGATTCATCGGAGGCCTATTGGCGTTAACCCTCAGAAGGATGTCCGCTCCCTCTCCTCCCGATTCTCCTCTTCAAAGCTAAGTATGCCCCCGCGACGCTTCCCATGATCAGGCATATGAGGAGGGCGGTTGAGAAGCCCCAGTCGGGTTTTGGGGAGAGGGAGAGCATGAAGAGTATGGAGAGGAGCCATGAGAGGAGCGCCGTCTTAAGCCCAACTATGAGATGCCTCCTATCAGCCCTGAGGCAGACGAGGTAGGAGGATGTGAAGCCCGCTAAGAGATATATCAAGTAGGAGGCATTAGCCAGGATCGTTATTGGAGCCCTATATAGCAGTGGTATATGACCCATCATCATGCTCCAGATCCATATGAAGCCGTTTGCGAGCATCGCACCAGCCATGTAGTCGTTGAGACTCGGCTTAACCCCCTCCGCCAACCCCCTCTCCATATGAGAGGAGTCCTATAGAGATAAAAGCCCCTCCATCCCCTTTTTAACCCCCCATGAGAAGGGGGATATGGCTTGGGGGACTCGGCTAAGAGGGTGAGGGAGTATCTCGCTGGAGGAGTCGTAGCCCTCGGCATCAACATCCTCATGCTCCAGGTTATAGCCTTCTCCCTTGGAGCTCCAGGCCTTGGATGGGGAGGTCTCATCGATCGATGGAGCTGGCTCCTCATCCCCTTCATAGCGATCCACACGGCGGGGGGGATTGTAGGTGGATATCTCGTAGCCCTCAGAAGGGTTGGGGAGTCCTTCACCCCAGGTGTTGCCACAGCCCTCATAGCCTACATCCTCGAATACATCTATCAACTGCTCTTCGAGGGCTCCTTCCAGGGCAGCCTATGGGCCATCATCTGCCTCGTAGGTGGAGGGGTATTCGGCTCCCTCCTATCGGAGTCCAAGGGGATCGGGGAGATGAGGGAGAGTATAAAAAGAATCCGGAGGGCCCTTGAGGCAGTTAGGCCCCATCTCATGGAGCTATATGGCTCAGCCGACGTCCATCCCAGGGAGCTCCTCGAATACCTCACAGGCCCAACAACGACCGGTGACGGGATAACCCTCGGGGAGGTCCTTGGGAGCAGATATCTGATGGTTCATGAGGCCGTTGAGGTGATGGAGCTGAAGAGGATGGGCCTGACGGTGGATCGTTGGACAGCTGTCAGAAATCCATCGGAGGTTTATGAGGCCCATTTGAGGGCGGCTGAGGTGGAGCTCCTCCTCGCCGAGGGGGAGGGAGACGAGCGGTGGCTTGAGAGGAGGCTTAAGGATGTGGAGAGCTGGCTTCAAGACCCAAAGCTGCCCAAACACCTTAAGGCGAGATGTGAGGGGCTTTTGAGGAGGTTTAGGCAGAAAAAGGCTGAGGCTCACATCGATAGGCTGGAGGAAGAGGAATAGTCTTCCATAGATTTATGAAGTCGACGAGGAATCGTATTCGCTCCTCGATATACTTCGCAGCCTCCTCGGGGTCAGCCTCCCTGGGATCTGTGATGGCATACTGACCGCTGGAGGTGAAGTCGTCGGTGTCCGGTTCGAGGCAGGCCATGAAGACCTGGCTGACAAGCTCATAGTCCTCCCGATCTGGGTTCATGAATTCCATCAGCTTCGGGTGAACCTTGAAGGTATTCCTCCAATCCTTCAATCTCCACATCTCCACCAGCTCTGGGAAGTAGTGGAGGGCGAGCGCCGTCTCCCTCGGCCCAGAGTGAACCTCGAAGTATCGCTGCATCCTATACCTGATCTTCTTAGCCAGCTCCGTCTGGGCTGGCCCCCTTGGGATGGCCACCATAACCTTGAAGCGTCTGCGGGCCAATTGGGCTGCGAGGTTGACGATGTGGGTGTTGCCTCCATGGAAGTTGATTAGGACGAAGCGCTTTACGCCGTGGGCCGCCAGGCTTCCAATTGTGTCGAGGAGGACGTTCAACAGGGTCTCAGCTCTGAAGGTTATGGTTCCCTTGAAGCCCATGTGATGGGGCGAGTATCCAGGCCAGCATGGGAGGACGCAGACGCTGTTGGTTCGCCGAGCCACCTCCTCTATGAATCTGCAGACGCCGAGGGAGTCGGTTCCCAGGGGGAGGTGTAATCCATGCTGCTCTATGGAGCCGACGCCGATGATGACAACTGGAGCGGGCTCATTCTCAAGCCACTCCTCGAAGGCTGGTCTGGTCAGCTCCTGGATCCAAACCCTCTCCAGCTTACCCTTAGCCATAGGCCTCAGGGGGAAGGGGTCAGCCTTTTCCTTAACACTTCCGCCCACGTAGAACCTTTTAGACACCTTAACCCATTCGCTTTTGATGATCCTCGTCGGCACCTGCGGCTGGTCGAGACTCTACGAGTTCATCTCCCCCTCAGAGCGGGAGGGGCGCTCCGTCCTGGAGGCCTACGCTGAGCTCTTCCCCGTTGCGGAGGTGAATAGCAGCTTCTACAAGTTTCACAGGCCCACAACCTATCGGGGTTGGAGGCGTAGCGTCCCAGAAGACTTCGAGTTCACTATCAAGTGTCATCGGAGCATCACACATGAGGAGATGATGAGGCCGACGGAGAGGGCGTTGGAGGCGATGGATCGGATGTATGAGGCCGCTGAGGCCTGCGACGCCCAGATCCTACTGCTTCAAACCCCAGCCAGCTTAAAGCCCTCGGAGGAGGCCTTCAGGGATGTTAAGGCCTTCTTCAACGCCGTCTCAAGGGAGGGGTTCCAGCTTGTCTGGGAGACCCGTGGATCAGCCTGGGAGGAATCCAGGGTGAGGGATAGGCTGAGAGGGCTCTTAGATAGATTCGGGGTGGTTCATGTAACCGACCCCCTAAAGCTTATGCCCGCTTCGGTCAGCGACATCGCCTACTTCAGGCTTCACGGCCTACCCGGATACAATTTGAAGTATAGCTATAGGAACGCCGAGCTCCTGGAGCTCCACCGCCGCCTTAAAACCTTGGACGCTGAGAGGGTCTATGTCTTCTTCAACAACTATGCGATGTATAGGGATGCCTATCGGTTTAGCGTGTTGCTGAGGGAGGGTGAGCCTCCGCCTTCACCCTTCGGCCCCGACGCCGTCTCCTGGGCCTTGAGGGGCTTCGACGATTGGCCCGCCTCCAGGGATATGCTCATGGAGCGGTGTGGGCGTTGGAGGTGCTGGGTTGAGCCCTCTAAGGCTGTGCCCCTTGAGCGTATTCTGAGGCATCTCGATGAGGGAACCTATGGATGCGTTGAGGAGCTGGTGGAGGCGGTTGAAGGGATTTGGGGTAAGCTTGGCTATCCCTCCGCCGAGGAGGTTGAGACTGAAGCCTTTTAAGTCTCGGTTAGCACCTTTCATAGAATGGTGGATTCTCTCAGGGAGCTTATAGGGGATGAGAACTACTCCAAGCTTGAGGAGCTTAGGAATCCCCATGTGATGCGGATAGTTGAGAGGTATGTGAGGCTATGTAAGCCTGCGAAGGTCTCAGTCATAACCGACGACCCCGATGAGATCGCCTATGTGAGGGAGCTGGCGATCAGGAACGGCGAGGAGATGAGGCTGAGGATTGAGGGGCATACGATTCACTATGACGGCTACTATGATCAGGCGAGGGATAAGGAGCATACAAGGGTGCTCCTACCACCAGGGATGAGGATAAGCCCCTGGATAAAGACCATAGACCGAGATGAGGGGCTGAGGGAGGTGCATCAACTCCTGGACGGGGCGATGAGGGGGAAGGAGATGCTCGTCAGATTCTTCTGCCTCGGCCCCAGGAGCTCCAGATTCTCCATCTGCGCCCTACAGCTGACCGACTCAGCCTACGTCGCCCACAGCGAGGATCTCCTCTACAGAACCGGATACGAGGAGTTTAAGAAGCTGAGGGGCTCCAGCGACTTCTTCGCTTTCATACACTCAGCTGGGGAGCTGGATGAGAGGGGCTGCTCGAAGAACGTCGATAAGAGGCGGATATACATCGACCTGATAGACGGCAAGGTCTACTCCGTCAACAACCAATACGCCGGAAACAGCCTTGGATTGAAGAAGCTCGCCCTCCGCCTCGCCATATACAAGTCTCACCAGGAGGGGTGGCTGACGGAGCATATGCTCATCATGGGGGTTCACCCACCTGGGAAGGGTAGGGTGACATACTTCACGGGGGCCTTCCCAAGCGCCTGTGGAAAGACCTCTACGGCTATGCTCCCTGGAAACACCATCGTGGGAGACGACATAGCCTACATAAGGATAGATGAGGAGGGGAATGCACGGGCCGTCAACATCGAATGCGGAATCTTCGGCATAATCAAAGATGTGAATCCCATCGACGATCCCGTCATCTATAAGGCCCTCACCACCCCCAAGGAGCTGATATTCTCAAATGTCCTCGTCGTCGACGGAGTCCCATACTGGCTTGGGATGGGGCGTGAATTCCCGAAGAGGGGGATAAACCACTCAGGTGAGTGGTGGGAGGGGAAGCTGGACGAGGAGGGGAACCCCATACCCCCTGCTCATCCAAACGCCAGATATACGCTCCGCCTCAGAGACCTTGAGAACGTCGATCCAAGGCTTGAAGACCCTGAGGGGGTGATCGTCGAGGGAATCCTCTTCGGGGGGAGGGACTCGGATACAAATGTCCCAATATATGAGGCCTTCAACTGGGAGCACGGCGTCTACGTCGGAGCCACGATAGAGTCCGAGACGACTCCAGCCGCGTTGGAGAAGGTTGGGGTTAGGAAGATCAACCCCATGGCCATGCTCGACTTCCTCGTAATCCCCGTCGGCAAGTATCTCAGCGACTACATAGAGTTTGGACGGAGGCTTAAGAGGGTTCCAAGGGTCTACGCCACCAACTACTTCCTAAAACATGAGGGCCGATACCTCAACGATAAGCTGGATAAGAAGGTCTGGATTCTATGGGCTGAGGGGCGCATACACAACGAATACGACGCCCTCAAAACCCCCGTCGGATACCTGCCGAGATACGAAGACCTGAAGCCCCTATTCAGGGAGGCGTTGAATAAGGATTATAGGCGTGAGGACTATGAGCTCCAGTTCTCGCTGAGGATCGACAAGCTCCTGGAGAGGATGAAGCGCATCGAGGAGTTCTACGGCTCCGAACCAGATATGCCGGAGGAGTTCTGGAGGATACACAATCAGATCAAATCTGATTTAAAGGCCCTCAGGGAGGAGAGCGGCAGATCGATGGTTCCCCCCTCCTACTTCGAGTAGTCAACAGCTGAGATATGATGGAGGCCACCTCGGGGCGGGAGGACGTCGTCGACCATAACAGAGTTATAATTTTTCCACGATGTTAATGGATCCATTAACATGGCTCCAGGCAAAAGAGTGAAATCGCCACTTAGAGCCATTATGGGATGGCATGAAGCTGGAGAAGAGCCTGGAGATCGTTGAGCGGGATAGGAGGGTCATATCCCAGGCGAGCAGGATCGCCTACTATCCCCTCGTCGTCGACAGAGCCTCCGGTTCAAAGCTCTGGGATGTCGACGGAAATGAATACATAGACTTCCTCTCAGGGGCGGCCGTCAACAACGTGGGCCACTGCCATCCAAGGGTGGTGGAGGCCATAAGGGAGCAGGCGGGGAGGCTGATCCACAACACCCTCGGCTACACCTACTATGAGATCGCCGTCGAGCTCGCTGAGCGCCTAGTAGAGCTGACGCCTGGAGACTTCAGGAAGAGGGTCTCCTTCAGCCTCTCAGGGTCTGACGCCAACGATGGAGCGATAAAGCTGGCACGGGCCTCAACGGGGAGATCGAAGGTGGTCTCGTTCCTGGGCTCATATCACGGCACAACCTACGGCGCCCTAACCCTCTCAGCCATAACTCCGAGGATGAGGCGGAGGCTCGGCCCACTGCTCCCAGAGATATATCACGTCCCCTACCCCGACTGCTATCGATGCTACTTCGGCCTCACATACCCAGAATGCGGCCTCCACTGCCTCGAGCATATAGAGCTGATGCTCAACATGGTGCTGCCTCCAGATGAGGTTGCAGCCCTCATCCTCGAACCCATACAGGGGGATGCGGGCATCGTCATACCCCCAGAGGAGTTCTGGCCGAGGCTTAAGAGGCTATGCGAGGAGCATGACATCCTCTTCATAGATGAGGAGGTTCAGACGGGCTTCGCCAGAACAGGACGCATGTTCGCCATAGAGCACTGGGGCGTCGACCCAGACGCCCTCATCGTTGCGAAGCCGATAGCAGCAGGGCTTCCGATGTCAGCCATCATAGCCAGGGCTGAGCTGGAGCGATGGGCGGCTCCGGCGCATCTATTCACAGCAGAGGCGAATCCACTGGCCTGCGCAGCAGCCCTCGCCGTCCTCGACATCATCGAGGGGGAGAATCTGCCGGAGAGAGCTGCACGGCTGGGGGAGAAGGCCCTCAAGCGGCTGGGGGAGATGATGGAGAGCTATGAACTTATCGGCGACGTCAGGGGTCGAGGCCTCCTCATCGGCGTGGACTTGGTTAGGAGCCGTGAGACGAGGGAGCCTGCGAGGGCTGAGGCGATGAAGGTCTGCTGGAGGGCCTGGGAGCGGGGGTTGGTGATGATATCCTTCGGCAGATTTGGAAACGTCCTCAGGATAGCGCCTCCACTGACCATCACGGAGGAGGAGTTGATGGAGGGCCTCGACATCGTTGAGGCCTCGATAAGGGATGTGAGCGAGGGCCGTGTCCCCGACTCGGTGCTGGAGGAGATGGTGGCCTGGTAAACCCACTTCTTTCAACATTAGCTAATTGGCGGAGTTCTTTGAGGAAGCCATAGAGCTGGGGAAGTATTGGGATAACCCCACATAGAGAGGAGGCGCTGGATACTGAATGGTGATGGAGGCAAATATGAGCTAAGGATGCGATGGGAGAATTAGATAAACCCTATTTATTTTTAGAGGCCTCGCCAGCTTAGACGTCGAGGGTTTCACCCGGCCTTAGGATGACAACCCTGATGTCTGAGACGGACTCGATGCGTCTCCTAAACTCCCTTGGGTCTGTGTCCCAGATGTGCATTGGGACAGCTATCTTGGGCTCTATGGCGAGGGCGGCCTCAGCGGCCTCCTCGTTATCCATGGTGTAGGTTCCACCGCTTGGTAGGAGGGCGACATCTATTCCCTTAAGCTGCTTCATCTCGGGTATGAAGTCGGTGTCCCCCGCATGGTATATGGTCTTTCCCTCGGCGTGGATGAGGTAGCCGACTCCGAAGCCCTTCGGGTGATAGGGGTTTCCAGGAGACTTAAACCTCTTATAGTTATAGGCCTCAACGGCCTCGATGACGATGTCGTCGACGGTCTTCCTCTCCCCAGGCTTGAGGGTCTCCACGGGCGGCCCGATCTTCTGGACGCAGTCCTCTGGGGCGATGACAATGGTGTCATCTCTTCTAATCATCCTGATCTTATTCACGTCGCAGTGGTCGAAGTGGGAGTGGGTGACGAGGATTATGTCAGCCTTCTCATCGTAATCCCCCTGGTAGGGGTCGATGTAGATGGTCTTTCCAGCCGCCTTGATCTTCCAGCTGGCGTGGCCAAGCCACTTCAACTTCAAATAGGCTCACCCCATCACTCTAATGTCAGAACCTCTTTTATCTATTCCCCTCCCATATATCAACGCCTTGAACCTCGATGTGAAAGTGAGTCTAATCCTCTCCCTCATAGTCATCTCCATCCTCCCAATCCTCCTCCTATACTCGGCGATGTCGGCGATGACATATTGTGAGGAGGCCGCCGTAAGGGATGCCATCAACTTCCTTAAGTCCTCCCCCACCTACAGATTCGACGGTATACCAGATTCCATAAGGGTGGAGTCCGTGGAGCGGCTAGCCCCTGGGAGATGGAGGATAATCATCCAATTTGAATGCCGCCACTCCGGATATGGGGATAGGAGCGGCCTCATCCTTCTGCAGGTCATCACGCCACACCGGATAGAGATCATCATAGAGTGGGGGAGGGTTGTGGAGGCCGTGATCGACAACCTATGGGATGAGCTCCATCAAAGGCCTATAGGGGGTTGATATGGAGCTCGAAGGCCTACTACGATTCCTCAGGGCCGCCGGCATGCTTAAACGGGTTGCTAGGAGTGGATGGGTTAGGGTCGGCGTCAAGAAACCGGAGTCGGTGGCCGATCACAGCTATCGGACAGCCCTCCTATCGATGCTCCTCGCCGATCTCGAGGGCGTCGACTGCGAGAAGGCCTTGAGGATGGCCCTACTCCACGACCTCGCAGAGTCCATGACGGGGGATCTCACACCAGAGGAGAAGAGGAGCCTCGGCGGGGAATATCATCGTAGGGAGATGTCGGCGATGCGCCGCATCCTCGGGGAGTTGCCGAGGGAGCTGGCTCATCGATATATGGAGCTATGGGATGAGTATCAGCGTGGTGAGACGCCTGAGGCGAGGTTGGTTCAAATGGCTGATAGATTGGAGATGGTTCTCCAGGCCTTTGAGTATGAGTTGGAGGGGGAGGCTGAGGCTTGGAGGCTTGATAGATTCTGGCGTTGGGAGGGTGAGGGCTACGCTTCAAAGCTCTATGAATTGCTGAGGAGAAAAAGGTTTAGGGCTTAGGTATCGCGAGGTCTGGGGCTCCAACCTTCGAGACCTTCCCCTCAGGCCAGTTCTCCTCCACGAGGCCTATGATCTTCTCGGCGTAAACCACCTTATCCCTCGCCAAATCCTCCAGGCCTCTGCCCCACGGCCTGTAGAGGGCTGCGACGCTTGGCCCTGGCTCGATCTTGAAGTAGCAGGGGCTGCAAACCCTCGCCATCTCAGGGGTCTCATAGAATCTGACGAAGCCTCCCCAGGCGTCGAAGAGATAGACGTGGAGGTCGAGGGGTATCTTAACAGCCTTCCTTATCGCCGCAAGCTGGGGTAGGGTGAGGTCTCCGACGGGGTTGAAGGTGTTGGCTCCCAGCATCTCCAAAACCTTAGCCCCAGCGGGGTTGGCGTGTCCAGCGTAGATAGAGACCTTGAAGACCACATCCCTCGGTATATGACCCCTCTTCCTCAACTCGTTTAGGACGTAGAGGCCTCCCTCACCGACGACGAGGAATCCCCTGAAGCCAAGCTCTATGGAGTGGAGTATGTCATCCACCAACTCTATGAGCCCCCTCATGCCCCTATACCTGAGGCCGCATAGAGCTCCCTCAGGTGTGAAAAGCTGTCGACCTATCCCCCATGCGGCCCTCGGCCCCGGTGTGAGGATCACCTCCAGCTTCGCATCCCTCGCAAGCTCTGCGAACTCTGTGAGCTCCTCATCGCTTAGAAGCGTTGAACCCATCACGGTGCTTATTATCCTGTGAACCGGGACGTCCCTCCGATCCATCTCGTCGACGAGGGCTCTCAGAACCGAAAGCCGTTCTATGCCCGATATCTCTATCCTATAGTTGGCGCCGTCGGGGAAGGTTAGGGAGGATGTAGGTAGGTCGTAGGCATCCCCCTCCGGCAGCCCCAGCTCCGCCAGCAGTTTAGCCGTCCTCTTTAACATTGAGTTTAGGTTCTCCCCAAGCTATTTAACGTTAAGGGGTGGGAAATCTTAATCATCCTATAGCTCCCCATGGGATGATATGAGGGGATTAGCGGCCGGTCTCTCGATGCTGCTTCTCATCACAGCCGTCTTCTCCGGCTACCTCTTCCTCGAGGTCGATAGGCTTCAAGGGGAGGTTGTGGAGCTCACCTCCCAGGTTGAGGAGCTGGAGGCGAGTCTGAAGGAGGTAAAAGACGAGAATAAGCGGCTGAAGATGGAGGTGGAGAATCTAACCTCGGAGAGGGATAACCTACTTGAGGAGAGGGAGCTCCTCCTGGAGCGGATAGGGGAGCTGGAGGATGAGAGGGACAGCCTCTCCTCAAGGGTGGAGGAGCTTGAGGAAGCCCTCACCCAATACATAGCTGAGGAGGCGCTGAGAATAGGGAACAACCTCACATCATACTACGACGCCGTAAGAGCCAGATACGGCTTGGGAGGGGAAGAATATGGGGAGGGGGAGTATCCAGGTGTTGAGTTTGCAGCTAAACTCGCCTACCACGACCTCGGAAACCCTTGCTGGCCCAAGATCGAGGAGGAGTTCCATGGGGAACTCGGGGTTCACAGCCATGAGGCCGCCTGGAGACATCTGGAGATGGCTCTATCCTTAGCTGGGGTGGACGTGGAGATGGATGCCGTGGGGAGGGTTGAGCGTATACTCAGCTTCCTCCACGACTATGTCATCTATCAGGGGGAGGTGGATGAGATTATCAGGGCGCCCGTTGAGACCCTCAGCCTCGGCTCGGGGGACTGCGACGACTACTCGACGCTGGCCGCAGCCCTCCTCGAGGCTGTCGGCGTCGACTCAGCCGTCGCCATCTTCAAGGACGCCGAGGAGAATTATCACTATATGGTTCTCATACATCTAAATGACCTCGGCATCTATAACTACACCTACTACGATGACTTGACGGCCTACGGTCTCAGCCCTGGGCGTTGGATAGTTATCGAGCCTCAGTATCTGATAGAGTGTCAGGGCTATCTCAAGTGGTTCAACCGCTGGAGTCTCGAGGCTGCGGCTGAGGTTGATTAGGGGTTATAGGCCGTGCTTCTCCTTCTCCTCCTTCAGCCAGGCCTCTAAGGCCTCCCTGTCAGATCCCTTTATGAGGGTGGGCAGCTCCTCATCGAGGTTTGACGGCTCGATCAGGGCGATCCAGCCCCTTCCATAGGGGTCTTCGTTGATGAGGGAGGGATTCTTCAACACCTCCTCGTTCAGCTCTATGATCTTCCCCGACAGCGGGGCCTTGAGGGGGCCAACCCACTTTCCGCTCTCAACGGTTCCAAGGGTCTTCCCAATCTTCACCGTGCTCCCCACCCTCCTGGTTCTAATGGCCACCAGCTTCCCAGCCGCCTTCTGAGCCCAGTCGTTGTAGCCGACACGGGCCTTTCCATCCTCAATTCTAACCCACATGTGATCCCTATGATAGTAGAGATCCTCTGGGAACTCGGCGTCGAAGAGCCTCACCATGGCATTCACGCTCACCTAGAGTTTCATCCACATACTAATAACGTTTCCCAGGCCTGATCGAGGGCGTAGGCGGCGAGTAGGAGTATTATATATGGGGAGGTCGCCTTGAAGAGTTTCCAAGCCCTTCTCCCCGAGGGCTTATGGCGTAGTCTTAGGCCGAGGTATGAGAGGATTATGGAGAGGGCGAGGGCTGAGGCTGGATATATCGAGGTCTTTGAGAAGGGAATGAGGGTTAGGGAGGATATGATGAGGGCTGTGAGGGAGAGGAGGATCGCCTTAACGGCTTTTCCCTCTCCCTCTACGGCTGGCAGCATAGGTACTCCAACCCGCCGATAGTCTCTGGCGTAGACGTAGGCGAGGCTCCATAGATGGGGAAGTGTCCATAGTGAGGCTGTCAATCCCAGGATTAGGGGTCTGAGATCGAAGGGGCCTCCACCCAGGAGCCATCCATACCAGATTGGGGTGGCCGCCGAGGGGGCTACAGCGAGGATATTCCACCTGCTCCTCCTCTTCAGGAGCATCGTGTAGAGGACTATGTAGAGTGAGACCCCTCCGAGATAAAGGAGAAGGGGGTGGAGCACCCTCGGCTCTGGGATGAGGGTGATGAGGGGTGGGGCTGAGAGCAGGGAGAGGGAGAGTATGAGAGCCCTCCTCGGCTTTATGGCCCCCCTTGGGAGGGGTCTCCACCTCGTCCTCATCATTCCGGCGTCAAGCTCCCTCTCCAAATAGCAGTTGAGGGCGTTGGAGCCGGCGACGGCCGTGAAGACTGCGATGAGGCCGAGGAGGAGGAGGTGGAGGTTTAGTTTTCCCACCGAGCCGCTGGAGGCTATGTGTGATAGAGCGTAGAGGAGGAGCATAGCCGTCAATATCTTCGGCTTTAGGAGGCTGAGATGATCCCTGAGACTCATAGCCCCATCTGCCTCGCTAAGAGCTCCATGAGATCTAAAACCTCAAGGTTGTAGCCTCGATCTCTAACGCCATCGCTGAGGGTGAGCTTGCAGGAGGGGCATGCGGAGGTGAGTATCTCAACCCCCAGCTCTGAGGTCTGTCTAAGCCTAGCATCAACTATTGAGAGCCTCAGCTCGTCGTCGACGGCCTGTAGAAGCCCTCCACCTCCACAGCATCTACCCTCCAGGCCATTCTCGGGGAGCTCCACAGGGTTTGTCGTCAAGACTCTAAGGATGATCCTCGGCTCCTCTATCACACCTCCAAGTCTCCCCAGCTCACAGGGATCGTGGTATGCCACCCTGGCGTCGAGAGGCTCCGGCTTCAAGTCTCCGGATGTTATATGCTCGCTAAAATACTCAACGGCGTGGATCACCCTGAAGGGTAGGGGGCCTCCGAGGAGCTTGGGGTATTCCCATCGCATAACTCTGAAGCATCCTGCGCAGCCGGTGATGACAGTCTTAACCCCCCTCGCCTTCAGTGCTTCAACGTTTCTCTCAGCCGCCTCCCTGGCTCCCTCCCTATCCCCTGCGAGGAGGTAGGGGCTTCCACAGCACCACTCCTCCTCACCTAACAGCGTCCAGTCCACGTTCAGCTCGTTGAGGAGGGAGGCTATGGAGTAGGCGATCTCCTGATTGACGGCCTTGAAGGCGGTGGTGCAGCCTACAAAGTAGGCGACCTCAGCTCTATCCTTCACTGGGGCCTCCTCCAACCCCGTGTAGTCAACCCAATCAAGCCTCATATCGGCATCCAATCCGTAGGGATTCCCATTCTCCCTCAACATCTCCCTGAGCATCGTAATCCTCGGCGGCGTCTGGTTCAGCAGGTTTAGGAGGCTCCTCACGCTGAGCCATAGCTCATGGGTCTCCAATCCGAAGGGGCAAGCCTCCATACATCTTCCACATAGGGTGCAGTGATACGTGCTCTCCACGAGCTCTTCGAGCTCCCCCTCTGAGAGAGGCCTTGGTCCAAGGAGTCTCGCCCATAGGCTGAGCCGCTTATTTACGAGGCTTAGAATCCTGGAGCTTCTCACCCCAGGGGCGTGGAGGGGATTCTTAGACTCGGCGTAGACGGGGCAGAGGTCTGTGCAGAGGGCGCAGCGGGCGCAGGTGTCCAGCTCTAATAGCTGCTTCCTGCTCAGCATTTTCAAAGCTTCATCCAGCCTCTCATAGGCCATATTCAGACCTCCTGGAGCCGTAGAGGGCTGCCGTTATCACACCCGTATAGATGTGGACGAGCTTGCTGTAGGGGATATACATGAGGAAGAGTTGAGTGAGTATCACGTGGAGTAGGAACCAGGGGGTTGATGGAATCTTCTCCAGGTGGAGAACTACGAGGCGGGGTATGAAGCTCACAGTGTAGGTGGTGTCCACGGCCTCGGGTGGGGTGATCCGCATACCTTGACCAGCTATGCTGGCGGCCAGCAGCAGTAGCAGAGCCGCATAGTCGTTTGGATGGGAGAGGAGCTTCCTCCCCTCCAATGATAGGCGTCTAAGTAGGAGGATTAGCTGTGTAGCGATGAAGAGATATCCCATGTAGATGGGGAGGGTCTCGACGAGGAAGTTTTTGAACCCTTCGCTGAGGGGTGCGAAGAGCTCAGCCGACCAGAGCTTAAACCCCCTCATATGACCGAAGATTATCCCCCCAGCGGAGATGTGAAAGAGGAAGATCAACAGCCAGGTCAACTTATCATGTTGATAAATCTTTCTGAAGAGGATGACATCGAGGATTATCTGCCTGATCGCGGCGGTGAGGGAGAGAGGTGTGGAACTCCCCCTCGGCGCCGACAGCCATTTAATCGATCTCACGATGACCCCAACGACGAAGACGATTACGGTGATGTAGGGGAGCACACCCACCGAGAAGGTGTATAGCGCTGGATAGGCATTTAGAGTCATCTCACAATCCTCCTCATCTTCCGCTATTAACCTTTCCCAGGGAGAGGGTGAAAGATTTAAGTCTCCTCAACAATCACCTTAGAAGGGGCCCGTAGCTCAGCAAGGTAGAGCGACGGCCTCTTAAGCCGTGGGTCGAGGGTTCGAATCCCTCCGGGCCCGCTATAGCAGTTCCTGGAGCTGGGTCTTTTTTAATCCTCCCTCCTCTCCGGCTCCTCTAGGAAGAGGAGGATCAGTAGAAGGGGTGGCAGTAGGAGGGGGAGCTGAAGCTGGATTGGGAAGCTGGGTGAAACCCTGTCGTAGAGGGATCCTCCCAGGAGGTTTCCAGCCGAGGTTAGGAGGAGCCGGAAGAAGCTCTGAGAACCTGACACCCTCCCCCTAAGGCTCTTAGGCACTAGATCCGCCATGAGGGCGGAGTAGGATGAGTGGAAGAGGACGCTCACGAGGCCGATGAGGGGCATAGCCGCCATCACGGATGGAAAGTCTCCTCTGAGGAAGAGGAGGAGGGCGAGGGCCCAGAGTAGGTGAGCTAGGATGAGGCCATTCCTCCGACCCGCCTTATCGATGAACTTTCCCGCTGGGAAGGCTAGGAGGAGCATGGAGGCGAAGCCGACGGTGAGTATCTGAGACCACTGGAGGGGGGTTATGCCCCTCTCCTCTACGGCGTAGAGGGCGTAGAGAGGCTCCATGAGGGAGGCTGCGAATACCCCAATGAGGCCGCTGATGAGGAGTATGGAGGCAGACCTTGGGAGTCGCCTCCAGATCTTCAAGCCCTCCACAAGGCTTCTGGGCATCACCGACAGCATCTCGCCAACCCTTATGGGCTCGGTTTCTCTGATGGTCTCCCGCAGCCTCAGCCTGAGGGTGGCTGCAGCGAGGTAGAAGGCTAGGACGAGGCCATATGCGAGGCGCATGCCCTTCATCAATCCTAGGCGGCTGTATAGGATGCCCGCTATGAGGGGGGCTGGCGTGGAGGAGACGCCCACGATGAGGGTTACGATGGAGAAGCCCATCCCCCTCTTCTCCGAGGGCAGGGAGTCCATGGTGATGGCGTTTAGGGCTGGCTGGTATAGGAGGCAGAGGCTTTGGATGATGGCCCCGATGAGTATGAATCTCCAATCCTTTGCGAAGATATATAGGGTGTAGGAGAGGGCGACGCCGTAGGTCAGCGAGACGATGAGCCATCTGCGGCCATACCTATCTGCGAGATATCCACCTGGAAATTGAACCAGGGCGAGGGCTAGCGTGGAGGCCGATCCTATAAGGCCGACGGTGGCCGCCGACCCCCCCAAGGCCTTGACGTAGAGGGGGTAGTAGGTCTTAGGTATCTCCCCAGCGAAGTCCATGATGACCCAGCTGACTAGGAGGATGAGGAAGTTTCCCTTTATGAAGGAGAACTCGGAGGTTAATCTCCTCAGGGGTGTAGCCGGGTTCTCCTCCTCAGGCAATCTCTTCAACTCTCCACCCTTTCCGGAGGCCTCCTCAACTTGGCCTTGGGATGGATTTCGATGTTGCCTCGATATTTAACCCTCCCCAGCTCGCAGCCCTCACCTATGTATATGTCTCCTCCAGCCACGTCTTCGCAGATCACCCCCTCAAGGCTTATGCTCTCCCCCCTTATGCCTCCAACCCTGAGCCTCCCACCCCTCCTGGATTCGATCTCCACCTCCTCAGCCTCGATCCCACCCCCTATACGGGATTCACGTCTCACCTCAGCTCTGAAGATCTTGGTGGAGACATCTCCCTCGATGTCGAAGCCTCCCTTAAGCTCTATTAGGTTCCCCGCCCTTACGTCTCCAAGGATTTTTAGAGAGCCCTCTGAGGTGAGGGAGTCTTTAAGCTCTACTTTCCCATTGATTGTGGAGGAGCCTGAGAGCTCCATCCTCCCACCCTCAGCCTCTCCCTCAACCC
>CAZGKJ010000002.1:0-59372 GCA_964525955.1 uncultured Candidatus Bathyarchaeia archaeon
GAGCTCCCTGAGGATGAGGCCATAGCTCTCTTTAGGACGCTTCACCGCCTCATAGGGCCGATACAACGGGCTGTGGGGGCTGATAGCACGACGATAGGCGTAAACAACGGCCCTGAGAGTGGTCAGGAGGTTCCCCACGTCCATATCCACGTCATACCCAGGTTCAGGGGTGACGGCGGAGGCATAATCCAGGGCGTCGCAAGGCTTTGGAGGAGGCCGACTAGGGGGGAGATGGAGAGGATAGCGAGGAGGATCAGGAATTTAGTGGCTTCTCCTGCTTAGTCTCTCTTCGATCCATCTATGGTATTCGGCTACCTTCTCCCTTGGGAAGGGGTTTATGATGCTGATCTCCTTCACCTTCGCCAACTCCTCATCGAGTGTGTAGATCACCCCTGATCCAAGGCTCCTTGATAGGGCTATTAGGAAGCCATCCCAGGACTCTATGCCATAATGGGCGGCGTAGTCGAGGGAGTCCAGCGCTAAATCGACCGTCAGGTTAGGGTATAGGGCTGGAGACCTCGTTCTCAATATGCCCTCCAAAACCTTCCTGACGATGAGGCGGGAAACCCGTAGATACCTCGTGGCTATGTGATATGCGCCGAGGATGATCGCTATTGGTATAATGGCCTTCCTCCTCCCCGAGAGTATCTCGGCGATGAACTCCACGGCATCCCCCTTCAGGGGATTATCGAAGGTTGCGGGGATGAGGATGCTGACATCGATGACGCCATCAGCGGAATCCAAGCTTCCTCTCGGCATATTCACGGCTCATCCACCTCCAGCTCTCCTCAACATCCTCAGCGAAGGGCTCGGCGTGAAGTGAGAGGGCCATCTCCCTCCACTCAGCCACACGACTCTCCAGATCTTCATCAACAACCTCAACGATCAGCCTACGGCCATCGAGCCTCACCAACGCCTTACATCCATCCACGATGCCCAGAGATGCCCTAATGGACGCTGGGATCACCATCCTCCCCTGCTTATCGATCCTCACTATATACTCCATAAATCACACCATATGGATTGAACTATTCCACATTTAATAAGCTTCCATCCATATACATCTCTAGGGATTGGGATGAGGCGTAAGGTGTTTAGGGGTATGGGTTGTAGGCAGGTAGGCCGCAGCGGCCTCTGGGTCTCAGAGGTTGGCCTCGGCCTATGGAAGTGGGGTGACCCCTCCTATGACGGCTCAAAGGTTGGTGAGCATGAGGGCTTCAAGATTCTTGATCGAGCCTTGGAGCTTGGGGTCTTCTTCTGGGATACGGCTAACTCCTATAATTGGGGCTCTGGGAACTCTGAGAGGCTGATTGGACGCTACTTCGCCTCTAGGGGTCGCCGTGTCAGGGAGCAGGTGGTTCTGGCGACGAAGATCGCTAATTCCGTTAGGGAGGAGCATGAGGAGAAGGCGGATTTCACGCCGAATCAGCGTGGGGCTTCGAGGCTGTATATACGCAGAGCCGTCGAGGGATGCCTCAGACGCCTCCAAACCGACTATATCGACCTCCTCTACGTCCACTATCCAGTTCTCGATGAGGAGGGTGAGTATGAGACCCCCTTAGAGGAGACTTGGGGAACCCTCGACGACCTCATCTCCGACGGCGTGGTCTACTATCTCGGCGTCTCCAACTACAACATCAGGCAGATAGAGGAGGCGAGGGAGGCATTGAGGAAGGTTGCCAAGGATGCCTCCAGGCGCATAGTGGCTGTCCAGAACCCCTACAACCTCCTGGAGAGGGATGCCGTATCGAAGGAGGAGGGCGTCGGCGAGGCCGAGTTTCTACGATATATCCGTGAGGCGGGTATAGGCCTTGTGCCCTACTTCCCCCTCGCAGCTGGGATGCTGACGGGCAAATATCGAAAGGACAACATCGATAGGGTTAAGGGGCATATCATCGATGACAAGCTTCAGGACAGATACTTCACCGAGGCAAACTTCAGGGCTGTGGAGCTCCTACAGGAGTTCGCTAAGAGGAAGGGGGTAACGTTGCCGCAGTTGGCTATAGCCTGGCTCCTCAGCCATGAGGAGGTCTGCGGAGTCATCGCAGGAGTCACCAAGATGGAGCATCTCGAAGACAACGCCAAGGCGACGAGCATCGAATTGACGGAGGAAGACCTCAGGGAGATCGATGAGATACTGGAGAGGGCTGGGGTTAGATGAGTAGGGATTTAAGGATCGATGGAGACTGACATCCCGATGGCTGAGAAACCTAACTATGGCTCTCCGACCTGGCATGTGGTCTCCAACGCCATGTTGGGGGCCGCCCTCATCCTCGTGGGAGTCATCGCCGGACTCCGTTATTCACCCCTCCTATATCTGCTGATCCTCCCTTCCATCTACTTCCTATGGTCGGCTTATGGTTGGAGTAGGGGAGGCTACCTGGAGGAGAGGCTTCGCATCAGGGAGGAGTTTATCAGGGCCGTCGGAGTTGGAGACGGTGAACGAATCCTCGACGTTGGAACGGGGTCAGGCTTCCTCGCCATAGGCTTCGCAAAGGCGATGAGAGAGGGTGAGGTGGTCGGCATAGACATCTGGATGCCCATGGGAGGCGGAACAACCATGGAGAACGCCTTGAGGAACGCCGAGATCGAGGGTGTAGCCGATAAGGTGGAGTTCAGGAGAGCCGATGCGAGGGAGATACCATACCCAGACGGCCACTTCGATAGGGTTGTGGCCAGCTTCACAATCCACATCATAAGGGATTGGCCGAGGGCGCTGAGGGAGATGGTTAGGGTTCTCAAGCCGGGGGGAGTCCTCGCCCTCTTAGAGCCTGGAAGGGGGTGGGCATCTGGATGGAGGGTTGAGAGGATTGTGGAGCATCTCAAGGAGCTCGGCCTGAAACAGGTGGAGCTCCAACCCTTCACGATCCATTATCCAAAGCGGAGGAAGGTCTACCTCATCAAAGGTGTGAAGACGGGGGAGAAGGGATGAACACCCCTCCCTGATGGAGCTGGCGGGGAGATTTGAGGGAGGCGTGGATTATACGGGGGAGGTTAAGGAGGAGGTGGAGAGACTCTTCCTCCAACGACGTGAGGGGCGGAGTAGAGCAGCAGAGATTTAACGCTTAGAACCCATATCACTCGTGGTGGAAGCCTTGGAGGTATATGAGATTCTCAGAGACCTAATGGAGGCTCCAGCCGTCACGGGCTTCGAGGATCAGCGTCGCCGAAGGATAATTGAATACTATAAGCGGTTCTGCGACTCGGTTTCAGTTGATGTCATCGGCAACGTCATAGGAACCCTCGGCGAAGGCGATAGGGCTGTGATGATCGCAGGCCACTACGACCAGATAGGGTTCATGGTCAGATACATCGATGATAAGGGCTACATACACTTCTCACCCGTCGGAGGCTGGGATCAAAGGGTCGTCTACGGCATCAGGGTTAGGGTCTGGATCGGCGATGGATTGGATGACTATCTCATAGGGGTCGTCGGAGCCAAGCCTGCTCACCTCGCCGAGCCTAAAGAGAGGGAGAAGGCTGTTGAGTTTAAGGATATGCGCATAGACATCGGCGTTGGGAGCCGAGAGGAGGCTGAGAAACTCGGCGTCAAGCCTGGATGCCCCATTACACCCGATTCGACGCTGACGAGGCTGGGTAAGGACGATGGAGACCTATTGATTGGCCCAGCCTTCGACGACATATGCGCCGTAGCCTCCATGATCAAGGCTCTGGAGCTCCTCGACGGCGAGGCCCCAGAAGGCTTGAAGATACACATGGTGGCGACGGTTCAGGAGGAGATAGGGCTGAGGGGTGCAACGGTCTCAGGATACAACCTGAAGCCCTGGTGCGCCATAGCCTGCGACGTGACCCACGCAGTGGCTCCAGGCGTCGAAGCCGAGAGGGTGGGGGGCGTGGAGCTGGGGAAGGGCCCCGTCATCGCCGTGGGAGCAAACTTCACCAGACCCCTATGGGAGTTGATGATGAAGGTAGCTGAGGAGAAGGGGATTCCATATCAACGTGAGGGGATACCAGGCCGAAGTGGGACGGATGCCTGGGCCCTGCAGGTTGTGAGGGGTGGAACCATAACGGGATTGATATCCATACCGAATAGGTATATGCATACGCCTAACGAGGTCATCTCCCTCAGCGACTTGGAGAATGTGGCGAGGCTGATGGCTGAGACCCTGAAGGCGCTGCCCGAGAGCAACCTGAGGCATATCGTCGAGGTCTATAGGAGGGGTTAACCCTCTTTTTTTGCCCTGAACCTCCAGAATCCTCCTTATGGCCCTGAGCTCCTCCAGCATCTGCTCCTCAACGCTGCGCCTCTCCCTCCCAGTGAGGACTCCGATGCGTCTCAGGGCCTCATCCCTCAGCTCCACACCCCTCTCAGCGTCGATGTGGAGGAAGGAGACCTCCGCCCTGGCTCCAGCCTGCCCTCCGAGGGCTGCGGTGTGAAAATCCAGGTTTGCAAGGCCGAGGCGCCTCTGGAGGGGGCCCTGCCTCAGGAGGATGTCACTCACCCTGTAGTAGGGGACTTGACTCTCCCTCCTCCACCAGACCCCCCTCCTACACCTGATGTAATCCTCCTCCAACTCGTAGGTGATGCTCTCATAGTATCTCTCGATCCAGTAGAGGATGAAGGGGGCTGTGATGAGCGTTGGGAGATAGACGACGGCGAGAATTAACCTCGGCCTAAGCAGGAGGAGGGGGATACTCCAGCTTACGACTCCAAAGATGACGACGATCAACAGATACAGCCTATAAAGGGTCTTCATCTTAGGGCTCGGCCTAAGCCTCATATACATCGACGATGGGAGGTTCAGGGTGGCTCATAAAATCCTTTCGATCCCCTCTTCAGCTCTCCCGCCAGCCTATGCGCCCACCTAATAGGTTCGGGAAGCCTATCACGTAGAGTTCTCAAGGCCAGCTCAACAGCCGTCTGAAGCGAAACCCTATGACCTACGGAGACATAGACCCCACGACCATTCCGCCTCAAGACGGCTCCAACAACCCTATCTCTATGGATCAGCGGAGTCCAGCCATCCCTCGGCTCACCTTCACGCCCCACGAGTCTTCGGGCTGCGATGCCTATCGTCGGCAGGTTCAGCTCGACGCCGACGTGGGTCGCCAGGCCGCAGCGCCTTGGATGGGCTAAGCCGTGGCCATTCACCATCAACACATCGAGGGCTGACACACCCCTAACAGCCTCCTCAACAGCCGGAGCCTCCCTGAAGGCGAGATACCCAGGGATATATGGGAAGGAGACCTCCACAACGGCCTCGGAGGACTCGATGGGCCTCAAATCTGCGTCCAGGACGACGCAGACAGCATAGGCCACGTCACCCCTATATGCGACGTCGGTGCCGCCGATGAGCTCAGCCCTCTCAAAGTCGTCGAACTCCACAACCCTCGATGAGAGCTCCATCTGCAGCCTCCTCAGGGCCTCAAGGGGTCTGGAGGACTCGAAGTCGCCGTAGGGGTTCTCAGCCCCAGCGTCGACGAGGCCCCTCGCCCACCGAAACTCCTCACGTCTCAAGGCCTCCAGGACGGCTCTCACGGCCCTGGCGTCTCCGAGGGCCTCAGCCAAAAGCCTCGGCGTCGTCACCCTCCCAGGGGGAATCTGCTCCAAGAGTCGCCTTAATTCCTTATAAAAATCAAGGGAAGATTGTTTCATTTTATAAGACACCCCAGTGAGATTCCCACATTTCATTTAAGTGATTTAATTTATCCCAATTTAACGTTAATTTTTTAAATATCTTAAAAATTCAGTAATATATGGAGGAATTGAGCACCATTTTACTCGTAGATGGGACCAGATATCAATTATGGAAACCTAATAATGAGAGAGTCTTCTCAGAATTAGTAAAAGATCACTTAAAGGATATCTTCGGTCCCAACCACATATATTTTGATATAGAGCCTAAACTAAGAACGGAGGCAGGTATAGGAACTAAACCAGATGGGATACTTTTGATTTTAAATGATAGACCTCAGTTATATATAGTGGAGTATGAATTATCAACCCATCCACTTCATGAACATATAGTAGCTCAGATGAGTAAATTTGCTACCGCACTAGAAAACATAAGAACGGTAAAGAAAATTGTTGATATCTTATACAATAACATAAATAAGGATCCATTTAAGAAGGCATATTTTGAGGCTGCAAATATAAAGCACATCCATAAATTTTTATTTGATTTATTTGAGAAAGAAATACGACTTGTTATTATAATTGATGAAAGAAACCCTGATTTAGATAAAGCAATGAAAATATGGCGTTCGCCATTTAAAATTGATATCATAGAATTTAGAACCTTTGAACACGAAAATGTCGGCATAAAAATTCATGCACATCTTTTTAATACTATCCACATGCCTCCCTCCTTCCCTACTCCTGCATGGAATGAATTTTGGAAAGAACTTCTAGATAGATTATTTGAAGCTATGCCGAACATACCAAAAAGACCTGCTTCAAAAGATCGTGTTCAATGGCTTAAGATAGAAAAAAGTATAAGAATCTATTATATGCATTTTGAATGGTGGGTTCATAGACGTATAAATGGTTGGTTTGAAATAGGACTGCACTTTGAGAAACCAAAAGATGCAACATATAATAGAAATGCTATTAGATGGTTTATGAGCCAGAAAGATGAAATAGAGCAGAAGTTAAATGAAAGTTTATATTTTGAAGAAAAATGGGGAAAGACTAATGCAAGATTATACGTCAAAAGAGAGTTTGAAGGAGATATACTCCAAATCTCAGATGAATTTAAAAATTGGATAATTAATACAACCATTAAATTCTATAAGTTCCTTAAACCTAAAGTAAAGGAATATATAACGATCAATCCTTATAAGTGATGGCACTTAACTCCTTCTCTTCTTTTAAAGTTATGAGAGCTATTAGGGCTGAGAGGGCCATGGCCGAAGCCTGTACGTAGAGGGGGAGCTGGAAGCATCTCCCGTAGAGGGCTCCACCTATGAGGTTTCCAACAGCCCCTATGATGGAGCCTGGCTGAGCCCAGGGGGTTAGGCTCTGAACCACGCCGAGGGCTCCGAGGATGGCGTTTATCCTCCCCCTATGCTCCCTCGGCGAGTAGTCGACGAAGAGGGCTTGACTTGCAGCCGTTGAGAGGCTGCTCGATACAGCGCCCATGATCCCTATGAGGAGGACGTGGAGGAAGCCTCTGCTATATATGAAGCCGAGGAGGATGAGGGGGTTTAGGATGAGGGAGATTAGAACGAGGCGGATCCGCCCCCATCTATCGGCCGCTATGGCGAAGGGGAAAACCAGAGTGAGGGCGACAACCCTTATAGCCGTTGAGACCAGCCCCCACTCGGCCTTCGATAGGCCTATGACATCCTCGGTTGCGTAGTTTACCCAGAAGGGGCCTCCGACGGCGGCTCCAAAGCTGAAGGAGGATGCCACGGCGATTAGCACCCATAGCTCCCTCGGCATGATCCTCAGCGTCTCACCCATCCCCCTCAGGGTGTCCCTGAGGATCGTCGACGCCTTGACGCTTCTCCTCTCCTCCGCTGGGAGGGTCTCCTTCAGGAGTAGAAGCCTAAGCGTTGAGGCTGTGAAGGAGGAGGCGAAGAGGAGGAGGTAGCCGAGCCTCAAAGCCCTGACGACGCCTACTCTGTCGATGTAGAGGCCCATCAAGTAGGGTGAGGCCAGGCCGAAGAGGGGTGGAATTATGCTGAGGAGGGCGTAGGCCTCAGCTCGATCCTCATCCCTCGTCGAGTCGGCTATGATGGCGTTGAAGGCGGGCCCCCTGAAGCCTATGGCTATGGAGGAGAGGATCGAAGAGGCGATGAGCCACCTCCAATCTGGGGCGAAGGCATTTATCAGGGCGCTGGAGGAGAGGACGAAGCTAAGCGTATAGACCATACGCTTACGCCCGAGGGCATCAGCCATATAGCCGCCGAGGAGGAATGGGACGACGCCGCAGAGGGAGCCGACAGCCGATATGAGGCCTATATCGAAGTATCCACCCCCAAGCCCCAGGACATAAAGCGGCCAGAAGGGCCAGACAAGCTGACCCATAAGGGTCCAGAGGCCGGAGGTGAAGGCCATTACGCCGACGTTACCCCTCAACAGCTCCCTATAGTTAGCCCTCATCCCGATGCGACTCCATCCTTCACGAGCCGAGTAGAAAAACCTATCGCTTAGACACCCTTTAAAAGCTAATCAAGGAGGAGATGAAGCCGATGATTGAGAGGGCTTCAAGCAATGATCTCAATAAAATACTTGATGTAATCAACATCAGCAACCGTGAAGCCTTCAGTAAAATCATTCCAAAGGAGTATTTCAAAAGCCCAATCTTAACAATCGAAGAACTTAAGCACGATTTTGAAGTCATGGAGTTCTATGTTTATCGATTGAATAGTGAAATAGTCGGCGTTGCAGCTCTCCACGTCGAATCTGAGGATTCAGGTAGGATTAGGTGGGTTTATGTCCTACCAGAGTATCAGAGGAGAGGCATCGGCACGGCTTTAATCAAGTTTATTCAGGATAGGGCTAAGAGGATTGGATTGAAAAGATTGTGGCTGGTTACACCTGAGGGAGCTTATTGGGCGATCAACTTCTATAAGAAGCTGAGTTTTGAAATGAAGGATAGAATCGAAAGGCCCTGGGGATTTGATGCTGTAATGTATAAGGAATTAAAGTAATATGAGTGGATTTCTGGCTTTCGATGTGAGAGGGAGCCCATTTACATCTTTAAGTTTCGATCCTCCATCTCGTCCCCTTAGGTGTGTCCTCGAGGACTATGCCCACGCCCTGGAGCTCCTCCCTGATCCAGTCTGATAGGTCGTAGCGCCTCTCAGCCCTCAGCCTCTCCCTAACTTCAATCAAGACACTTAGGGCCTTCCCGAGGAGCTCTGGGGCCTCAGCCCTCCGCTCCAATAGGCCGAGGGTGTTCAGCAACCCCCTATAGGTCTCATAGCCTTTTAGGAGGATGCCCTTGTTTGGTCTTCCCTCCGCATAGGTGTTTAGGGTTCTGGACATGGCGTGCAGTGCGTCGAGGGCGCCGTGGGTGTCTAGGTCATCATCCATAGAGGCCTCGAATCTCAGCCTGAGGGCCTTAACCTCCCTAAGGAATCGCTCCTCCTCGACGCCGTAGCTGAGCTTCACATCCGGCTGCCTGAGGGCGTCCTCAACGATGCTTAGGGTGTTCCCCAATCGTTTAACCGCTGCCTCAGCTCCCTCCATCACCTCGTCTGTGTAGTCGATCTGGCGTCGATAGTGGGCTGATAGGTAGAAGTATCTCAGCGCATCTGGGCTATACTCCCGTAGGGCCTCGCCGATCCTTATGATGTTGCCGAGGCTCTTACTCATCTTCTCACCCCTGATCCTGAGGAAGGCGACGTGAAGCCAGTATCTGACGAAGGGCTTACCGGTTAGCCCCTCACTCTGGGCGATCTCATTCTCATGATGCGGAAAGATCAGGTCTTCACCTCCCATGTGTATGTCGAGGGTCTCTCCGAGATACTTCTGGGACATGACGCTGCACTCTATATGCCACCCTGGGCGTCCAGGCCCCCAGGGCGAATCGTAGTATATTCCCCTCTCCAGCTCCTCCGGAGTCGAACGCTTCCATAGGGCGAAGTCCTGTGGAGACTCCTTATCATACTCATCGGCCAGCATCCTCTCGGTCTTACGCACCTTCGAGAGGTCGATGCGGCTCAGCTTCCCATACCCTGGAAACTTGTCGATGTCATAGTAGACGCCGTCCGATGCCACATAGGCCAACCCCTTCTTGAGCAGCCCCTCTATAAACCTGATCATGTCGTCGATATGCTCCGTCGCCTTTGGATAGAGGGTCGCCCTCTTGATGTTCATCCTATCCAGGCCCTGTAGGAAGACCCTCGTATAGCGCTCCGTGAACTCCTTTAGGGATACGCCCTCTCGACCTGAGTCCCTTATGGTCTTGTCGTCGATGTCGGTGATGTTCATCACGTAGAAGACGTCGTATCCCCTATACTCCAGCCATCTCCGGACGATGTCGCCCATGACGAAGAGCCTGAAGTTCCCTATGTGGGGCTCGGCATACACCGTTGGGCCGCAGACATACATCCGAACCTTCCCAGGCTCCAGGGGGACGAATGGCCTCTTCTCCCTGGTCAGGGTGTCATATAGCTTCAACAATCCAGAACACCTCCACAAAGAACCTAATCAGGGCTGGGCTAATCGTCGAAGAAGGCCGATTCAGCCTTGGAGGATACAACACAATATTCTCAGCCCTCCAGCCCAGCCGAATAACACTCCCTACAGCAGAGATTTAAGCCTTTTCCGGTTTTCACTCCATCTTAAGCCTCGATTCCACCCTCCTGATCGATTCGAAATGCCTATCCCTAGTTTTCAAGGTCATCTTGTTATTCACGGCTATGGCGGCGATGAGGATGTCTATCGCTGGGACTGGCTTCCCCCTCTTAAGCAGATTCATCGATAGCTTGATCGCCAATTTATAGTCGTCATAGGTTGGATAGATTATCCTCAGCCCCCGCATATCCAGTGCCTTTGGGAACTCTATTATGTTGAGGATGGTTGTGAAGGCCTTCAGCTCCTTAACTCCAGATTTGGCCTCCTCGATCAGGCTGCTCGTATCGTAGAGAACCTCTCCCATCCCCTCTCCCTCATCATCTCATAATGCCTTATGGCTCTCTCAAGGCTGATCTCCGATAGGGCCCTGGCGAATTCCTCTCCAAGCTCCTCGAGGAGCTCCTCGGAGGGGACTATCCTCGGCTCCTCGATCCGCTTTAGATACTCGATGATGGCCTTACGAGCCACCTCACTCCACTTAACCTCGGGATGGCCCTTCATACGCCTATATAGGTCTTCTGGTATGGATAGTGTAATACTTGGCATATGTGAATTTACATAATCAACATATTTAAGGATAATTATGGATAAACTCTTAACTCCTGAGGGGGAGTGTTACCTGGAGGTGTTCTGGTGTTCAGGCTTGAGGGGATCATGCCTCCGATGTTGACGCCCTTCGATGAACGTGAGGAGATCGATGAGGAGGCTCTGCGAAGCGAGGTTCGATACCTGTTGGAGGTGGGCGTCCACGGCCTCGTCGTCTGCGGTAGCACCGGTGAGGGCTACTCGATGACCCCAGCGGAGGTGGGGAGGATCACCGAGATCGTCAGAGACGAAGCCGGTAAGGATGTCCCCCTAATAACGGGTGTGATAGCCAACTCGGCCAACGTCGCAATAGCCCTCGGCCTCGCAGCCAAGGCCTCTGGGGCTGACGGGCTGATGGTTACGCCGGTTCACTACGTCTTCAAGCCGACGGATGAGGGGAACATCGACTACTATAGGCGTATAGCCGACGCTGTGGGCCTACCCATCGTCATCTACAACGTCATACCCTGGAACACCATCTCCGTTGAGCTGGCTGTTAGACTCGTCGACGAGGTTGAGGCCATCAGGGGCATAAAGCAGAGCGGAGGCGACATCCACGGCCTCGCAGACATGATCAAAGCCTTAGGGCATCGAATACCCATAATGTCAGCCCTCGACGATGTGCTGCTGGCCAGCTTCATCCTCGGAGCCAGAGGAGCCATAGCGGCCATCTGCACCATCGCCCCAGAGCTATGCCTCGACCTATGGGAGGCAGCCAAAGACGGAGACCTCAAACGGGGGGTGGAGCTCCATAGACGGTTGCTGCCCATCTGGAGGGCCGTGGGGAAAGGAGACATGCCAGCGAGGGCCAAGGAGGCGTTGAGAATTCTGGGTCGAAAAGCCGGAAGGGCGAGAAGCCCACTGATTCCGGTTGACGAGGAGGCGAGACAGGAGATAGAGGCAGCCCTGAGAGAGGCTGGACTACTCTAACCTTTTTCCTCCATGGAAGAGTCTTTTAGGGCGTGGGTGTATCATTGGTTGGGTTGGTTGATGGAGATCGTTAGGGTTCTCTCCATGGCCGTTGAGTCGGCTGGGAGGGCTAGGGGTATAAAGCCTAGCGATGAGATTCATCTCTCAGCCCTTAGATGGGAGACCTATTCGGCCCTCCAGAATCTGCTCGACGCCCTCTCGATGTTGGCTTCAACCCTTGGGTTGAGGAAGCCCAGCTCCTACGCCGAGCTTGGAATCATCCTGAGGGAGGGGGGAATCCTAGATGAGGGGGATGCTGAGCTTGTAGGGAGGGTCGCAAGGTCTAGGAATCTCCTAGCCCACGCATATAGGAGGATGAGCGGGGAGGAGTTGATGGAGATTGTTGAGGCTCTACTCCCAGGCGTCGAGGATATGGCTGGGAGGTTGATGGGGGAGGTTGAGAGGAGGGGCATAGACCCTGAGGGAGAGGTGGAGGAGCTTAAATCCCTCAGGGAGCTCTTCGAATCCGAGGGGATTCTCCTCGCATATCTCTACGGCAGCAGAGCCAGGGGAGACGCCGATGAGGATAGCGACTACGATATAGCCCTCCTCTACGGAAGACCGATAGGCGTTATGGAGGAGGTGGAGATGGCAGTGAGGATCGCTGACAGGCTGAACATCCCAGCCGATAGGGTTGACATCCTCATCCTAGACAAGGCTGGAGTCGACCTAGCTATGAGAGTCATCAGAGAGGGGAAGCCCATCTACGTCGCCGATGAGGATTTCAGACATCGATACGAGGCCCACATCACAATAGAATACCTAGACCTAAACGACCTAATGGACATCTACCTCTCAAGAGCGATGAAGAAAAGTTAGGGAAATAGGTTAAGAGGATAAAAAGGGTGGTTTTTAGCTTGGTGGTGTCCAGTCTGGTCTTGGGAAGACTGCCTCCCTCTGGGCTCCAGCCATGGGCCAGACGAGGTAGGCCTCACCCTCTATGACCTGGTAGATGACGGCTCCACCATAGGCGTTGTCCCCAACCTCATCGAACTCTATTCGACCAGTCGGGTAGAGGTCGGCGGCCGGCCCAGAGGTGATCTCAACGGCCATGAAGGCCTCCCTTAGATGGTCTGGGTCTAGGGTCTCATCCTCTGGGAACATCTCCCCGTAGAGCTCCAGGGCCTCCTTTATCGTCCAGAGGCTGTAGGAGACTATGCCCCCCGCCTCTGTTGGCTTCTTCCCATAGCGCTTCTCGAACTCCGAGACGAACCAGTTGTTGTAGGCCGTGTTCCTCGCCCAGGAGTAGCTGTAGGTCTGCGTTATATACTCAACCGTCTCGCCGCCCGACTCTATGGACTTTGGGTCTGCGAATCCGCAGGCTCCCTGACCTGCGATGAACATCGGCTTCCAGCCTAGGTCGTGGACAGCCTTTGCGAAGAGGAGGGCGTCGCCGAAGTAGGGGTGGATGATGACGACGTCGATATCCTCCTCCATCAGCTTGCTGACTATCGGCGTCATATCTGCGATGTCCCAGGGATACTCGATGTGGTCTACGACGTTCATCCCCAGCGTCGCAGCCCTCTCCATCGCCGCCAGGGCGCCTAGCTTGCCGAAGATGGAGTCCTCGTTGAGGACGGCGATCCTGACGGTGCCTGGGTCTATTCCAGCTCTACGCAGCATCTCATAGACGAAGTTGACGTTCGTCACGGCGTGAGCCGAGTTCTTCGGACAGGCCCTGAAGATGTAGTCGCCCTGCTCTGTTAGATAGTCGACGAGGGCGTCGGCGACTACGATTACCTTAGCAGGCTCTGTGATGTCGAGCATACCTCCAGTATGCCTGCTGATGTAGGCTCCGACGATTATGGGAACCTTCTCCACGTGGACCAGCCTCTCAGCCGCCAATTTTGCGCCGTCGACGGTGCTCTTGCTATCCTCTACGACGAGCTTGAGCTTCGCACCCTTCAGGTTGACTATGCCACCCTTACTGTTTATGTCCTCGATTATGAGTTCAGCCGCCTGCTTCGCCTCGGTTCCGAAGACTGCGTAGCCGCCGGTTAGAGGCTCGACGAGGCCGATCTTGATCTCCTTCAGCTTGAACTTCTCACCAGGCGTCGGGGCCTTCGTCAGCTCGGCCACCGTTCCCGTGATCTCCCCCATCTGCTCCGAGAGGGTCTCCATCCCCTCCATCACGTCGCTGAAGCCGCTGGAGACCTCCTCGGAGAGGGTTGAGATCTCCTCCATGGCCTTCACAGCCATCGATGCGGCCTTCGAGGCGGTATTGATGGCGACGGCTGAGACGGCGATGTTGACGATGAGGAGGATTATGACGACGATATCTATCGGGGTTATCCTCCTCTCGGCCATATCTATCTCCAAATTATAAATCGTAGGTGGAATATAAATCTCTGATCCAGGGTCTGGAAAGATTTTATTTATATGGGAGCCCATCTCTCGTTTGAATGTTATCTCCAACTCTGCTACTCCAGAACCTCATCTTCGGAGTTCTCCTGGGTAGCATATACGCCCTCGCAGCCATAGGGCTTTCACTCATCTTCGGCGTCGTAAACCTCACAAACTTCGCCCATGGAGACTTCATAATGCTGGCGATGTACATCTCCTACTTCTTAGGGGTCTCCCTCAAGCTCGACCCCATATTGACGCCCATCATAGGTTTCCCCGCCTTCTTCCTCCTCGGAGTGGCCGTCTACCTCGCCATCTTCCACAAGATCATAAGGGCTCCACCCCTATCACAGATCGCCGTCACCGTCGGCCTATTGGTGCTGCTGAGAAACTTCGCCCTCGCCGTCTGGCATGCCGAGCCTAAGAGCATACCCCGAACCCTACTCGGATACTCCTATCGATTGGGTCCACTACTCATACCAGCCGACAGGTTGACGGGGATGCTCATAAGCATAGCCACCTTCCTCATCCTCCACCTCTTCCTCACCAAGACCAAAACCGGGATAGCGATGAGGGCGCTGGCCGACGACCTCGACTCAGCAGCCCTGATGGGCGTCAACGTCAGAAACCTCAACATGTTGACCTGCGCCCTCGGCATAGGCATCGTAGCCCTCGCAGGCGGCATCCTCCTGACCTTCCAGCCGGTGAACCCCATGACAGGCCTCATATATGGATTGCTCACATGGTCCGTCGTCGCCATGGCAGGCCTCGGAGGGGTCTCGGGGATACTGCTCTCAGGCATCATCTTCGGCATAGCCGACGCCTTCACGGCGGCCTTCTGGGATCCGAGGGCCAGGGAGATCACCATCTACATCCTCTTCATCCTCCTCCTCTGGTTCAGGCCTAAGGGCCTCTTCGGGAGGCGGTGATATGGATCGCAGACTCATACTGGCGCCTTTGATAAGCCTCGGGGTTCTCTCCATAATCCCCCCTCTCCTTGGCTTCAACAACTACTACCTCCTCCTCGCCAGCCTCATACTGCTTTATACGACGATGGTGAGCGCCTGGAACATCATAGGGGGATTCGCAGGGCAGGTGGATCTCGCAGCCGGAGCCTACCATGGGATAGGGATCTTCGTCACAGGCCTCCTCTTCATCTTCTACAGGGTGACGCCTCTGATCGGCATCTTCCTCGGCGGAGCCGTCGCATCCCTTTTGGCCGTCGCCATAGGTTACCCAACCTTCAGATTCGGCCTGAGGGAGGTCTGGTATGCCCTCTCCTCCCTCGCCCTCGTCGTCATCCTCTACAAGCTCTTCCTCGTCTGGGAGAGCGTCGGCGGAACCATAGAGAGATACCTCCCAAAAGTCGGCTTCTCCTGGTTCTATCTGACCTTTCCAGGCAACTACCTCTACTACTACCTCATGTCAGCCCTCCTCCTCGCAGCCACCATAGCCATCAACATAAGGATCAGGTATAGCAGGCTGGGCTACTACCTCCTCGCAATAAGGGAGAATGAGGAGGCAGCCGAGATGCTCGGCATAGATGTCAGGAGATACAAGCTCTACGCATTGATAATCTACAGCTTCATAGTCGGCCTAACAGGGGGCATATTCGTATTGATGCTCGGCTACGTCCACCCAGTCCTCTTCGACTCCTGGATAAGCATCCAGACCGCCATCCTAGGAATCGTCGGAGGACTCGGCTCCATAGCTGGAGGCCCAATAATCGCAGTTATACTCCTCGCCGTAGCTGAGTATCTGAGGGTGAGATTCGGAGGCTACATACCTGGGCTACACCAGATACTCTTCGCCATAATCCTCATGCTCATAGTCCTCTTCAAGCCAGGGGGCATAGGGGAATGGCTTGACAGCCTATGGCATAGGATCACGGCTAGGAGGAGGATGGAGGTTGCCTAAACCAATACTGGAGGTTAGGGGCGTAACCAAGAGGTTCGGAGGGCTCACAGCCCTCAGCAGGGTATCCTTCAACGTCGAGGAGGGCGCCATCATAGGCATCATAGGGCCAAACGGAGCTGGGAAGACTACGCTCTTCAACGTCATCACAGGCTTCCTAAAACCGGAGGAGGGGGAGGTCATCTACGATGGCCAAACCATAACGGGATTGCCGCCACATAGGATCGCAAGGATGGGCGTAGCGAGAACCTTCCAGATAGTCAAACCCTTCCCAGAGCTGACCGTCGAGGAGGCGGTGAGGGTTGGAGCCTACCTCAGAGCTAAGGATGAGGAGGAGGTGAACGACATCGTCGACGACGTCCTGGAGTTCGTCGGCATAGAGGAGCTCAGAGACCGCTATGGGAAGGAGCTCAACCTAATACAGTTGAAGCTCACCGAGATCGCGAGGGCCCTTGCGACGAGGCCGAGGCTGCTGCTCGTCGATGAGGCCGTGGCGGGGCTGACCCCTGGGGAGATAGATGACATCATAGAGATGATGCACCGAATCAACGAGGAGCGGCATATAACCGTCTGCCTCATAGAGCATATAATGAGATTCATCATGAGGGTGTCGGAGCGCATCATCGTATTACATCACGGCGAGAAGATATTCGAGGGCAAGCCCGAGGAGGCCTATGAGGATGAGGCCGTAATAAAGGCCTACCTGGGGGAGAGACGGATATGAGTCTGAGGGTTGAGGGGTTAAACGTCGCCTATGGGAGGGTTCAAGTCCTCTGGGACGTCGCCTTCAAAGTTGAGAGGGGGAGACTCGTCTCCATCATAGGGCCAAACGGAGCTGGGAAGACGACGCTGATAAAAACCATAAGCGGACTGCTCAGACCCCTAAGCGGCAAAATTCTCTTCGAAGACCATGACATAACCGGAAGACCACCCCACACCATCAAGAAGCTCGGCATATCAACAGTCCCCGAGGGCAGAGGCCTATTCCCAAACCTCACCGTAAAGGAGAACCTCATGATGGGAAGCTACACAATAAAAGACCGACAACGAATAGAGAAGAACCTCAGATTCATACATCAACTCTTCCCAATCCTCAGTGAACGTGAACAGCAACTCGCAGGCTCCCTAAGCGGCGGAGAAGCCCAGATGCTCGCCATAGCCAGAGCCCTAATGAGCGAGCCGAAGATGCTCCTCTTCGACGAGCCAAGCCTCGGCCTAGCACCAATGATCGTCGAGAAGGTCTTCGAAGTCATAAAGACACTCAAACAAAGAGGCATAACCATCCTCCTCGTAGAGCAGCACGTCCAACACGCCCTCGAACTAGCAGACTACGCCTACGTCCTCGAAAACGGGAGAATAGTCCTCGAAGGCGGGGGCCAAGAACTCCTCGAAAACCCACACTTGAAAAAGCATTATTTAGGTCTTTAGGATACTTTATGTCTCTTCGATGAAAAACTCCGGTTCGATTCGCTCTATCTCAGCTATTTTATCGAAGTCATGATCATAGGATACGATTTTCTTTACACCCAGCTTTCTCATCGCATGGTAGGTGAGGGCGTCATCGAAGTCGAGGTCGAGTTGCTCCATATATCCAGTTGCCCTGATCCTGTCTGGGAGGGAGAGGGGGAGCACTCTCAGCCCTTTATAGGCTAGGAGGGAAGAGAGGAAGAGGCGGAGCTCCCTCGGCCCCCCTCCATACTGCTCCATGACGATCAGGATGGAATCTATGTGGAAGAGGGTTGTTACACCCCTCAGGGCGCCGTCTCTCAGCGCTCTTAGGAGAGCTCCGCAGGCCGCGGCGTGCTCCTCATCAAGCTCCAGCTCTAAGAAGATGTTTGAATCTATGAAGTAAAGCTCACCCTCCCCTAAATCTCTCAATCCTGATTCTCCTCGCCTCATGTTGAAGCTCAACCCCCGATTTCCCCACGCCCTTAAGCAGACCCCTAATCGCCTCTACGGGGTCCTCAGGCACCTCCACGCCGACGGCCTCCTCCCAACCCGCGATCCACATCCTAATCGCCTCCTCAGCAGCCCTACTTAGAGCCCCTCTGCCGTAGCCATAGGCCTCCATGGCAAGTCTCCTAAAACGACGCTCCAGATCCTCGTCCAGATATACCTTAAGGCCCATAGCTTAAGGGAAAAGGGAACAAAGATATTTATCCCTTTAGGAACAAAATGGATGGCAGGATCAAAAAAATTAATCCTTGAGGTGTTTATCGAACCATTTCAGCATCTGTTTTAGGCGTTCCTTCCTTATGCTCGGCTTTGCTAAGCTGCGGAAGACGTGGCTCCCCTCCATGAACAACACCAGTCTGGTCTCCTTTCCCAGGGCTTTGAGAGCTGTGTATAGGCCTATGGATTGGTCTATCCAGCATCTGTAGTCGTGGAGGCTGTGCACGAACATCGTGGGCGTCTCCACGTTGGGTGCATAGGTGATCGGGGACTTCTCCCTGTAGGCCTCCTCGTTGCTCCAGGGTGTGCCCCCAATCTGGTCTGGGGCGAAGTAGAATCCTATGTCCGTCGTCCAGTAGAAGCTTCTCCAATCTGCTATGCCATTCTGGCTTATGGCCGCCCTGAAACGGTCTGTATGGGTGACTATCCAGTTTGTCATGTAGCCTCCGTAGGATAGGCCTGTCACCCCGAGGCGTTTGGGGTCTATGAAGTCGTAGTGCTTGAGGACGTGGTCTACGGCTTCCATGAGGTCTTGGTAGTCCCTCGTCCCGTATCGGCCTCTGATGTCTGCGAACTCCTCGCTGTATCCGTCGCTCCCCCGGGGGTTTGTGTAGAGGACGACGTATCCCCTGGCCGCATAGAGTTGATGCTCGAACATGAAGCTGTATCCATACTTGCTCTTCGGGCCGCCGTGGATGTCTATGATCATTGGATAGCGCTTACCCTCCTCATAGTCGATGGGTTTGAGCATCCATCCCTCGATGGCTGCGCCGTCGGAGGCCTTGAACTCTATGCGTTGAGGGGTGCTTAGCTTCAGCTCTCTGAGGAGGGGGTCGTTGAAGCTGGTTAGGGCCCTATGTTCCCCAGCCTCCCAGACCCATAGCTCCCCCGGTGTGGTGGCCGTCACCTTTATGTATGCGACCACTCCGCTGGAGGCGGAGTATTCATCGACGGATAGGTCTCCCTCGACTATGGCCTCCGGCTGGCCGTCTGGCTTCATCCGATATAGGTTGTGTCGCCCCCCTTCTGAGAGGGTGAAGTAGAGGTATCCGCCGTCTTGGATGACTCCTGGATATGTTGCGTAGGGGCTTCTCATGTCATAGTATATTCGTCTGGAGCATCCCCTGTCGAGGTGTCCTGTTAGGTTTATGGGCTCTCCATCATCGGGGTCTATGATCCAGAGGGTGTTATGCGACGAGTATCCCCTATGGAGGTCGTTTCCGATGAAGGCAACTTGGCCGTCGATCCAGCAGAGTGATTCTATGTAGAATCCCCTCAGGAGCTCCCGATGCTCCCCAGACTCGATGTCCAAGACCTTTAAGCCCATCTTCCTGGGGTCGAGTTCATCGATGGAAGAAGCATAGGCAACCCTACGGCCGTCTGGGGAGGGGGCGTGGCAGACGACGTTGAACTCCCCTGGAGTTAGAGGCCTAACCATCCCCGTATAGGCGTCGACGATGTGGAGCTGTCTGCGTAGATGGTGGATGAAGCCTACGGCGTCAAACCATAATGGTATTCGGTCGATGACCCTTACACGCTCATCGCATTCACCTACCCTGGTCAGGAACCCTATATGGCGATCATCGATCCATAGGGGCTGCTCCACCCCACCTTTGAAGACTGCTATAAGACGCCTTGAGGCTCCAGCCTCATCGCACATCCATAGGGCTACGCCTCCACCCTCGACGCCCTTATCGGAGAGATAGAGGAGGCTTCGACCACCCCTCGACCACCTTGGATGGTGGCATCGCCCATCCTCCACGACGCCGATCTCCTCTCCATCCTCGGAGTCCACGATCCAGATGGAGGCCCTATAATCATCCTTCCCATCATCAACCCTCGTGACCACATAGGCTATGGAGTCCCCCTCAGGGGAGACCTGGGGATCGGAGACTATGATAAACCTGGATAGGTCTTCGATCTCTAAGGCTCTCGGCATAATGGCTCCCTATGGCTAAGCCTCATGGAGATGTTATAAGGTTATGTGGTTGATCCCTTCGGCTGGAGCTCGAATTCGCAGTAGGGGTCTCCCATAGCTATGCACTTAACCTCCCTGGCGGTCATCTCCCTCTTGAAGAATTCTGAAGCTATACCCGTTATGAGGCCTCTAATATACTGGCTGAAGGGATGCCCAGCTCCACGGCCAAGCTCGCACTCTATGGAGTTATATACTCTAACCCTCGCCCTTGGAGGGTTCTCCTGGAGCTCCATGAACTCTATTATGCCGTAGCCGAGGGCCTTCAGGGCCCTCGCAACGGTCTCCAACCCCTTATCAAGGCTCTTGATGCCCAGCCTCTGAGCCGACATAGCTGCGTGGCGCCCCCTGCTCCGACCTGCCTCGAGGCCGAGGTGGTATAGCATCGCCTCACCTCCACTGCCGAGGCGCTCCCTGAAGGAGACGAATATGCCTCGGAGCATCCCATTGTCGAGGATTAGTGCCCTCCTTCGACCGAGCATTATCGGGAATGTGGCGTCGTCGATGAGGAAGCCGTCGACGACCGGCTCTATGAGGATGACATCCTCCACGAAGTCGAGGGCCTTAAGCTCCTCGGCGATGGCTTGAGGAGTCACATCGGAGTCTGTGAAGTCTATGAGGAATATGATGCCTCCACGCTCACCCGCCTCGACGGCGATGGCTGTGGAATACAATATGTCTAAACCCCTCTCAGCCATAATCGATGAGATCGATGCCAAAACGCCAGGCTTTGAGAATGCCTCAACAGTTATGCCGTAGAGCCTACGACCTGGACGATATATGAACCTCTGAACCTGGAATGGAATCATATCATGATTTTCTCTGGGGCGTCTTTAATCTTTTATGGATTGCTGCGGTGAGGGGAAAGAAGGGATATTGATAAGCCATTAAGGAACTAATGCGAGGTTTTCCTCTTTAAAATAAGAGGAACTTCTGATGAGCAATAGCTACTCGATTTACTCCAATGATCGGAGAGGTCGGTATAGAAGGTTCCACTAAAATTTAGGCAAAAATTGGAGTTAATCTTTAATAATTTCACAAGTTTTCTTATAATACGTACATTTCCTAAATCACGTGAAAATTTATAAATCAGCGCTGTATTAAATTTTGTATAGGATGTCAGTAAGGGAAATCTACGAGGAGTTGCTTATAGATAAAACTAAAAGAGCAAAGGCGCTGGTTGAAAAAGCAAAGGGAATCCTAGGAATAGATAAGGATACTGGTGAACCATTAATTCTTGTATCTAGATCAAAATTAACAGACAGACTTTTAATATCATTATACTTATGTGGTAAATATTTTGCATCGGAATTGGGATTGGTAGAAAGCCCATCTGCTACATTAGAAGAACTATCTAAAAAATTGGGTATTTCAAAAGCCGTTATTTCTGCTAGAATAACAGAACTTAAAAGAGAGGGAAAAATAAGAATGATAAATAGAGGAGAATATGCGGTTATATTTTCTATGATTGGATCTATTTTAGATGAGGCTCGTGAGAAAATAGGTGATTAAAATGAATGACAATAAAATTGTTACTTTTAAAATAAAGGGAGACACTTACGAGTTAGAAATTAAAGGAACTTTATCTGAATTGACGTCTGAAATAGATAACATAATTTTCTTTCTAAAAAAAATTAAATGAAAAATTACAATCATCTGGCATATTGGAGGAGATTTCACCTGAGGAAATACCAACAGTAGAAGAAATAGAAGAAGCCCCAACAGAGGAAATTCCAGTAATAAGGCCCTCTAGAAGTACGATGGAGAATATAATGGCACTTTTTGAACAAGATTGGGGCAAAAAACCAAGATCAGTGGCTGAGGTTATGAAAGCTCTTGAGGTTAATGCAGTACCGGACCATCCTGCAGCTGTTTCAACATATCTACGTAGATTAGTTAAAAGGGGATTTTTAAGAAGAATAAAGAAAGATAATTTATGGCATTATTATAAACTTCCAAGCACTTAAGGTGGCTAGTTTGACGGGGCATTTAGCTCCGTATATCGGTAGCTCTGCTGAAAGAGACGTTAAAAAATTATTAGAAGCCTTAGGATACTCAATATTGCGAGAGAATGTGATACATCCTAACATAGATAAGGTTATTAAATTTATTGGTATACCTAAACCTGAGCCACAAAACCAATGTTTTTTACAAAAACCAATTTTTTCTCCTCCATCTGAAGATATAATCGCAGTAAGTATAAAACAAAGAGATATAAGAATATCTGATATAAAGCAGCTTCTAGAAGATATTGAAGAAGCGAAATTATGTGAAGACCCAACGTTGCATAATATAAGTTCTGGTCTTATCATCACAAATTTTACTAAATTACCAAGTGAGATCAATCGTTATTTTGAAATGGGAATTTATTGTTGGGATTTACGTAGATTATTTTTTTACGCTTCTAAGATTAATAGACTGAGACATATGTCCTCTATAGGGCCTGTTAGAGAATTTATAATAGATTCACCATCATTAAATATAAAAGCATCATATCTTAGATTATTGAACCCATCATATGAATCTAAAAAACACAATCGTGGGAAAATTCGTAATTTTTATTGATGAGCATGATAGCGAATTTATTTATAGTGCTGATCACCATACAGAAGTATTAGAATATATTTATAGTAAAGAGATAAAACCTATGATAGAACAAAGAGACTTCAATGTATATTCACAATTTGAGGTGCATGTATTAGGAAAAGCTGCACCAGAATTAATAAGAAACTCTTATATAGAGTTCTCTAGGAGGTACTTACGCTCCAATGAAAAAGGAATAGGAGCGCTATTTGCTGCGGATATTCCAATATATCAATATGGGGTATCTCCTTGGAGCATTTTAATTTAATCTAAATTTTTATCTCTCCATAATCTGCTTGGCAAGGTGGCCCTTTTGTTATGTGCATCCTCTTCTCATCGAGGTCCATGATGATTGAGGCGAGGGTTGCACCCCTGAAGTCCTCAGGCTCCTCTGGGTCTGGATGGCAGCAGACGGAGTGGGGCTTACCATAGTGGTCTCGGAGGATTTCCATCACGCTCTGAACAGTTATCTCACCCCACTCGGCTTCCAAGGCGGTCTTAACCCTATAGAGTCTGTAGATGGAGTCTGGGTATCGCCTTACGAAGATATCCCTCACCTTCAGGGCTCTCGGCCCTATGAGGTGGTTTGTATGCGCCAGCAACCCCTCCCTCGGGGTGAGTATGGAGACATCCAGCGGCGTGGCCTCGAGGTCGACGGCGAATCCCCCAGCCTGGGTGAGGAGGACGTTATATGAAACCGATCTCGATGCATTTAGGAAGACCTTCATCGCCTCGGAGATTCTTCTGCATCGGAGCATCTCACGGCAGACGATCCAGAATGGTGGATTGGCCTCGAAGTGATCCTGGTCTGAGACGAGGGCATTGACGACGATGCCCAAACCCTCGGAGTTGAAGCCCTTTTGGCCGATTATTCCGGCCTCAGTATGCATCAGTATCCTGGGCCTCCCCTCCTCCTCCACGTCGAGGAGTATGCATCCATCCTGGACGCCGAGTAGGTAATCCCAATTCTGAGCCAGCAGCGTATGGCCATCCGCCGAGGCCTCTGGGAGAACCGCAAGAGATGTGCACTGAGGCCTCATCTCGGACCAGACAACCTCATATCGACCATTTATGGCGGCCAAAAGCTCCAGGGGGACATCAGCCCCCTCAGCGACTCCACGGAGCTCCTCTAGGAGATCGGGGGAGAACTCCCCTATGGCTTTTAGAATCTCGGCTCCACGCTCAGCGATCCTCTCACGGCTTAGGCCAAGGTTCCTACCCCAGAGATCGACGTAATACTCGACGTTCCTCCTAACCAACTCACGGGCCTTCTCGCCGTGTTGAACCCCACAGCTATAGGGGTCTCCCTCAACCCTGATCAATGGGAATGGAGTCTCCAAAGGTTTCACCGATAGATGATTCCCCCCACCGGTTAAAGCGTTGTCATCACCGTTAGCCCCGCAGGTTATAGGGCTGTGCTCTCAAAGGGTTGAGGCTCCCTGGTGGTCGCATCACCGAAGGAGCTGGCGGAGGAGAAGCGCATCGGAGGGGACATATAGACGCCTACGCCTGGATGAGTATCTAAGGGAAGCGGGGCTACGATCCACATGCTCCGTTAGGGTCTCCGCCGACAAGTCCATAAGCGATGTTGAGAGACCCATCGGAACTCACCCTCCACTGGAAATATCAATTTGCCCACATTAGGGAGGGACTTTATGGCGGCTATAATATTCCTCCTCGATGGGGCTGACGTACATCGAATAGAGGAGGCTGGGCCTCCTCCAGGCGATGATGGCGAGGGCTATCAGGGAGATGAGGCTGATGAGGTATCCAGCCTTCTCTGGGAGGGAGAGGTCATAGATTAAAATCACATCGGCGGGGGGATCAAACTCCGGAAGGGGGATATACATCATCCCTGGACCAGCCATGTAAATTTTAAGATTGGTTTTATGGCTGCCCTCGACGAGGATGGCATGCCACTGCTTGAAATAGCATTCTTTAAATAATATTCCATCCGCTATCTCATTGAGTTTTATAATTCTCCTCTGAGGATTTATAAATTGATAATCATAATCTAATTCATCATTCTTTTCTATCCCCTTAAGCCACCTCAGTATTCTAACTATAAATTTAGCCTCCTCCGAATTTCTGAAGCTTTTGGTGTGGTAGAAGAGGTTCATACCAGACCAGACGACCCTCCCCCTTCCATACTCCCCAGCTACGATGATCGGCTTACCCTGCGCACAGATTATCGGCGCCGCCCACTCAGCAGTCTCAATGGTGGAGGAGACACCCCAGCCGAACTCCCCATAGCGAGGAGGTGAAAAGAGTGTGAAGTTCACTCCATCAGAAATGGGATGGGGGGAAACCTCAAACAACCAATCCTCCATTATGGATGAGGTATGCGTCTCCCTCACCGGAAACGGATCCGGAAGGGCTTCAGCTGCGAAATCTGGGGAGCCGTTGGCCTCTAAAAATAGGCAGCCCCCCTCATAGACATAAGCCGAGAGGAGCTCAGCCATCCGTTTGAGACTTTTATACTTATATCCATAGAGGATTAAGAGGGGGAACTCCCTCAACTCCTTTAAGGTATAAGAATCTACAAGTTCCCTACCTAGAAGAGGTATGACGTAATCGCTTCCCAGACCTGTGATGCTTAGAGCTCTTAGGAAAACATCATACTTCTCCCTCGAACCGATAAAGAGGATGGGAGTTGTTTTAGTTGAATAAGCGATCCTAGAATAATTCAAATATTCAAATACACACCACACCCCCCTCTTCAAAGTCAAATTATAAGGCCCCCCATCAAATAATCCACATTCATTCCCTTCAGAAACAATCCATCTAATTGCATACCAATCCAATAAGAAGTAAGCTTCATAAGTTTTAGGACGAACCCAAACCGTTTTCTCAAACCAGCTTTTCCAATAAGCATATGGAACACCCTGATCATAATAATCCCTAGACTGTGGAACATCAAAATAATAATTAAACCATATAGCTATACTAGCATTCTTAATCCCAATCCTATATTGAACATCATTTCCTATATTAAGACCTTCAGCTAAATAAGGCTTAAAATTCAACCCACCCCTTAACCTTATTTTCATTATGTTAAACCCTATTATTGGAGTCTCCAATATAAATCCAATTGTAATACATAATAGTAAAATGAATATTTTGATAGCTCTTTTTAAATCTTTATTAATTTTGACATTTTTAAATAATATGTTTAGAGAAAAGACTACATATAAGCTGACACCTAAAATTGAGATACTATTTGGATGTTCCGGCCCAAATCCTGAAATATATAGGTTTCTTGGATAAAATTTGATATATCCCATATAGCTGTATATTAGAAGTATTATAAAGTATATGAGGGATGATATATTCCAAGCTTTTAAATTTTTATCCGAAGTTTTTCCTAAATATTTTATATTTAATATCGTTAGTATTATGAACATAGGAAATATTATGCAGAAGAGATCTAAGTGAGATGGCGTATATATTAGATATGATAATTTAGCTGGATCATAATTTACTCCTCCAATTAACATTTTGCTTGCTCTATTTGGATTTGAAAATAGGAATTGCATAATGTATAGCATATTTAGAGGAAATATTATTAAAATTAATTTGAATATGTTTAATAATGAATGTAGAAGGGATTTTCCTTTGAATATTAAAACTCCAAATATTAATGCTAATGCGGTTAAACCTCCTATTATATGTGTTAATATGCTTAAAGTTAATGATATTGGGAAAAGATATAGAGCTAATCGATTTATTCGCTTTTTATTATATATTAAGTTGAATAGATAGAGGGATAGACCAGCAAAGCCTAGTGATAATACTCTAGCATATGTTCCAACTACGAACCAAAATACCCAGAAGGCTGGGGTGAATATTATTAACATTGGTCCCATCATCGTTAGGATTTCATCTTTCGTTACATCATATATTAGGGCTGATATGCTTACCATGAGAAGTATTATTGATGCTGTTGATAATATGTTTATTGAGTATTCCACTGGTATGTTGAATAGTTTGGAGGTTAAGGCTATCATAAAGTAAGATAATGGTGGGTAGGTTCCGCCAAAAATGGGGACTCCAAAGTCCCATTGATAATTCCACCAAAAGTTAGGGAAGTATTTAAGTATGTATTTTGCTTTGTAGATATGAGCATAGGCATCGCATCCTCTTGGAAAGGCTATTATTGGAGATGTTCCAACTATGAAGATAAAAGTGAAAACTGCTACAGCAGTATATATTACTAGGGATCGATATGCCCCTATTTTAGATGGCTTCGATACCGTCCTCACCTTCACCCCCCGGCGACTCTTGAAGAGTTGTAGTAAATCCTTAAGATCCCCCAATGATATTCCAGATCTATAGGCCATCTCTACGTGTCTGAAGCCGGTGTCATAGTCTCCGGCGTCGTAGTAGGCCCAGGCTAATGCGTAGTGGGCCTCACCCATATGGGGGTCGATTTCGAGACATCGCCTCCCTCATCAAATGGAGTCTGTCGCCGCTGAGAACGAGGCCCTACAGGAGGCCCTAAGAACTCACTTCGAGAGGTTGTTGGTTTCGGCTGGAGGCGGCGTTTTGAAGCCGGTGATGAGTTGCTTCACATCCTCTCCTTCTCATATTCCACCTGGACGGTGAGGATGCTGCGGAGGATTCTCCGTTCGGGTTCATCTCGGTCTATCCAGCCGGAGAGGTTGATGTGTTCTATGCCTCCGCCTGGGTTGTTTATGGCTTTGAAGAGTATTCGTTCTACCTCTTGGATGAGGTCTCGGCGCAGCCGTTCAGGTGTATAGTTGGCCTCCCTCTTCCTGAGCACCCATATTGAGAGCTGTATATGCTCTCTGATGGCCTTGTGCCGTGCCCCTATGTCGAGGACTGTGGCTCTGGCTCCTGCGACGGGGCCTACGGTTATCTGCCAGTCGGCCTCCTTGAATATGTGTTCATCGGGCCATGCTGCTGATATCCTTCCTGGAATCGGCTTTCCCTCGTCGTCGTAGACCTTCACCCCGTCTTCTGGGTCTGAGAGTAGGTTGACGATGAGCTTCTTCGGGTCTATGCTCCATGAGGCCTCTATCGTTGTGGGGCTGTGGAGCTCTACTGTGAGTCTCAATAGGCCTGTCTCTGGGTTGTAGCTGTATGTCTTGGCTCCCCGTATGCCTATGGGTTCTCCCAGGTCTGCGCAGTCTATTATGAGCTGCGCCGACAGGCCTTCGGGGCCGTCTATCGTCATCCTCATCCATCTTGAAGTGGCATCGTATCTCGCATCCTTTACGGCTCCACCTTGTATTGCTGTTATCAGGGGCTTCCTCCTCGGAGTCGATGAGAGCCTTATCTTGAGGGTCTTCCCCACCAGGGTTAGGGGGTCTATGAGGAGGCTGTTTAGGGGTTTTCCATCGAGGGTGGCACTCTCTATGTGGTATGGGTCTGTGAAGTCTGTGCTGAGAAGCGTGCCGCCTCCACCATCCTGGACGGTGAGGCTGTCGACGTATATGTAAGGCGTCTGATCAGCGGATTTAAAGGCTGATATGCCTATGAGGCCAGTCCAGAGGGGGAGGCCATCGTAGGTGAGGATGACCTCTCCATTTACCTTGAGGGTTAGGCTCTCCCCTTCAGCCCTCAATTCTATTTCATGGAATTGGCCGTCTGCTGGGAGCTGGTAGGCCACCTCATCCAGTAATGTCCATTTGTCATTCTCCTTCTTATACAGCCTTGTGAGGCCGTCAGGAGGGTGGTGGAGGATTTCCCAGAGATTTCCACAAGCTGTGTTAAGCCTCCCTCAGACCCTGACTGCGTCGGCCTATGGCACCTCGATGAGGGGGAGGGCTCTATGGCTGAGGACAGCAGCGGAGGGGGTCACGACGGCTCTATCAGCGGAGCTACATGGGTTGATGGACGATACGGTAAGGCTCTCCACTTCGATGGAGACGACACCGTTGACTGCGGAGACATAGATGAGATAGATGGAGTCTCGGAGCTGACCGTCGAGGTATGGGTTAGGGTTCCAGCGGATGCCGGTGGGACGAGGGAGTTTATCCGTAAGGATGGCGTCTTCGCCCACGGCTTCGGCTGGTCGGCTAATAGGCCGAGATTCTGGGTTTACTTCACAGATATAGGATGGAGGAACAGTGGAGACGGCCCAGAGATAAATGATGACCGGTGGCATCACATAGTCGGAGTCTACGACGGCCAATACATACGCATATACGTCGATGGAGTTGAGAGAAGCAGCAACAACGTAGGCCCCCATCCAGTCGCCTCAAATGCAGCTCATGTCCACATAGGAAGCTGGGATGGCTCAGCAGAGTTCATGATCGGAGACATAGACGAGGTGGCATTATACAGCAGAGCCCTAACAGCCGAGGAGATATGGGAACACTACTCCAAGGGCCCAGCGCCAGTGAACATCTCAAAGACCTACATCGAAAGCCATAGGGCTGACATACTCGACCAATTGGCCTCAATAGCCTCAAAGGCCACAGGGAAAGCCTGGAGCTGGAGACTCGGATATGGGCAAGACCTATGGTTCAGACCCCGAGATGAGGGCCCCCTATGCTCCTCGACGATCCAGGAGGGGGTAAACCTCCTTACAGGAGTCCGCCGAGGTCGAGACCTCTATGAATTGGCTAATAGGATCATAGTTCTCAGCGGCTTCGTCCTCTATCCTTTTGAGGATCTATACTGCGAAGATGTCAGCCTCTGGAGCATAGAGTGGTGTGGACAGTGCACATCGCCAGCCCTGCAGAATGATGACAACTCTAAGGAGGGAGACTACGCCATGATGATCTATGATGACACGCTGAACTGGTGGAGGGTCGCCCGAAGCATACCCAGCATAGACCTCACAGGATACAAAGGCCTAAGGCTGTGGTTGAAGATAAACGGCTCATGGAGCGGGGCCAGTAGCGACGAGATAACGATAAAGTTTGGCACAAACAACTCTAACTGCTACTATAAGGCTGTGAGGCTCGGCGTAGGCATCAACGAGTGGGCGCACATCGACGTGGAGCTCAGCAGGTTTGGGAAGGCTGGGAACCCAGACCTCAGCGATGTAACCTGGATAGCTCTCGAAGCCGTATGGCCCAGCAACCTATACGGAAACGTCACATGGGATGGATGGCACTGGTATGCCGAGAACCTGAAAGTTGAGGTCAGAGACGGCTCCTCGGAGCTGCCGGAGCACACCTACGTCTATAAGGATGCACGGCTGAACCGCCTTGAGCTGCTCCGAGACCTGGCTCAGGGCCTACTGGAAGCGATGAAAGCAGCCTCAGACCGAATATTGCTGCCGGTCATAGGTGCACCAGACCTCCAGAGGGGTCGAAGAGTCCAGGTTGAGGCCCCCAGCTTAGGGCTGAGCGGCGTCTACATCATCGCCGAGGCTGAGCACAGGCTCAACCACAGCGAAGGATACATCACGAGGGTTCTCCTGGAGAGCAGCCGCTATGCCCTGACCTCCGAGCTGAGGAGGCTTCTGGAACGGGAGCTCCGACTGGAGAGACGGGGAGACTTGGAGGTGATCATCACATGATAGAGTTCCTAAACGTGATCATCGCAGCTCTGGCGGGCTTCGTCTTGGGCTTAGCGGTTCACTCAGCCTATGTTCACAGCAAGAAGAGGGGGGAGCTGGGGCCTATGCCCTGGGATCACCCGGATGGAGGGGAGGGGGATGAGGAGGGTTAGCTTGGGGGAGCTTCGTAGGGGTGACCTCATCCTCGTCCGGTGGATCGACGCCAGCGATGTTAAGGCTCCGTTGAGGGAGCATGAGGCTAGGCCTGAGGTCTATGTGAAGAATTGGGGCGTATACCTCGGCGTCTCTGGTAGGCGGAGGAGGATGATGCTCCTGGGTAAGGATGTGGTGGAGGCTCAGGGGGAGTGGGGTGCGACGAGGATACCCCTGGAGCTCATCGAGGAGATCATACTCCTCATGCCCAGGGAGGAGACATCGAAGGCGATTGGGGAGGTTCTCAGCATCACGAGGAGGGTGAGGCTGAGGAGGTTTCAGTATAGGAACTCCGACTGGGTGAGGCTCCATGCTCGACTGGTTGAGGAGGATGCTGACCAGGCGTAGAGTCATAATAGATGAAGAGGCCCCGAGGAGGGTTAGGGTCATAGAGGAGGAGGCGAGTGAAAGCCTCGTCTACACAATAGCGCTGACACTTCTCATCCTCCTCGCCCTCTCAATCCTCGAAGCCCTCTACCTACTGACATTCCATCAGTGGAGCGACTCAATCTTCAACGGAATAATGCTCGTCATCGGAACAGTCCTCGGAGCCCTATGGGGGAGACATGGATGAGGCTTAGAGCCAAAACAACGGCGAGAATCAAACAACGTCGATGGGATGCCCAGCGAGGCTGCTACGTCTACACCATAGAGTTCTCAACTAAGACGCCTCTGACGGAGCGCACCCTGAAGGTGGCTGAAGCCTTCGGCCTCGGCGTAGACGAGGAGCATAGGTTCACAATCTATCGAGACTTCGAGCTCCACCTTAAACGGGGAGACATAGTATACATAACCGGAGACAGCGGAAGCGGGAAGAGCGCACTACTAAAAGCCATAAAGGCTGACCTCGGAGACAAAGCCATAGACATCGATGAAGTCACATGGGATGAGGACAGACCCCTCATAGATCAGATCGGAGACAGCTTCCAGGAAGGCCTTAGGCTGCTATGTCGAGTCGGCCTAAACGACGCATTCCTCTTCCTCCGAAAACCCAGGGAGCTGAGCGACGGACAGAGGTATAGGTTCAGGCTTGCGAAGCTCTTAGAGGCCCAGAAGCCCTACTGGATATGCGACGAGTTCTGTAGCACCCTCGACCGCACAACAGCCAGGATCGTCGCATATAACATTCAGAAGCAGGCTCGAAGAGTCGGAGCCACCCTAATCGCTGCGACGACGCACACAGACTGGAGGCCGACCTAAATCCCTCGATACGCATACACAAGGGCTGGGGAGAGAAAGTCAGCGTAGAATATAGAGCCAACAGGCCCGCTGAGAGGTGCAGCGTCGTAGAGGACATAACCATCAGGGAAGGCAGCCTCAGAGACTATCATCGGCTCAGCCATCTCCATTACAGGCATACGGGGAGGCCTGGAATCCCCATCAAAATATACTGCATGGAGAGGGGGTCAGAGCTCATAGGGGTCATCGTCTACGCATATCCAGGGCCAACAGCTAAGGGTCGTCGAGAGGCCGTCGGATACACGCCGAGTCTGAAGGAGCTCAACACCGAATGGGCTGTCATAAGCAGAGTCATCATACATCCCAAATATCGAAGCATAGGCCTCGGCATACGCCTCGTTAAGGAGACCCTGCCCAGGGTGGGGAGACGCCACGTGGAGCTCATCGCTGTTATGGCTCAGTATAACCCCTTCGCCGAGAAGGCCGGAATGAAGCTGATAAGGATTCAGAGGCCCCATCCATCTGTTTGGGAGGCAATCGAGAGACTTAGGAAGCTGGGCTTCGATCCAGTTCTCATGGCCTCGGAACGCTACAATCTCCATAAGTTGAGGAGGCTGAGGCCAGAGGCCTTAGAGGCTGTGCGTGATGCCTTGCTGGGTGTGGCGCCCTACCTGTATAGGAGGCTGATAGCCACAGATCGATTTGGAGCCTTCGTCAGGAGGCGTCAGATGAGGGAGTGGCTTGGCGAGGCTGATTTGGAGGCTTTATCGAGATGCCTCAAAAGGCTTAATGTTCTGAGTCAGACGAAGGCCTACCTATACTGGTGCAGAGACTGGATGGAGGGTGGGGAGTCTCATGTTAATGGATCCATTAACATGATTGAAAAATTATAACGGTGTTATAGATGAGGGGCTACATCTTCACGGATAGGGAGAGGGAGCTTCTTGAGGGGTGGCTGGAGTCTGGGGTGGAGACTCCGACTCTTAGGGTTCTCTTCCATCAGATGGGGAGGTCTACGAGGCGTCTCATCTCAGATTTAAGGCTTTTTGTCAGGGTGGCGAGGAGGCTTAGGGCTTTGGGGAGGTGGGCTGGGAGGCCTTCGAGGGCGGAGTTGAAGCGCCTGTTAATGGAGGTGGTGGAGGATGAGTGAGCTGGTCATAAGGCTGAGGAGGGTTCGAATAGAGCCTGAGAGGGAGAGGGAGAATCTCATAAACAGGTTGAAGATAATCATCAGGAGACTTGAGAGGTTGATAGAGAACCCCAGCACACCAACCAAAATCCGGTTGAGAGCGATAGACACCCTCACCAGGGTCATCAGGATGTGCTACACCATGATCAGGGATGTGGAGATCGATAGCCTTGAGCGAGAGATTGAAACGCTTGAGGAAGAGGAGACGTGAACTAATAGAGAGGAAGAAGCTGAAGAAAGCGAAAATAAAACTCCCAACAGACCCAGTAGAGTTCTGCGAGAAGATACTCCATATAAGGCTGACAGGCTATCAGCGGAGGCTCCTAAGGCTTCTGGCTGAGGGCCATAGACGGATAGTTCTCAGATGGGCGAGGCAGACGGGTAAGACCTACATACTGGCTGCGGTTCTCATCTGGTATTGCTCAACGCATCCAGGCTCCACAGCCCTGATAGTTGCTCCAGGATTGAGGCAGAGCCTGATACTAAGCGACAGGATACACGGCCTACTGAACCAGATGGAGCCGAGCATCAGGAGGGGCGTCATCGAGAAGGCTCTTAGAACCATCATAAGATTCAGAAATGGCAGCCAGATCGTTGCACTCCCCAACAGCGAGCACCTATTGAGGGGCTATACGGCTCATCTGGTCATCTGCGATGAGGCAGCCTTCTTCCACAACGATGAGGCCATCTTCCCCCACATCCTAATGCCCATGATGGCGACGACAAATGGCATCATGATCGTAAGCAGCACACCCTGGGGAAGGAGATCAATCTACCATCAACTAAACCAAGACCCAGATTGGGTTTTGATCCACGTCCCCTGGACAGAGGCGGTTAAAGAGGGCATATACAGCAGAGAATTCGTCGGGGAGATTGAGAAGCTGAGGGAGACGAGGCCACAGGCATTCAGGATGGAGTATGAAGCCGAGTTCATAGAGGATGAGGAGGCGTGGCTGAGCCAAGACCTACTGGCCAAAGCCATAGACGAGGAGCTTGAATACTACCGCATAGAGGACAGAGCCAAGGGGCAATTCTATATGGGTTTAGACCTCGCAGAGCGGAGAGACTACACAGCCATCGCAGTCATACAGCGGGAGGGGCAGCTGCTCAAGCTGGTTCATAGGCATAAATTCCCCCTCGGAACAGGCTTGGCGGCGGCCATAGGATACATAAAAACCCTAAGAGAAAACTGGAATGACATAAGGAAGATCTACGTCGACATAACGAAGCATGGAGACTACTTCATACAAGACATGCACGAAGCCGGAATACCGGAAGCAGAGGGCATCATATTCACACAGAGAAGAAAACAAGAGATGGCCCAGCTACTGAGGCAGAGAATACAGGAGGGAAGGCTACGAATACCCTACGACAGAGAACTCCTAAACGAGCTGAACATAGAGAGATACGAGCTAACCAAGACGGGAGCCATAAGGTTCTATCACCCAGAGGGGACACATGACGATCAATTCTGGGCGCTCGCCTTGGCGGTCTATGCGGCGGAGACGGAGGCAATACCGAGGAGGCCGAGAATCTCGGTTAGGAGGCTCTTCGATGGGGGTATTCGCTGAGGAGCTTTACACGCCCCCTATGCTTCCCGCTTAGGGCCTCTATGAGCTTCTCATCAGCCGTGTATAGGGTTGTGTTCAGCCTCTCGGCGAGGGCGACGTAGGAGGCGTCGTAGATGGTTAGATTGTTCTCCAAGGCTATCTTGGCTGTTAGCCTGGCGTATTCGCCTTTAAGCCCGTAGAGTTTGAAGCCGTAGAGGGAGAGGCTCTCAGCTATATCCATCAGCCTCTCAGCCTCCAATCGATCGGTGGAGTATCTAACGGCGTTCAACACCTCAAAAGGCATGAGGGCCGGAGCCGCCAGCTCGACTTTGCCGTCGATGTAGTCCTCCCTGATCCTCAGCGCCTCCTCTCGATCGGGTTCGAGGACATACCACTTGACGACGACGCTGGCGTCAACAACAAGCTCAGCGCCTCCCCCTCCACCTCCTGATCTCATCTACACCCCTCCAACCGGCCTTGGGCCTGATGAGGCTCCGCTCATTCAGGAGGACAGCCTTAGCGAGATTCCTAAAACCCTCACCCTCCAAAACACGGTGGATAGCCTCCCTGATAACCCCACTCCAATTTATATGACTCAAACGCTCCATCCGACGCTTAGTCTCCTCATCCACCCTAACGGTGACCACAGGCATACTAAAGCAAAATAAATACGTATATAAATATATTACACATGGGAGTTAAGCTTTAAGGTATTAGCTAATAATGTCAAGTAATTATTGGGGATCACAATGGCCGAGAAGGGGGGTCTCGTCGTCTGGGCGGCCCTCTTCATCATCGGCCTCCTCATAGGCGTCGGAGCAGGCTATGGAGTCGCAGCCTCAACCTACGGCAGGAAGATCAAGGGCTATGAGGAGAGGGTCTCAGAGCTTGAGAAGACGAAGACAAGCCTCGAAACCAAGGTCTCGGAGCTCCAGAGCGACAAGGAGGAGCTGCTGGAGATGGTCGACGAGCTGAAGGAGACCCGTGAGGATCTGGAGTCAGAGATCTCTGAGCTTAGAGCAGAGGTTGAGGAGCTGGAGGGGAAGGTTCCAGCAGACCTCTGGGACCTCTACTTCAAGTATATCAAGCCTAAGAAGTTCGTCGACCTAACCCACAGCTTCAGACCCGGCATACCACACTGGCCAGGCTTCCCAGACTCCAAGAGGGAGATACTATACTGGTATGAGCCAGGCGTGGGAACCATGGGCTCAGGATTCTACGCAGAATACTTCTGCCATGTCGGCCAGTGGGGAACCCACTGCGACCCCCCCAGCCCACTTCATAAAGGGCCTGATGACCATCGACGAGCTTCCGGTCAAGTGGATGGTTCTGCCCCTCGTAGTCATCGACGTCCATGAGAAGGTGGCTGAAAACCCAGACTACGTGTTGACGGTCGACGACATAAAGGCCTGGGAGGCCAAATACGGCCCAATACCGGAGGGAGCCTTCGTTGCCATGAGGACCGACTGGTCTAAACGGTGGCCTGACATGGCTGCGATGAGAAACGAGGATGCCGAGGGCGTAGCCCACTATCCAGGCTGGACGCTGAGCGCCCTCAAATATCTCTTCGAGGAGAGAAACGTAACAGCCATAGGCCACGAGCCGACGGACACGGATCCAGGGGTCAACACAACCAGGGGCATATACGCCTGCGAATCCTATGTGCTCTCCCTCAACAAATACCAGATAGAGCTCCTAACAAACCTAGACAAGGTTCCGGAGTATGGAGCCCTAGTCGTCGTCACATGGCCTAAACCGGAGAATGGGTCAGGGTTCCCAGCGAGGGTCTTCGCCATAATCCCAGGATAAACCCCTTTTTATGACAGCCCACATTTTTGAAATGGGATAGATTATAAGTGGGAATATAGATGAAATGGATGGGATGGAGACCCTGGTCAGGGTGGATAGGAGAGGGAGGATCGTCATACCTAAGGCTGTGAGGGAGCGCATCGGATTGGGGAGGATGGCCAGGCTTAGAGTTGAGGGGGGGAGGATCACAATCGAGCCCGCCAGAAATCCCCTCGAAGCCTTAAGGAGGACGGTGAGGGTGAACATCACCGACGTGGAGGGGGAGCTCAGGGAGTTGAGGAGGGAGGCCGAGGAGCAGCTTAAGAGGGAGGCCTCAAGGCGTTGGCGATAGTCGAAACAGACTTCATAATAGCCCTCCTAAACGAGAGGGACCGCCTCCACAGGATTTACATAGAGATAGCGGAGGAGGATAACCTCACCCTCTCCCCCTACACCCTCATAGAGGTTGAGATGCTATGGCTCTCCAGGAGGCTCATAATAGAGGATTATGAAGCCTTCCAGAGACATCTCAACGACCTCCTCGAATACTACTCGATAAGGCTAATGACAGACAAACCCAGATACCATGCAGAAGCCCACAGACTGAGGAGGGAAAACAACCTAACCTACTTCGACAGCCTACACGCAGCTGCAGCCCTCACAGAAGACCTAACCCTCATAAGCTCAGACCCTATATACCGCAGGGTGGAAAACCTAAAACACCTACACCCAACAGAATGGCGGGGCAGACGCCAATACCTATAAAACACCAAAACCAAAACCTAACGGGATGAGGGGCAGAATCAAGAGGCTGAGGGTCAAAAACCTACTAAGCCTCAGAGACGTAACCATAGACTTCGGAGAAAAACTCACAGTCCTCGTAGGCCCAAACGCAGGAGGAAAAAGCAACATAATAAAAACATTAGAAACAATAAAAAGAAGCGTTGAATTCCAACCTAATCAAAAATTTCTTTTAAGCCTTTTAAAAATCGATTTTAAAGAGTTTATATTTGGAGGGGACACAAGAAAAGAAGGGCTCATTCAATTAGATGGGGTTATGAATGGAAAAGATTTTGAGTATGAAGCTAATCTATTTAGAAAGATTCCATTTGAAGATTACATTTTTTGGAAGCAAGAGTCTGATGCTGCTTCGTTCTTAGGTAAAATGGGATTTTATTCCTTTGTCCCTCAATCTATATTGAATGAAGTTGAGATGGAGGAAGGCCCTATTTTATCCAGAGATGGATCAAATCTCGCAGGTCTCCTTGCTTATCTTAAGCTCACAGATTATAAGCTGTTCCATTCTATTGAGGAGAAACTTATGAGTTATGTCCCAGAGATTGAGGAGATCATATTATTTCCTAAAACTATTAAAGAAAACGCTGTGAAGAAGGTTTATCGAATATGCATTAGAGAGAGGGGATTTAAGGAATCCTTCACCAATATTTCGGATGGGACCCTAAGGCTTTTGAGCTTCGTTACGGCTCTAAGCCTTAACCACTCTCTCGTAGCCTTTGAGGAGCCTGAGAACTGCATTCATCCCCATCTCCTGGAGCTCCTCGTTGATATGATGCGTAAGGCTGATTGCCAAGTCGTCATCACGACGCATTCACCCTATCTCCTGGATTATGTTGAGCCGGAGGAGGTTGTTGTTGTCTGGAGGGAGATGGGTGAGGAGGGATTGGAGACCAAGGTGAGGAGGCCCTCAGAGGAGGAGCTTGAGAGGGTTAAGGCTCTATTGAGAGATGGTTGGACTCTCGGGGAGGTCTGGTGTTCGGGGGTTATAGGGGGAGTCCCTGAGTGATCGGCATCGTCGTCGAGGGGCCGACGGATAAGGCGGCAGTTGAGACGATATGTAGAAGGCTTAGAATTCGATGTGAGGTGAGGTTCGCAAAAAGACCAGGGGGAAATGAGCCTAAAGCGATTAATAGCTTGATAAGACGGGAATTCCTCCCCATGGGAGCCGATAAGGTGATAGTCCTAAAGGATGAGAAGGCTTCACCAGGCGTATTAGAAACCATTCGAAGAATCATAAGAGAAACCCAAGACCTGATCGAGACGGAGCTTATAGTGATAAAGCCCGAGATGGAGGCCTGGCTCCTCGCAGACCCAGAGGCCGTCGAGAGAGTTCTGGGCCATAGACCGAGGATCAGGAACCCTGAGGAATGCGAGAATCCGGTGGATGAACTGGATAGAACCGCTATGAGATGCGGTAGAAGATATATGAAGAGTCCAAAGCTTGTGCATAGAATCGTCGAGGAGATGGATTTGGAGAGGGCTAGGGAAAGATGTAGCTCCCTCAACCTCTTCCTCAGAAAACTCACCTCATAAACAACCTTTAGAGCTATGCATCACCATCATGATCCCTAGAGTTAATCGCATCATGGAATCTTCTCTCAAATTCCCTCCAATCTCCTATGGCATCAACTCCTAGATCGACGCTATCAAAGAACTTAGTGAGATTAAACCGCCTCAAGCCTTTTCACCTTCAACGATTCTCCTCCTTAAAGCCCTTAGGGTTCCTGAGACTCTTAGGACGTGGAGGGCGACCTGTGAGCCTTCCACCTCCGTTATGGCTGTGAGCGACGCCCTCATCCAGGGGAGCCATCTATGGTTGCATCTCACTATGCCGATTCGGTGTTGTTCATCGAACTCTATCAGGGTGGGCTCCAGCTTCCATAGGCCGTTTAGTCCGTATAGCCTCTCAATGCTCCCCTTTATAGCCTCCTCCAAGTCTCTTCTCTTCACGGTTTCTCCCTCAACCTTGAAGGCCAGATATCTCCTCCTAATTGGTTCGACGGGCATCGACTCCGCCTCCCTGGCCTATGACCCTAACCCCAGGCGCCGCATATTCACCTGACAGCTTCCTCCTATTCCTCTCTATGATGCTCCAGGGATTTGTGGAGACCATCTCCACGGCATCTTCGAGTTCTATGTCCAGCAGGGTCAGCAGCGATGCCAGACCCCTAGGCTCCCTCATCTCCAGAGGCTCTGAGGCTCCGCTGGATAGGATGACGGGGACACCCCTCCTATAGGCGTTCCAGATTCCCTCAGCCACTCTCCTTAATCCACGGAGGCTCCCATACTCGATTAGGGTGAGGAGCTCCGTCAGGTTTATCTCATAGGCGCATCCGCTCTGAGCTGCCAGCCTCGCCTCGGCTTCGTCGAACCAGAGGCCTGAACCTGGAGGGAAGTAGACCACGTCAACCCTATGGTCTCGGGCCGCCTGCCTCGCCACGGCCTTGCTATGACATTCGACAGCCACCACCACGTATAGGGTTCTAACCCTCCGTAGAGAAGCCTTCAAGGCTCCAGCCGTCTTTGGCTTCAGGTCGACCCGTGAGATGACGTCTAAACCCCTCGGAGCCTCCAGCCCCTCTAGGGTTTGGCTGCCCGCCACGGCCACGGCTTCATATCCAAGTCTTTTAGCCTTCTCCAGCATCGGCTTCAGCTCCTCTCGGCTTCGGGGTCTTAGGTGGAGGTCTATGAAGCGGCGCATCCCAAAGGGGTTTAGGGGCTGAGCCTAAAGAGGTTTCCCTAGTTTTTCTGAGGAGTATTTTTATATCAGAATAAAGATGAATTGACTGATTGATATGTATTTGTCTGAGGAAGCCGTCATAGGTAAGAGGGGGGTTCTAGTCATCCCGAAGGAGATTAGGGAGAAATTGGGCTTGAAGGAGGGGAGGAGAGTCCTCATAGGAGTTGAGGGAGGTAAAATCATCATCGAGCCACTGCCCAGCGATCCCTTCAAGGTTCTGGAGGAGGTTATCGGCGAGCCTTATAGGGAGGAGGTGGATGAGGAGAGGGCTATGAGGTGGATGAGGGAGCATGCCGGTCGCTGACACGGATCTCCTATTCGCTCTAAATCCAATCGATCCAAAACATGAGAAGGCTCTGAGAAGCGTCAAAACCATAGAGGGGATAGTGGCGCCAGATACGGCCCTCCTAGAGTTCCAATTCGTCCTCAGGGGGAGGGGGAAGAGTAGAGATGAAATCAAATACGCCCTACTAGCCCTCCTAGAAATCCTGAGGAGATATGGGATTAGAGAGGTGAAGACCATTGATCTCAAGCTCCTAGCTCTACAATTGGAGTTAGAGGAGCGCTATGGATTAACCTACTTCGACAGCCTCATAGCTGCCTCAGCCCTAATTCAAGATGGAGCCGTCATCTCCGACGATAAAGCCTTTGATAAGGTAGAGGGGCTACGTAGGATACCTATCTCCAAATAGCTTTTAAGGCCTCTAACCCCTAATTGATGCGCCATGGGGGGCCTCCTATACCATGAAGCCATCAGACCCGGCCTCTCCAGGCTTATAGGGGTTAGGCGGGTCGTCTACTCTGGCCGCACAAGGTTTCAGAGGGTTGAAATCGTCGACACCGAGGTTTTTGGACGTATGCTCTTCCTCGACGGCATATCTCAGCTCTCAACCTTCGATGAGCACATATATCATGAGAGCCTCGTCCATCCGGCTTTGTTGACTCATCCCAGGCCGAGGAGGGTTTTGATCATCGGTGGAGGAGACGGGGGAGCCCTGGAGGAGGTTTTGAAGCATAGGGTCGTCGAGGAGGTCGTCATGGTGGACATCGACGAGGAGCTCATAGAGTTGACGAGACGCCACCTATGGGAAGTCAACAGGGGGGCCTTCGACGATCCAAGGGTTCAACTCATCTTCAGGGATGGCCGCGAATACATCGATGGATGCTCTGAGGACTTTGATGCAGTGATACTCGACCTAACAGACCCCTTGGGGCCATCGAGGAGGCTCTACACCCTTGAAGCCTACCGGAGGATCGGCGAAATAATCGGCGATGAGGGGATAATGGTGACCCACGCCGAGTCGCCCTACATCTATCAGAGGGAGTTCCTCACAATATATAGAACCCTCAGCGAGGTCTACCGCATCGTCAGACCCTATGGAGCCTGGATTCCAAGCCTCGGCTCCTACTGGATGTTCATAACAGCCTCCAACACCCACGACCCAAGGGCCATAGGCCCGGAGGAGATTGAGCGGAGACTCAAGGAGCGGGGCATAAAGACCCAATACTACACATCGGAGCTCCAGAGAGCCATCTTCACGCTGCCAAAGAACATCCAGGAGGCCCTAGAGAAGGGTGATGTAGGGTTATCAACGGATGAGAGACCCTTGGAGAGACTCCTTTAATGCCCGTTATAGAGTCGTATCTGGAGCTGGCTGAGGAGATATTTGAGGGGGTGAGGGGATGGCTTGTGGAGAGGGGGTTGATCTAGGGTTTACGCCGGAGGGCTTGGATGTATACGAGGGGCTGAAGGATTGGTTGAAGGCGCTTAGAGATAGGGGTGTGAAGGTGAGATGCGCCGTCGTCATCGGCTCTAGGGCTAGGGGGGAGTGGAGGCCTCACAGCGATACGGATGTCCTCATCGTCGTTGAGGAGGATGTGAGGATCCCCTACCTCGATGAGGGGATGCGCATCGGGGTGGAGGCGAGGGTCTACACGGCTGAGGGGCTGTTGAGAGCCTTGAGTGAGCTTAGGCTCACACCCTTGGAGGCGGGGGATCACGGCATCCCCATCTACGACGACGGCTTCTGGAAGCTGTTCAAAGAGGAGTTTGAGAGGGTTAAGGCCCGATATGGCTTGGAGCGCATCGACATCGGATGGAGGGTGAGGGAGAAACCCTTTAGGCTTCGACGAGGCGTCTCACATGGTCGAGATAGTTCCTCGCTTTCTCCATGAGGGGCTTATGTTCAGGCTCCTCATATATGAGACCATAAAAGCATTCCCCGTGGAGTTTACTCCTGACATCCATGAAGTATGAGGCCATGACCCTCGCCTCGTCCTCCTTCAGCCCAGCCTTCACGAAGGCCTCAGCCACAAAATCCCTCCAGTAGACGCCTTTAGGAGGGGCGATCCTCCCCAGATACCTCCGGGTTAATGCCGCCGTTGCAGCCTTCACAGACGCCCAAATCTTCTCAGCGGCGTCATAGTAGTCCTCCTCTTCGAGGAGTTTCATACCTAGCCTATGATACTCCTCAGCCATCAAGATATACCTCTCAGCCTCCATCTATGCCACCTATGTTAGGGTAGGGACACCATTAAGGCTTTAGGAAGACGGGGATTTGGCCTTTCCCCACCATCCACTGCGCAGCCCTTATCTCCCTCTCCGCCCTTAAGGCTATTTGATGTATGGTTGGAGGCTTCGCATCGGCCTTATAGTGCCTTCGAGCAACACAACCATGGAGTCCGAGTTCAACAGGATGAAGCCTGAGGGGGTCAGCGTCCACACGGCTAGGATGAGGCTGATAGAGGCGACTCCCGATGCCTTGATTAAGATGGCTGAGGATGCCCATAGGGCTGCGGAGCTCCTCGCCACGGCGGATGTCGACGTCATCATCTACGGATGCACCACAGGCTCCCTCGTCAAGGGGGTTGAGTGGGAGGAGGGGCTGAGGAGGGAGATCGAGGAGTCGACGGGCATCAAAACCGTCACAACGGCTGGAGCAGTCGTCGACGCCTTGAGGGCTCTGGGCATAAAGCGGCTCTGCGTCGCAACCCCCTATATAAAGGAGCTGGATGAGCTGGAGGTCAGATTCCTAAGTGAACTCGGCTTCGAGGTCTTGGCCATAAAGGGTCTTGGCCTGAAGAGGAATACGGAGATCGGCTCCCAGCCTCCATGGGTCTCATATCGATTAACGAGGGAGGCCTATAGGGATGAGGCCGACGGCATATTCATCAGCTGCACAAACTTCAGAACAATAGAGATCATAGAGAGGTTGGAGGCTGAGTATGGTAAGCCAGTCGTCACCAGTAATCAGGCCTCCATGTGGGCTGCGATGAAGCTGATCCATCAGCCAATAGAGGGCTATGGCCGTCTATTGAGGGAGATGGTGTAGAAAAAGGGGTGCGCCTCCCCTTTTATGCCGCGAAGATTCTCATGTCTCCGAGGATGGCTGTTGGGAGGGGCATATCCTTCATCGTCAGCAATCCAGGCTGAGCCGTTATGACTCTGGGAATCATGTTGACGACGATGTGAGCCGTCTCCCAGTCTCCGAGCATCTCGCTCATCCTCACCTTTATCGTGGGCGTCCCCTCGATGATATACTCCTCATAGCCCTCCTCGACTCCTGCGTGCATCACCAATTTATAGCGTATGACCGGCTCCCCATTCATTATGCCCTCTGCGACGGCGTTGTATCCCAGCATCTCACCTGGCTTCACAGTCGTGTAGGTTGTCTTCACCTCCCTCTCAGCGATCACCGGCTCCGGTGGATACTCCTTGATCTCATCGAGAGTCCATCCAAGGGCTGCAGCAGTGAGGGCGACGGACTGCCTGAAGCCCACGTGACCTGTGATCTCCCCGCTTTCAAGCTTCGCCTTAAACTCCTCCGGCTTCATACCGGTTCCGATCTTACGCTGGAAGGAGGAACGTCTCTGACCCGTAGGTATGGCCCTCACAGCCTCTATACGTTTAACCTCCCTGCACAGAGCCGTCAGGATGAGGGGGAAGGTATCCATGAAGTATCCTGGATTTATGCCCGTCGCCAGAACGGTGACGCCATACTGCCTGGCGAGGCCGTCGATCTCAGCCGCCAGCTGAGGCTCATCAACCCATGGATAGGCCAACTCCTCGGAGGTTGAGACCACATCTAAGCCAGCCTCGATGCATTTGACAACCTGATCATAGACCGTCCTCACATAGGATGTCGTGGCTATCACAGCAACATCGGCTCCGATCTTATCCAACAGAGTGTCGGCATCATCGGTGACCGTGACCCCAAGCCTCCGGTCGAGGCCGATTATCTCCCCGAGATCCTTCCCAACCTTCCCTGGATCGATGTCCACAGCCCCCACGATCTTTATTCCCCTCTTCCCAAGGATCGTATGCGCGATCCTCTGCCCTATCGGGCCGAGGCCGAAGAGAACAACCCTAATCTCATCCATGGCCATCCATAAATCACCTCCAACCCCTCTAAAGGGTTTCGAGACCTTCACTCCCCCTCAAAGCGTTATAAGGGTTTGTGGAGGAGATACAAGCATGCGTTATGCAGCTATATTATCTCTGGCGAGAGGGATAGCTAAGAAGCATGATATCTCAAGGAATCGGAGGAGGTTAGGGGAATTTATGGAGGATGTGTTTAACGCTGTGACTCGTAGATTTAATCTATGTGAAAGGGGATTTCAAGCGAGGGCTGCAATATATGGGGGGGCCTTCCAGGCGATCTTCACCGTGATCATGGAGGAGCTATTCCCCGATGTCAGGTTGATCCACGGCTGTGAGATGGAGGATGCATGCCTCATGGGAGTTGGAAAGGCAGATTTCGTTGTTATAGATGAGGGGGATAGGATTCTCGCAGTGATAGAGGCTAAGGGATCAGCCGATTATATAATATGCAACGGGAGGAGGATAGAGTTACCTAAACCAGGCCTCATAAGAACTGATACCACTAAGAAGGCTATAGCAAATGCAGCACAGGTTAAATATGGAATATCCCTTGATATTCCATATATCATAGTCACCAGTCATAAGCCTTATGAGGGATCGAGTTCCCACTGTATGCTAAAGCTGGTTGAGGGTAAGCTCGTAGATATGGTAGTGGATGTGAAGAGATACGATGAACTCAGGGAGATGGTTAAGTTGATTAGGGGTGCCAAACCCTCGAAACTCATCTATCGGAGGGGGAGGGCTGTCAGGATATGAACTCGATGATCGACCTCGTCGTCCGCCTCAACCTCTCCCTCGCCATATGGACATAGGCCTCATCAACATCTATACCTATGAAATGCCTCCCCGCCTTAATGGCTGCCACACAGGTTGTCCCACTACCCACGAAGGGGTCTAAGACAACATCTCCCTTAAAGGTGTATAGCTGGATGCATCTATATGGCAGCTCCTCCGGGAAGGGGGCTGGATGGCCAACCCTCCGAGCGGACTCTGGGGGGATATGCCAGACGCTCCTGGTAAATTCGAGAAATTCATCTCTCGTTATGGTGCTCTCACGCCCCTCGCTTGCCCTGCTGAAGGAGCCTTTAGACATCACAATGATATACTCATGTTGATCCCTGAGGAGGGGGTTGGAGGCTGAGAGCCAGCTTCCCCAGGCTGTGGAGGAGCTGCTTACGGCCTCACCCTTATCCCAGATGATCTCACCGCGCATTAGGAAGCCTATCCCCTCGAAGAGTTCTATGAGATAGGCGTGTAGGGGTATGTAGGGCCTCCTACCTAGATTCGCAACGTTGAAGCAGACACGTCCACCCCAGACGAGAACCCTATAGACCTCACGCATAACCTCCCCTATGAAGTCGAGATATTCGCCCACCGTCAAATCCTCATCATAGTCCTTCCCAACGTTATAGGGTGGGGAGGTCACCATGAGATGGATGCAATTATCTGGAAGCTCCCTGAGAACCTCCCTCGCATCCCCAAGTATCACCTTATCTAAAAACTCTGGGGGAACCGCATTCTCGACTAGATCATCCGGTCTCGGAGTGGGGAGGATTATATTCCTATACATCCTCCTGGAGTAGAAGGGTGTAGAATCATGGGACTCTCGACCCCTCACTCCGAAGCTGCTCGTCTTCGTCCTCCTACGCCTCTTAAGGGTCATCGATGAAGCCTACGCGGCCGCCCTATTTTTATCCAGCGCATCGAAACCAGAAGAGATTTCACAATCTTCGAGAACTCCCTTAATGCCATGAGTCGAGTCTGGCTTCAGGATATGACCTGGAGGGAGGTTGAGGAGGTCGTCGCCAGGTCTAAGGGGGTTGTCCTACTTCCGGTGGGGAGTGTGGAGCAGCATGGATTACACCTCCCCCTGGGAACCGACACCTACCTGGCCATAGGCCTCGCCGAGGATGCAGCTGAGAGGACCGGCGTCCCCGTTGCGCCTCCCATCTGGTATGGTTGGAGCCCCCATCACATGGCCTATCCAGGCTCCACAACCATAAGGCCTGAAGTCCTCATCGAACTGGTCTATGATGTCATCTCATCTCTGTCGAGGCACGGCTTCAAGAGATTCATCATCATCAACGGCCATAGGATTGCGAACATACCCTGGCTTCAGGTCGCAGCTGAGAGGGCTCAGAGGCAGCTGGGCGTAAGGGTCTGTCTCTTCGATCCAGCCTATATGAGCCGTGAAGTCGTCGATGAGCTCGGCTTCGGCCCAGTGGGCCATGCAGATGAGATAGAGACAAGCCAAATGCTGTATAGGTTTCCGGAGCTCGTCGATCTTGAGAGGGCGAGGGACTACATCCCAGAGGCTAAACCCCTATACATCGTCGATCCCAGAGGCGTTGGGGACACCCTATGCTATGTTCCAAGCACCGTTGAGGATATGGCCAAGCTGAGGGAGGTCTCAGGTGGAGCCGTGGGGAGGCCTACAGCCTCAAATAGGGAGAGTGGGCGCAGATATCATGAACACCTCGTTAAACGCCTCGTGGAGGTTATAAAGAGGGTGATGGAGGCTTAGGCTGTGGCTATCGTCCATAGGAGTTCGACGACGAATTGATTCACCAGAGTTGGAAGCCCGTCAACCGTCAGCGTCGGCTCACCTGTTACGCCGTCTATCCCCCCAGCCTTTATAACCCTCTCCAACAGCCTCAGCTCCCTCTTCCCATCGTGTCTATACTCGATGTCCTTCAGCTCGGCGAGGGCCGCTGAGATGGTGTAGGCTCCCCAGTTCGATGTGGCTGCGATTACGAGGATGTCAGCCGGAGTCGAGGCCGCTATCCCAGCCTGGCAGGGGCATTGGCAGCGGTCTCCGTTTGGGACGTGCTTCCTCACGGTCTCCTCTATTAGTCCGCATCCAAGCTCGTTTCCTCCGTCTCCCACGGCGATGGTTGTGATCCCCCGTTCCCTGGCCTTTAGGAAGAGGTGGTCGGTTTTGCCTATGAGGTCTGAGATGTTGTATCCCCTCATGGTGTGATACTCGCCTTTCACGTTCCACCCTGGACGCTCTATGGAGACTATGGCTGCGGGGTCGTAGCGGTTTAGGAGCTCCTCACACTGCCTCTCAGCCTTGTCCCCCTCCGTTGAGATGAGCTCCACTGGGAACTCGTCCTCGATGACTCCCCTCACAACTGGTTCACATGGCTTATCGGTCACCAATATTGGTTTTAGGCCTACATCCCTCAGCGTATAGGCCAGGACGGCTGCCCCTGGAGGGCCATCTGTCTCGCAGACGTTCTTAGGGGGTATGGGGAATCCCGTTATCACGAGGATATGCCTCCCCTCCCCAGCCTTTGAAAGCCTCTCGGCTGCAGCCCTGCATAGGGTTCCGCCGACCTTCTCGAGGGCCGCCCTATAAAGGGTCTCGGAGACCCCCCTCATCGGTATGTCAGCCGAGGCTAAGTGGTCTAATGAGTAGGTTTTCCTCTCGAAGTCCATATCATGGGATATTTGGAGAGTTGATTTAAGTAATTTGACCGAATCTTCAAAAATCTCTTATATGGATCAGTAATCACTATATTGACGGTGGATATGAGCTCCGCTGGGAGAAGGACGCTTGTTTATGCGATCATAGCGATAATAGTGATAGCAGCCGTCGGCGGCTCCGCCTACTACCTCATGAGGCCGAGGAAGCCTAAGGTCATCAAGGTTGGAGCCATATTCCCCCTGACGGGCGCCCTGGCTGAGGCTGGCAAGCTCCAGAAGTATGCGACGGAGTGGGCCGTCGGGGAGATCAACGAGGCTGGGGGTATAAAGAGCCTTGGAGGCGCCAAGATAGAGGTTGTTTGGGGCGACACGGAGTGCGACCCCTCCGTCGCCAGCAGTGAGGCCGTTAGGCTGATAACGGCTGAGAAGGTTGTCTGCGTCGTCGGAGCCTATATGAGCGCCTGCACAAAGACGGTGAGCGACAGCTGTGAGAAGTATAAGACTCCCTGCCTAAACCCGCTTTCAACCTCCCCAGCCCTAACCATGAGGGGTTTGAAGTGGTTCTTCAGGCTGACCGGCCACGACGCCCTCTTCTGCAAGCAGCACTGGGACTTCATAAAGGAGTTGAATGAGGAGAAGGGTCTCGGCCTAAAGACCTTCGCCACCATGGAGGAGGACACGGAGTGGGGCGTAAAATCTGGGGAGGCCTACATAGAGTATGGGAAGGCAGCTGGATTCGAGCATCTCATCGACGTCAGGTATCATAGGGGTGCTGCGAGCCTCGACTCGGAGGTAGCCAAGCTGAAGGAGGCGAATCCAGACATCATCTGCCTCACGATGTATACGCCCGACGCAATACTCTTCGTGAAGACCATGTATAAGCTGGGCTTCCACCCCAAGATCATCATCGCCCAGGACGTAGGCTTCGTACATCCAAGCTACAAGAAGGAGGTCGGCGAGATGGGCTACTGGATAATGAGCCGAGAGGTCTTCAACTGGGATCTCGCAACGGTCTCCCCGAAGATCAAGGCTAAGGCCGATGAGTATAAGGCCAAATACGGCGTAGACCTCGAGGGATGCGCAGCCAGAACCTACGTCGCCTGGCACGTCCTCGCCCTCGCCCTCGAGGAGGCTGGTAAGGAGGCGAATCCCTGGAAGGACCTTGATGGATTCAGGGCTGCCCTGAGGGATGCTCTCGAGAACCTTGAGATCACACCTGAGGAGTGGGCTGATCTTCCATGGGCCATCACAACCTATGACGGCGTGAAGTTCGGTGGGTTGAGGACTGGTGAGGCTGGTCAGAACATCAAGGCCTGGGGGATAATCGTCCAGATGTTCGACGACGGCAAGTATTACACGGTCTACCCGGAGAAGTATGCGACTAAGAAGGCTGTGGCCCCCATACCCTGGTAACCCATTTTTTTAAAATATCATTGAGTTATTTTGGTGGGATCATGGTCGATCTATGGCTGTTGGGTCAGGCCACCACCAGCGGCCTCCTCCTCGGATGCATATACGCCGTTGTAGCCCTCGGCCTCTCATTGATATGGGGTGTGATGGAGATAGTGAACTTCGCCCATGGAGACTTCCTAATGCTCTCCATGTATCTCTCCTACTTCCTCTTCACATACCTCGGCTTAGACCCCCTCATAGGCTCCATCCTCGGCTTCCTGATGGGTCTCGCCCTCGGCCTCATCGTCGAGAAGGGGCTTATAGAGAAGGTTTTAGGCTCACCTCCCATCGTCACCATCCTCGTCACCTTCTCCGTGTTGTTGATCATACGCTATGGAGCCATGGCGGCCTGGGGGCCTGGGGTGAAGACGCTGCATCCATGGTACTTCATGGCCATCCTCGACCTATGGGGTGTGAGAATCTCCATGGCCTACCTCATAGGAGCCCTCATCTCGCTGGCCGCCACCATCGCCCTACACATATTCCTGAAGAAGACCTACACGGGCATCGCCCTACGGGCGACATCTCAGAATAGGTTGGCCGCCGAGCTCCTAGGCATAGACGCCAGGAAGATGTATACGTTGTCATTCTGCATAGGCGTAGCCCTCGTAGGCCTCGCCGGTGGAGTCCTATCAACCTTCTACTACGTCATCCCAGAGGTTGGTGGACGCTTCTGCATGCTCTCCTTCGTCATCGTCGTCCTCGGAGGCTTCGGAAGCCTATTGGGGACTTTCCTAGGAGGCCTCATCATAGGGGTTGCGGAGGAGATATCAGCCATCTTCATCCCGCCGGTGATGAAGGATGTGGTGGCCTTCATCATCTTCCTCCTCATATTGATGCTGAAGCCAAGCGGCCTCTTCGGGGAGGTGGCGAGATGAGAGCCCTAAGGATGATTAAGGCTGAGCTATCCACAAAGGCTGGGCGAATCTTCAACGCCGCAGCCATAGTCGCTGTTATTCTCCCCCTGGTGGTGAGGGATCAATTCTTCATAAACGCCATGATGCTCGTCTACATGTACTCCATAATCGCCTTGGCCTGGAACCTTATGAACGGCTACACTGGGCTGCTGAGCTTCGGCCACGCCGTCTTCTTCGGCATAGGAGCCTACACACTCATGCTCCTCCTATATAGGGGTGTGACCCCCTGGATTGGGATGCTCCTCGGAGGCCTCCTATCAGCCGGGTTCGCATTCCTCCTCGGAGTCCCCTTCTCCCGTCTCAGAAGCCACTGGTTCGCCCTTGGAACCCTCGTCCTGGGGGAGATATTCCTAATCGTCTTCGCAAACTGGAGGGCTGTCGGGGGAGCCCTCGGACTCGACCAGCCTCGTAGACTCCTCCTATCCCCGCCCTCAATATACTGGCTTAACTATGCGAGGCCGACCCCCTACTACTATCTAGCCCTCGGAATCCTCGGGTTAGAGCTCCTACTCTTATATGCCATATTGAATAGTAGGCCTGGATACTTCTTCCAGGCTATAAGGGAGGATGAGGAGGCTGCGATGGCCTCAGGCATCAACGTCACCCTCTATAAATGTATCTCGATGGCGATAAGCGGATTCTTCACGGGTGTAGCTGGAGGCATATACACCGTGAGATTCGGATACATAGACCCCTACGCGGTCTTCTCCATGATGCGCATATCGGTTTACCCAGTCATCGCAGGCCTCATAGGGGGAGTATACTCGCTGATAGGCCCGATAATAGGGTCGCTGATCTTCGTCCCCACAGCCGAGTATCTGAGAGCCATAGTGGGGGGAACACTCGGCTCAAGATTCCAGGGGGTTCACTTCGCCTCCTTCGGCATAGTCCTCCTAATCATAAGTATGCGCATACCCGAGGGCCTGATGGGATGGCTTGAGATGAGGGGACTCCTCAAACCCCTCATGTCATCGGGGGGAGGAAGCGATGAGCGGTGAGGCCATACTGAGGGGTGAGGGACTCGTAAAGAGGTTTGGAGGTCTCATCGCCGTCAACGAGGTGAGCTTCAACCTCTACAGGGGGGAGATACTCGGACTCATAGGCCCAAACGGAGCTGGGAAGACAACCCTCTTCAACCTCATAACAGGCTTCCTAAAACCGGATAGGGGTAGGGTATACTTCAACGACAGGGACATAACTGGATGGCCTCCACATAGGATAGCCCTAGAGGGCGTGGCCAGAACCTTCCAACTTGTGAGGCCCTTCCTAAGGATGACGGCCCTCGAGAACGTCATGATAAGCGCCCTCTCAAAGGTTGGAGGCCTCGAGGAGGCTGAGGAGACAGCCCTCGAGCTCCTCGAATTCCTCAACCTGAGCGATAAGAGGGATTGGAGGGCGAGCTCGCTGACGATAGTTGAGAGGAAGAAGCTTGAGATCGCCAGGGCGCTCGCCTTGAAGCCGGAGGTTCTCCTCCTCGACGAGCCGATAGCGGGCCTAAACCCTAAGGAGGTGGACGACATGCTTGAAACCCTGAGGGAGATCAGGGAGAGGGGCGTCACAATCCTCATCGTCGAGCATGTGATGAGGGCCATAATGAACATCTGTGAACGGATCATCGTAATGCATTATGGAAGGCTGATCGCCGAGGGGACACCCAGCGAGATATCCAGCGACCCAAAGGTGATAGAGGCATACCTGGGAGGTGTGATGTGAATGGAGGGGGTTCTGGAGGTCGAGGGCATAGACGTATACTATGGGGAGCTCCAAGCCCTATGGGGGGTTTCACTCCACATAGAGGAGGGGGAGTTCATCTCCCTCGTAGGCTCAAACGGAGCTGGGAAGACCACAACCCTAAGAGCAATCTCAGGCCTATTGACGCCGAGGAGAGGTAAGATAATCTTCGCAGGTAAAGACATAACTGGATGGCCTCCACATAGGATAGCTCAGGAGGGGTTGGCCCACATACCTGAGGGGAGGCAGCTATTCCCAAGGCTGACGGTTCTGGAGAACCTGAAGATGGGGGCCTACACCCCGAGGGCCCGTGAACGCTTCGATGAGACCCTCGAATTCGTCTTCACCCTCTTCCCAAGGCTTAAGGAGAGGAGAGACCAGATAGCTGGAACCCTGAGCGGAGGAGAAAGGCAGATGCTCGCCATAGCCCGAGGCCTGATGCTGAGGCCTAAGCTCCTGATGCTCGATGAGCCTTCACTCGGCCTCGCACCGAAGCTGGTTCAAAGAGTCATGGACACGTTGAGGAGGCTGCATGAGGAGGGGTTAACCATACTACTCGTGGAGCAGAACGTCAGATACGCCCTGGAGCTCGCAGATAGGGGATACGTCCTCGAGACAGGGAGAGTCGTAATGGAGGGTGGAGGCAGGGAGCTGCTGGAAGACCCGAGGATCAAGAAGGCCTACCTCGGCCTCTAAACCCCCTCCTCAAATTCTCCCTAAGCCACTCTGAGAGCCTTGGGGCGAGACCCCTCAATCTCTCCGCAGCCTCATATAGTAATTCATGGTTGAGCTCCACGTATCGATGGACTAGGATATTCCTCACCCTAGCCGTCTCCGATAGCTCCTCAGCCAGCTTTTGGGGCATAACCCTCGCCTCCCCCAGCCTCCTGGGATATTGGGAGTAGTATTCGACGGCCCCTAGGCCTAGGGCGTGGACTAGATGGCGGCAGATGTCGAGGGCCGCCTCTATGGCCCTATGTATAGCCCTCTCAAAGGCGTAGGTTCTCTCCAGATCCCCGAGTATCCACTCCAACCCCTCCTCAAGGTATCTCTCAAGGAGGGATGCAGCCCTCAGAACTTCATCCAGTCTCCTAGAGAGGAGCTCCTCATCCACCTCTGGATCCTCCCTCAGCCAGAGCTCCCTTGAGCATCTCAGCTCCTCCCTCAGGGTTGGATAGATGGCTTGAAGCTTGGATGAGAGCCTCTCCTCCTCATCCCCCACATCTAGGAGCTTAACTCCCTCGGATAGGATTCTATGGATGAGGAGGGGGTCAGCCCCCTCCAGGTCTAAGATATCCACCCTCCCCTCCGATATCTGGAGGGCTTTTGAGGCCCTCTCAACGATCTTGGATAGGGCCTCCAGCTTCCCCACACCACGGATCAGGACGGCTATATCAACGTCGCGAGGCCTCCCAGCTCTGAGAGCTGAGCCGTAGAGGTAGGCTAGGGCTAAACCCTCAACGCCCCTAAGGGCCTGGGATAGACGCCTCACCACCCCCCTATCCATCCACCTACCCCCTGTAGAAGGTGTCTGGGGGGACATCCCTGTAGACCGTAAGCCCTGGGGCTATCCAGCTCCTCGGCCCGATCTTGACTCCTGGCATCAGGTTTACGCCGATACCCGTCTGGGCCTCGTCTCCAATGAAGGCTCCCAATTTCCGCCTACCAGAGTCGATGAGATGGCCCTCTACGTTGACCTTCACCGTCCCCTTATCGAATCTTAGGTTCGCCGTTATGGTTCCAGCTCCCAGGTTGCATCCCTCCCCTATGATGCTGTCCCCTATGTAGGAGAGATGCGCTATATGGCTTCGGGGCATCACGATGCTGTTCTTCACCTCGCAGGCATTCCCTATACGGGCCTCAGCCCCTATGCTTGTGCCGGGCCTGATGTAGCAGTTTGGCCCTATATCGGCTCCAGGCCCTATGTAGACGGGGCCCTCTATGTAGGCTCCAGCCCTGACCCTCGCCTCACTCTCGATCCATACGGATCCCTCTATGTGGGCTCCGGCTTCGACTCTCCCCTCTATATGGGGCTCCAACTCGCTTAGCGCCCTCTCATTGGCCTCTAAGAGCTTCCAGGGGTAACCGATGTCAATCCAGTCCTCAGCCTCCAAAACCGCAGCCCTTATGATTTGGCCGTTCTCCATCATCTCCCTCAGGGCGTCGGTCACCTCGTATTCGCCTCTAACTGAGGGCTTCAGGGCCTTGAGCCTCTGGAAGATTTCGGGTGTGAATATGTATAGGCCTGTGTTGGCGAGGTTGCTGGGCTCCCTCCCCCTCTCAGGCTTCTCTATGAGGTTGACAACCCTATCGTCCTGGAGGAAGACTACTCCGAAGCGTGTGGGGTCTTCGACGGGGACGACGGCCATCGTCGTCTCCCCAGGTCTATGGGCTTTAAGCAGCTTCTCCAGGGCCTTCGATGAGAGATATAGGTCTCCGTAAATGCCTATGAACTCCTCATCGCCTACATATTCCTCCGCCAGCCTAAATGCGTCTCCGGTTCCCCTGGCCTCACCCTGATCCACGTAGGTCAGCTCCAAACCCAGCTCCGAGCCGTCTCCGAAGCGCTGCTTAATCATCTCCCCGAGGTGATGTATGATGATGAGGGCCTCATCGACGCCTACGGCCTTCAACCTCAGCAGCAGCCACTCCAGGATGGGTCTGCCCCCTATGGGTAGGAGGTGTTTAGGCCTCGTCAGAGTGAAGGGTTTAAGCCTCACCCCTCTCCCCGCTGCGAGGATTACAGCCTTCAACCCCCACACCTCCTTATGGCCTCCGAGGTGAGGCGTCTCCCCACCTCGATTAGCTCCTCAACTCGTTTACGGCTTCGGGCTTCAGCCGTCACCCTTATGACGGGCTCCGTCCCCGAGGGCCTGATCAATAGCCATCCGTCGCTCAGCTCTATTCGAAGCCCATCCACCGTCGACGTTGATCGGATGTCGGTGAGATGCTCGGGGTATAATTGTTGGATGTTTCTCATCACGTCGGCCTTCAGATGGTTTGGGCATTCAACCTTCACCCTTATCAATGGATACTCAGGTATGTCAGCCACAAACCCTGAGAGGGTTGTATCAAGCTCCTCAAGGGCTTTTAGAAGTCTTAGGGCGGATAGGAGGCCGTCGGGGCAGGGGTGGACGTCGGGGTGTATCCAGGCGCCCACGGGTTCTCCTCCGAAGACTCCTCCATGCCTCATGAGGGCCTCAGCCACATAGGCGTCTCCGACCCTGGTTCTTATGACCCTGCCCCCTGCGAGCTTGACGGCCTCATCGATGCACATGGAGGCCCCCACATGGGTGACGACGACCCCTCCACGGCATCTCTCTACGATGTGGGCTGCGTAGGCTGCCAAAACCCTGTCAGGTGTTGGCGCCACCCCCCTCTCGTCGATGAACATCACCCTGTCTCCGTCTCCGTCGAAGGCGAATCCTATATGGGCCTCTGAGGCCCTAACAAGCTCTCCAAGCCTCCTCAGGGTTTCACCTCGGGGTTCTGGGGCGCCTGTTGTGAAGTATCCATCTGGATTTGCGTTTATGTAGAGAGCCTCACAGCCGATGGCCTTCAGGGCCTCTGGAGCCGTAACCGCTGTGGCTCCATTCATAAGGTCGCAGACAGTCCTCCACTCCCTCTGGAGCTCCAGGTCTCTAAGTATGGCGTCGAGGTATAGGGGTGTTGCCTCCACCTCCTCCACCGATCCCACCCCGCTCCAATCCGATGGCCTGTAGGCTTTGCGCCGCATGATCTCCTCTATGGCTCTCCGCTGCTCCTCTCCATAGGCCATCCCCGAGCTGTCGAAGGGTTTTAGGCCGTTATACTCCGGCGGGTTGTGTGAGGCCGTTATGCTGACTCCAGCGTCAGCTGATAGAACCCTCGTAGTGTAGGCTGTCAGCGGTGTTGGTGCGAGGCCGAGGGATTCGACGTCGCATCCGCAGGAGGTGGCTCCGGATATTAGGGCCGCCTCCAGCATCTCCCCCGTGGGCCTTGTGTCTCTGCCGACGATGAGGACTCCGCCTCTATTGAGTGTGGCTATGGCCTTTCCAACCTCCAGGGCGAGCTGAGGTGTCAGCTCGACGTTGACTACTCCTCTGATGCCGGATGTTCCGAAGAGGGTCATCGCAGACGCCTCTCTGGGACGAATCTTCGGAGGGGGTCTACGCTCATAACTCTTTCCAAATCGCTTAGGGTGAGACCCCTCTTCAAGTCGCCGTAGATTTCGCATCGCTCAAATCGATCCATCTCATCTGGATGTCTCACGACGATCTCAGCCTCATATTCGTTTAGGGGTATGTGGATGTGGTGTGAAACCTTTATCTCGCCGCCCTTCTGAACTGAGACCTCCTCCACCACCCCTATGTTGTAGCCCCCCTCCATTAGACGCCGCTCCACCTCCTTCGGGTTCTCGGCGTAGACCACTATGTCTATGTCGCTCCCCCTCCTCGCTGTGCCTCTCCACACGCTTCCGATGAGTCTTGGGTTGAAGGCTGAGAGAAGCCTCATGATGTTGAGGGCTTCACGGCGCATCTCCAATAGTCTTCGACGACGCTCCTCCCCCTCCATCTCATCGGCGATGGCGTCGAGCTCCAGGGCCACCTCATAGTTGCTGGGCAGGGCATCTGCATCGAGGCTTCTGGCTGCCTCCAGCTTCGCCTCCCTAAAATCCTCCACGGCTCCGATGTATAGGAGCCAAGCCGCCTCCCTCGCAACCCTCCGCCGAGGCTCCAAGTCGCCACAATTAGGTGGAGTGCATGGATATTTGAGCCTCATGCTACCCTCTTTTATACGCCTAATCTTATATCCCTTGATCAAGGGATTTGAAGGTGGTGAATTCTATCGATTTAGAGTATATTAGATATGTTTTAAATGAAGCTTATGAACGATTGAAGGATGTTTATCTGATCTCCTCCGCTCTAGGCCCCGTCAGGCTTTATGCCGCCGCTGACATAGTTGATAAGGAGTTCTGGACACTTTTCTGCGCCCTAGTGGATTTTCAAATCCCTGTTCAAAGGGTGCTAAATCCAATGCTCACAGGTCTAGTGGAATATATGGAGAGAAATGGTTTAAAATTCATCGACCTAATATTTGATAAGGAGCTTGCTGAAAAGGTTTTCAACACTTTTAGCTGGTCTTCAAAGAGGGGAGTTAGAAGAGGCTTCACTCATAGATTTGTGAAGATCGTCGATTTGATCCTCCTTTTAAATATCTTTAAAAGGATAATTGAGGAGTATGGCTCACTCAACGCTCCGATTAAAGAGGCTTATAGCAAGGCCATCAATGAAGTTGAGCCAATGGAGCATGTCTTTAAGGAGGTTGTTAGCTTATTTGCCCACTATGGCGGCAAACCTCCACTCACCCCAGTGAGGTTTGGCTCGGCTTTAAAGAGGTTAGCCTTGTTCACGAGGTGGATGGTTAGGCCATATCCAGACCTGGGACTGTGGAATTTCATAGATAAGAAGCACCTCGTGATCTCCTTGGATGAGGGTTTGAGGAGGATTCTTTTAAGAGCCTTCTCGATGAATGTGTCGATGAATTGGCGTGGAGTTCTAAAAGCTACGAGATTTCTAAGGAAGATTAACCCCTCTGACCCCGCAAAATACGATTATTTACTTTCAAGATTATCTATAATGAAATACTGCGCCAAAGAACATGCTAGATCAAGGTGTTATTTATGTCCAATTGCAAAGGTATGTGTATCAGCGAATGTTCCTATAGTGCCAAAGTCTAAGCCTTTAACAGGTAGAGAGGGAAAGATCTTTGAGAGGTTTCTAGAAATCTATGGAAATATTATTGACTCTGTTTCAACAGAGTATCCACTGGACAATTATTCTACTGATGCTTTAATTCATATGGTTAACTGTAACAATTACATTGTTGAGGTTGAGTATGAACTCAACTACGTTGCTATTGGTCAAGTTATAACATATCGATATCTATACTTCAAAAAACATAAAAAACATATTAAACCAATGATAATATGCATGAAATCATCAAAGGATTTAGAGGAGGCATGTAAGCTGGAACAGGGAATAGAAGTTGTGACGATTGAAAATTTATCTAACGAAATTTCAGGGAGGCGGGTTTAATCTTTCGGCATTTCGAGGAGTTCAGACTTCCTTATGCCCACGTGCCTAAGGGCGGCGACCTTCCTCGCCTCGTTGTAGATGTCTGAAGCCATCTTTCCGAGAACCATCTCATGGACTATCTGCTCGAAGGTGAGGGTCTTAGCCTTCTCCTCTATAATCTCCCTCATAATCTGCCTGATCCTCTTCTGCTGAGACGTCTTTATACGCCTCTTTGTGAAGGCGACGGCGCATATCTTCAGCCGGTATCCATCGATGGTTGTCACCCTGAAGATGCCGTCGACCTTACTGCTCCTACGCCTGACGAGGCTTCTGAGATAGTCCCTGAGATATTCATGCCCCTTGAAGATGGTTTTGGCCCTGTGATCCTCGACGTCGAGTATCTGGAATCTGAGCTTTATATTCTCCTGGGAGTAGTCCCCAGTGATCTGCCCCAGCGTCGTCTCTACGACTCGCCCAATAACCTTCTGTGGGTCGTCGGCCGGAGTCTCCCCCACCTTACCCTCCCCGAAGTATCTGGGCAGGTAGACCTCATACCACTCTTTCCTACGCCACTTATCCCTCACACGGCTCAAATCCTAATCCCCTAAGAGCCTCTGGGAGAGAAGCCCACAACCCATTTATATCTTTCGCCCAGCGAAGATTCATATCCAAACTCAACCTAATAGCCTTAGAGCAGATTTGGGGGAGCATGGAGTCAGGGGGGAGGCCCTAAGCTGGCTCAACGAGGCCAGGGAGGATATAGAAGTAGCGGGGGAGCTCATAGGTTTAGTGAGGTATTCACATGCCTGCTTCATGGCTCAGCAGGCCGCTGAGAAGGCCCTTAAGGCTCTCATACTGGCGAGCTTAGGGTCTATGAGCGAATCCACGACCTGACGGAGCTTTATAGCAGCCTTGAGGGGCATCTAACCCTACCCGATGAAGTTGAGGATAAGCTTCCAACCCTCTCAGCCTACTACGTCACAGCCAGATATCCGAATGCAGGCCTGAGACAGCCCTCAAGGTCTCTTGGGAGGTCTCAGGCTGAGGAGGCTCTGAGGATAGCTGGGGAGGTGGTTGAGGCCGTTGAGGGGATTATCGGAGAGGCATAGGAGGGCCCTTGAAGCCTTCCTATCCAGGGTTAGGGAGCACCTCGGAGATGTGGAGGTCTACCTAACGGGAAGCCTCGCCAGGGGTGACTGGCTCCTGGACAGCGACATAGACCTCATAGTCGTCTCAGACGAGCTGAGAGGGCTGAAGCCCTGGGAGAGATATGCGACGCTGAGGAGGCTTGCACCCAGGGATGTGGCCTTCGACATCCTCGGCTATACGAGGGAGGAGTTTGAGAGGCTTAAGGCCTTCAGGGCCGAGCTGAGGAATCCCGACCCCCTATTGAGGCTGATCTAACTCATCCCGATAGGGCTTCCAAGGCCCTCTCGGCTGCCTGGATGCAGGCGAGGAAGTCGTCGAGCGTCGGCAGTAGGCTCCTCAGCTTCCGGGTCTTCACCCATATCCGTAGTGTCGCCCCCTCCCTCACGGCCTGAACGTCTATTCCCTCTGGGGCTTGATAGTTGTCCGGCGATATGGCCTCGTAGACGGCTTTGGCTGTGGCCTCGTCTTCGTATCTAAGCCTGATCCAAGCCTCCGCCATGCCTCTGCTCCCCTAT
>CAZGKJ010000003.1:0-55477 GCA_964525955.1 uncultured Candidatus Bathyarchaeia archaeon
CGAGGCGACACATCACTCACCGACGAGCTTCAAGACGCCGATGTTCTTCGCCGAGATCGGGAGCACACCAAAGCAGTGGACGGACCAGGAGGCGGCTGAGCATCTAGCGAGGGCCATCATAGATGGAGTCTCATCTGTGGATGAGGCCCCCGTAGCTATAGGCTTTGGTGGAGGCCACTACTGCCCAAAGTTCACCGATCTGGAATCCGAGATGGCCTTCGGCCACATCTGCGCCAAGTATGCCCTCGACCTCCTAGACGAGGAGCTTGTAAGACAGATGGTGGAGAGAACCCTCGACGGCGTCGAGGTTGCGATCCTCGACCATAAGGGGATGAAGGGGCGGCAACGGAGGAGGGTTGAGGAGCTCCTTAAAGAGTTGGACATCGAATATGAGCGTAGATAGTTAGAGGGCTTCGAAACGCCATCTGTCCCGCTCCTCCCATATTCGCTTAAGAAGCTCCCTGGCCAGCTCCTCTGGGAGGCTTAGGAAGAGCCTCGCTAGATGCTTACACATCCTCTTCTCATCCAACCCCTTCCTCCAGTCGTCGCAGTCGTGTCTGATGACCCTGCCCTCGGCGTCGATCTCTATGGTGTATCCCCTGATGTAGGCCTCAACATAATTGGGGTCAGCCCGCGTGATCTCGATCTCCCCCTCATCCATGCCCTCAGCTCGGATAAGCCTGGAGGTGGTTGTGAACCTTAATAGGAGATCTGCGACGTCGAGGCCCTCACCATAGGCCTCCAGGGGTCTGATGCCTACAGGTCTGAGAACCTGCTCCCTAAACTCCTTGATGCGCTTCAGAGCCCTCAGCTGCTCCGGCGTGGCCTCGCCTAGGAGCCTCAGGAGCTCTATGGCGTTCTTCACGGCGTTGGCTGAGAAGTGGTTGTTGAAGTAGCCGTAGACCTTCTCAGCCCTCCGTTCAGCCTCCCTCACCCTGGGCACCCACCTCTCCAGCTCATCCTCGCTGTATTCGTAGTCGTACCAGATGCGGCGGCCATGGCCATGCCATCGTATATAGGCGAAGTCGGCCGTCACCTCCACCTCCGGAGGCAGGAGGGGCTCGTCGACGATGGTGTAGGCGACTCCGTAGCTCCTCAGCAGCCTCCAGGTTTCCCCCCTCATCCAGGAGGGATGCCTGAACTCGACGGCCCACTCATAGTGCTCTGGGAGTATATCCAGGAAGCTCTCCAGGTTCTCCAGATGCCGCTCATAGCTGAATTTCGGTCTGAGCTGTATGAGGATCGGCCCCAACTTCTCGGCCAACGGCCTCATGAGGTCGAGGAACCTCTCCAGATCCTTCTCGACACCCTCCTCCAGCCGCAGCCACTTATCATGGGTGATGACCTTCGGCAGCTTGACGGCGTAGACGAAGCCCGGCGGCGCAGCCCTATACCAACCCCTCACCATCCTTGGGGTTGGGTATCGATAGAAGGTGGAGTTCACCTCCACCGTCGTGAAGACCTCCACATAACGTCGGAGCATACCCCGCTCCTCTCGATAAAAGGGGCCGACCCACTCATCGTAGCTCCAGCCGCTGGTTCCAATGAGGAGAGACAAACCTCGCCCAACTTCATCTCTCAGGGCATCGATATTAAACCTTCGACCTCGGTTAATCTATAAAGACCCTGGGAGGCCCTTGTGATCCGGTGAAACCCTTGAAGCCCCCTATGAGGGGGAGCTTCTAGGTTGATGCCCCGGTTATGATGGATCGTGAGGGGATAAGTTGTGGGGTAACCCTTTTTTAACGCCTCTTCCCCCCTCTCTGCGATGTCCATCGAGGTCGTCAGCTTCGATATGGAGGGCACCCTCATAACGCCGAGGTTCAGCGAACTCATATGGGAACACGACATACCGAGGCTCTACGCCGAGCGACATGGCTTAACCTTCGAGGAGGCCAGGCGGCGGGTCTTCCAGGAATACATGGAGATCGGCGATGAACGTCCTGAGTGGTATGACATCGAATACTGGTTTAGAAGGCTGAGCCTACCGGGGGACTGGAGGGAGCTGCTGGAGCTGAGGAGGGATACCATAGAGGCCTACCCCGAGGTGAGGGGGGTCTTGGAAAGGCTCTCTGAGGCGTATAGGCTGATAGTCACCTCCAACACCATAAGGGAGTTCCTCGAGGTCCAACTCGAGGGTCTAGAGGGGTATTTCACCCACATCTTCTCAGCCCCCTCCGACTTCGGGGAGGTTAAGAAGACGGCGGACTTCTACCGGCGGATCTGCGGCATCCTAGGGGTTCAACCCCACTCCATGGCCCATGTGGGAGATCACTGGAGATTCGACTACCTCACCCCTCGATCGATCGGCATAGAGGCCTACTACCTAGATCGCAGGGGGGAGAAGAGAGGAAGGTATGTGGTCCATGATCTGGAGGAGTTCGAGTGGCGCCTCAGGGCATAGATGGAGGATGAATTCATAATATTTTAAATGAGGGGAACATCCTCTTCCACAGGATGTGGAGTCTGCTGATGGCGCTGCTCATCCTCCTCTCACCCCAGGTGGAGGAGGCCTATACACCTTTGGAACTCACCTTCAGGGTGTATGAGGATGGCTACGCCGCCGTCGACTATCTCGTCTCCCTCGATCCGACGAGGATCGAGGTGAACATCACCCTCTTCGGCCTGGCCTATCAGGAGATCATCGTCGAGGATCAGGAGGGGCTGCCCCTAAACTACTCCCAGATGGAGGGATGGATTAGGGTTGAGAGCCTAGGCTCCACATCGGCCCACATCACCTACACCACCCCAGACCTCACCTCCAAGACCGGGCGTCTATGGCTCTTCTCCGTTGAGGCCCCAATCCCCGCCACCATCATACTTCCAGAGGGAGCGGCCATCACCGGCCTCAGCGATGTCCCCCTCTCCCTAACCACGGTGGATGACTCCCCCCTCCTCATCATGCCCCCAGGCTTCATAGAGGTCTATTACACTATCGGCCTAGTGGGGACGAGGGAGCACGCCCTCGCCCTCATCAAGGAGGCTGAGGCTAAGCTGGAGGAGGCGAAGGCCCAAGGCCTCTACCTGGAGGAGGCAGAGACCCTTCTACAGGAGGCCTACAGGGCCCTGGAGGAGGGGCAGTATACCCAGGCTGAGGAGTTGGCCACCAAGGTCATGGAAGAGGTGGTGGAGACCATCCAGGAGGCCGAGAGGGCGAGGGAGGCCATCGAAGGAGCCGAGGAGGCCATAGCCATGGCTAGGGAGGAGGGGAGAACCAGGGGGTTGGAGGAGGCTGAGAAGCTCCTGGAACAGGCCTCAGAGCTCTATAAGGCCGGAGACTACGAGGGGGCTGAAGCCCAGGCCCTCCAGGCGGAGGAGAGGGCTGAGGAGGCTGAGAAGCCTCCCACCCCATACCTCTACATCGCCCTAGCCGTCGGCCTGGCAGCCGCCGCAGCCCTCCCGCTTCTACTTAGGAGGAGGGGTGGGGGAGTAGATGTGGAGGGACTCCTGGGGGAGCATCCCCACCTGAGATTTGAGGATAGGGAGGTGTTGAGGTTCCTGGCGGAGATGGGGGGTGAAGCCTTCGCCTCCGACATCCGGGAGCGCTTCAAGATGCCTAGAACCAGCGCCTGGAGGCTCATAAGGAGGCTTGAGCGGGAGGGCCTCATAGAGGTGAGGAAGGTTGGGGGGCAGAGCCTCATCAAGTTGAGGAGGGTAGGCGGAACGGGTGTTTCAGAGGGTTCCGCCGGGTTCCTCTAATATCACCATGTAGAGTCTCTCATCGGTGTCGGTATGAAGCGGATGGCGGCGATCCTCATCCTCCTGACCCTACTGCTACCCGTCCTCCCCACCTCAGCGGCTGGGCTGACGCTGGAGATAGAGGGGAGATACCAAAGCCCTGGAGGAGCCGTCATGATACATGGATCGACGGAGCCCCTCGTCAATGTCTCCCTCGTCGTCATCTCTAGCCTCGGGGAGACGCTGCTGAACACCACCATAGAGGCCGATGAAGAGGGAGAATACTCCATAACTCTCACCCTCGGGGTCGATGTCCCCCCGGGAATCTACCAGGTATATGTGGAGGCGGAGGGAGAGACCGCAGAGGGGAGCTTCACCGTCGTCTCCGTCCTCAACACCCTTGCAGAAAACCTGATCAACATCGCTAACCGAAGCCGAGGAGAGGTGGAGGCGATGTTGGATCAGCTATCCCAAGCCGGGGTGGAGATACCCGAGGAGGCTATGGAGGGATACGAGACGGCCCTCACAGCCCTAGAGGAGGCCCTGAAAGCCCTGGAGGAGGGGGAGCTGGACTCAGCCATAGAGGAAGCCATGGAGGCCCTAAAACACTTCAAGGAGGCCCTCCAACACCTCTCGGAAGAGGTGCCTCCACCCCCAGCGGAGGCCGCAGCCGAGGAGATCAGGGGGTTAAGGGTGGCCATAGAGAGGGCCTATGAATTCGCGGAGAGAGTCAGGGATCTGGCTGAGAAGTTGGAGGAGGGCTATGAGGTCGGCGAAGCCCTAAGCCTCCTGGAGGAGGCGGAGGCCCACCTCGCGGAGGCCGAGAGGCTGCTGGAGGAGGGGGACGTAGACGGGGCTGCCAGGGAGCTGGCATGGGCGAGGGGCCTCCTCGGCAGGGCCTGGGCCCTCCTCCAGGTGGCGATGACCCCGGTGAGGGAGATGCGCATCGGACGCTTCCTAAACCACACCGAGAAACGCATCGAGGCTCTGAAGGCGAGGATCGAGGCCCTGAGAGACGAGATCCCGGAGGAGAAGCTGAACAGATCCCTGAAGAGGCTGGAGGAAGCGAAGACGAGGCTGGAGTGGGTTAGGGGGCGCATCGCGGCGAGGGCGATGGAGGAGGCTGTCGAGGGATTGGAGGAGGCCTCAGAGGGCATCGAGGAGGCCCTGGAGGAGGTGGAGGGGAACTACTCGGGGCTGTTGAGGGCGATGGATAGGCTCCAGGCTAGGATGCTGATGCTCAACGCCACCGCCTGGGCCATGACCATGAGGGGGCTGAACGCCACCGAAGTGGAGGAGGAGATGGAGGAACTAGAAGAAGAGATGGAGGAGCTGAGGGAATACCTTGAGGAGAAGAGAGAGGATATCAGGGAGAAGATCGAGGAAATCATGGAAGAAATTAAAGAACGTCGCGAAGAGGTTAAGAGACATCTCAAAGAACTGAGAAAGGAAAGAGAGGAGGAAGAAGAGGAAGTTGAGGAAGAAGAGGTAGAGGTCGAAGAGGAGATAGAAGAAGAGGTCGAGGAAGAATTAGAGGAAGAAGTCGAGGAAGAAAGGGAAGAGATAGAGGAGGAGATCGAAGAGGTGGAGGGGGAGCTGGAACGGGGGGAGAGACGGGAGAGAGAGGAGGAGAGGGGTTAGATCCTCCCTTTTTCCTTAATTTGTTTTTCAAACTCGTATATGAGTCTGGAGGTTACGATCCAGGCGTCCAAAACCTCGGGGTATATACTGACGGCGTCGTCCACTAGGGATAGGGTTGATCCCTCCAGCTCCCCCTTCGGGTAGGCCCCTATGAAGGCTGCCGGCCTTTCCTCCTCAACTAGCCGCCCACAGATCTCCTGTAGGGTCCCCTCCCTCCCATGGCTTGTGAGGGCGACGACGTAGGAGGGCTCAATCTCCTCTAATAGCTCCCTCAGCTCCATCCTCCTAATCTTCAGGAGGGGTTGGGAAGAGCCTGGAGGGACGGCTCCCCTCTGGAAGAGCTGCTCCATCAACCCCTTAAAGCGATTATAGTCCCTTGGAAGCCTCGTCTTGGGATCGACCTCTATGGCGTATCCCCCTATGGTGTGAACCCATACCCTCAATCCCCCCTCCCGATTCAATGGGGAGCCCAGGGCCTCCAGGAGGCAGAAGTGAATGATGTCGGGTCTACCCCGTTTATAGGCCTTGGGCAACGCCTTCATCGCGGCGTGGTGGAGGCTCCGATCCAGCAGAACCTCCGAGGGCCTCTTACCTCTCCTCTTGGCATCACGCCTCACGGAGGGGTGATGTATTATGGCTCTTGGAACCAGCTCCAGGGCCGCCTCCACGAAGATGAGGTTCAACATCGGTGTCAGAAGCTAAATAGGTCTATGAGCTTAAAGGTCTCTGGGTTGGCCGAGGAGTTCACCCTAGCGCCGATGAGGAGGCTCCTAAAGAGATTTGGAGATCTACGAGTTAGCGTCGAGGCCAGCGAGGAGCTTCGGAGGGTTATAGGGAGATACGGGGAGCGGATCGCCAGGGCCGCCGTGGCCCACGCCCTTAGAGAGGGGCGTAGAACCGTATTGGCTAGGGATGTGAGGGCTGCTGAGAGGGAGGTTGATGCGGGTGGGCGGGGAGGCCCCTAGGTCCATAGCCCTCCTCTTCGGCGAGTCGGCTGACTATGTCTGGGGTCTACGCCGCCTCTTCCTCCTCTCCCTCCTCGTCTTCTCCTCCTCCCTCATCATAGGCTATAGCCTGGGGAGGGAGCTCCCAGGGGACCCCCTGGAGCAGCTTAGGAGGATTATACCAAACCTGGAGGAGGCGCCTCCCCTGGGCCTATTCCTCTTCATCGCCGTCAACAACCTCTCGAAGAGCCTCCTATGGATGCTCCTAGGCCTACTCTTCTCGCTGCCTCCCATCCTATTCACGGCGCTCAACGGCTTCTACATCGGCTGGGCCGCCCACGCCTACGCCGAGGAGCGGGGAGTCCTCCTAACCCTCCTCACCCTCACACCCCATGGAGTCCTAGAGCTCCCGGCGATACTGCTGAGCTCAGCGGCGGGGCTCGCCCTGGGATACCAAGCCATAAATCGGCTGAGGGGGAGGGGTGGCCTCCGAGAGGAGTTGATGAGGGCCTTAAGGCTCTATCTACATCGCATAGCCCCCCTCCTCATCCTCTCAGCCCTCATAGAGGTCACCTTGACGCCCTCCCTCGCAGCGCTGGCGGAGCGCCTCCTACGATGAGGGCTGGGGATGCGAAGGCTATGTCCAATCCTCCCCGGGCTTCCGCCTCTCGAGCCGGGAGGAGCTGCGAATCCTTTAAATCTAGGACGTTGGTGTAGATAACAGCCACTGAAAGAAAGGGGATGTTGAGGGATGCCGACGACGAGGGCCCCGAGGAGGGGCTCCATGGCCTATTCGCCGAGGAAGAGAGCTAAGAGTATAGCTGGCCGAATCCGCTTCTGGCCTGATGTGGAGGAGGGGCCGAGGCTCCTCGGCTTCGCAGGCTATAAGGCTGGCATGACCCACGTCTTCGTGATTGAGGATAGGGAACGCTCACCGGACTATGGGAAAGAGGTTAGATGCGCAGCCACGGTTCTTGAGACTCCTCCGATGCTCATCTGCGGTGTCAGAGCCTATGATAAGACGGTGGACGGCCTCAAAGCCCTCACCGAGGTCTGGATGGAGAATCCGCCGGAAGACCTGAAGAGGAGGATTAAAACCCTCCGAGGGGGCTCACCGGAGGAGGGATTCAAGCTGCTGGAGGAGAACATCGATAGGATAGCTGAGCTTAGGGTCATCGCCGCCACACGGCCGAGATTGGCGTCGGTGCCGAAGAAGAAGCCGGAGCTGATGGAGATCAAGATCAGCGGTGGAACCAAGGAGGAGCAGCTGGAGTATGCCAGGGAGCTCCTCGGTAAGACGATAAGGATAAACGACGTCTTCAAGCCTGGAGAGGCCGTCGACGTCATCGGCGTCACTAAGGGTAAGGGATTCCAGGGGCCCGTGAAGCGCTGGGGTGTGAAGATACTCTCCCATAAGTCGAGGAAGAAGAGGAGAGATGTCGGAACCCTCGGCCCATGGCATCCCGCGAGGGTTATGCCCACCGTTCCTAGGGCCGGGCAGATGGGCTTCCACAACAGGACGGAGTATAATAAGCGGATACTCCTCATCGGCGAAGAGGGGGAGAAGGTCACTCCGAAGGGGGGATTCACAAGATACGGCGTCATACGCACCGACTACGTGGTGTTGAAGGGAAGCGTCATGGGGCCCCCGAAGAGGCTGATAAAGCTGAGGAAGGCCGTGAGGCCACCCCACTTCCCAGAGGCGCCGCCCAAGATAACCTATATACACAGAGGCTCCGTGGAGGGTGAGGGAGGTTGAAGGTCCCCGTCGTAGACCTGGAGAACAACGTCATCGACGAGGTGGAGCTCCCAAAGGTATTCCAAACCCCCTTCAGACCCGACGTCATCAAGAGGGCGGTGATAGCCCAGCAGTCCCATAGGTTCCAGCCTCAGGGCAGGGACCCCATGGCTGGTAAAAGGACGACGGCTGAGTCCCTTGGAACCGGCCTCGGCATAGCGAGGATTCCGAGGGTTAAGGGGACTCGGCGTGGAGCCTTCGCCGTCGGAACCGTAGGAGGCCGCAGAGCCTTCCCGCCGACGAGTGAGAAGAGGATCAGGAAGAGGATCAACAAGAAGGAGAGGTGGCTCGCCATAAAGTCAGCCATAGCGGCCACAGCCCTGAGGGACATCGTCGCAGCCCGTGGACACATCATCGACGCCGTCAGCCATCTACCCATCGTCGTCGACGACTCCATAGAGGGGTTGAGGAAGACGAGGGAGGTGCGGGAGCTCTTCATGAAGCTCGGCGTCTGGCCCGACGTGGAGAGGGCTGACAGGGGCAAGATCAGGGCTGGGAGGGGGAAGATGAGGGGGCGTAAGCGGAAGGTGGGTAAGGGACCCCTAATCGTCGTAGTGGAGGATAAGGGGATAGGCAAAGCCAGCGCCAACCTCCCAGGCGTCGAGGTGGTGAAGGTGACGGACCTAAACGCAGAGGTCTTAGCCCCAGGGGCGCATCCCGGGAGGCTCGTCATCTGGTCCCGCTCAGCCTTTGAGGCTCTAGACGATGTTTGGGGTGGGAAGCCTTGAAGCCTCACGAGGTGATTAAGTATCCCCTGATGACTGAGAAGGCCGTCAACCTCATCGAGCGTGAGAACAAGATCACCTTCATCGTCGACCGCAGAGCCACGAAGCATGACGTCGCTAGGGCTGTGGAGCAGCTCTACGGCGTGGGCGTGGAGAAGGTCTGGACGCTGATAACTCCGAAGGGGGAGAAGAAGGCGATGGTTAAACTTAAGAAGGGGTATGACGCAACCGACCTCGCTATAAGGCTCGGAATCCTATAGGTGAGATGATATGGGTAAGAGGCTGATAGTCCAGCGCCGAGGCAGGGGTTCGCCGACCTTCAGGGCAGCTAAGAGTGGGAAGGTTGCACCTGTGAAGTATCCACCCCTAAATGTCCTGGGTAGAGGCTGGGTGAAGGAGCTGCTCCACGACGCCGGTCGAGGGGCGCCCCTCGCCTACATAGCCCTCGAGGAGGGAGTCGACTATTACATCGCAGCCCCCGAGGGCCTATACATCGGCCAGACCGTTGAGATAGGGCCTGAGGCCCCGGTTAAGGTTGGGAATGTCCTCCCACTGAGCGTGATACCCGAGGGGACTATGATCTGCAACGTCGAGATCAGGCCCGGCGACGGCGGCAAGATAGCGAGGAGCTCCGGGAGCTACGCCACCGTAGTATCGCATACGCCGGCTGGAACCCTTGTGAAGCTGCCTTCGAAGAAGATCGTTGTCCTCCCAGATGGATGTAGGGCGACGGTGGGAGTCGTAGCCGGTGGAGGCAGGAAGGAGAAGCCCTTCATGAAGGCTGGTGAGAAGTATTACTTGATGAGGGCTAAGGGGCATAAGTATCCGAAGGTTAGGGGCGTGGCCATGGCTGCTGTCTCACATCCCCACGGTGGCGGCAGCCATAAGTATCCTGGGAAGCCGACGACGGTTTCGAGGCATGCACCTCCAGGGCGTAAGGTGGGCCTCATAGCTGCGAGGGAGACGGGTAGGAAGAAGAGGAAGAGGAAGTAAGCCCTTAAATATCTCGGAGGATTAGAGTGGAGCGATATGCCGAGGGAGTTCCTCTATCGGGGCTTCACCATCAATGAGCTGAGAGCGATGCCGATGGATGACTTCATCAAGCTGCTACCATCGAGGCAGAGGAGAAGCCTCCGGAGGGGCCTCACACCGGCTCAGAGGATATTCCTTGAGAAGCTCAGATCGACGCCTCCAGACAAGCCCCTGAGAACCCACTGCCGAGACATGATCATACTCCCAGAGATGGTTGGCCGAACAATCTTCGTCCACAACGGTAAGGATTTCGTCCCCGTCAGGATAACGGAGAAGATGATAGGCCACTACCTCGGCGAATTCGCCATCACAAACAAGCCCGTGAAGCATGGGAGGCCGGGCGTCGGAGCTTCGAGGAGCTCGATGTATATACCCCTCAAGTAGGGTGGCTGAGGAGCTCCTCCACGGCCTCCAGGGCTCTCTCCACGCCGCCCCCAAGCTCTGTGAGGGTGGACATCTCCCCCAGCTTCTCGAGGTAGGCTTCATCCCTCAGCATCCCTTTGATCAGGTGGAGCAGCCTATCGGTTGAGAGTTGGAACTGCTCCAGAACCTCCGCTACGCCCAGCTCCCTCGCTCTTCTCGCGTTTGCATACTGCTCCGTATGCCCAGGAGTCGGGATGAGTATCTGCGGCTTACCATAGCAGATGCTCTGGAGTATCGTCTCATGCCCCGCCCTCGAGACGACGAGATCGCAGGCCTTTAGGTATCTGAACCTATCCTCGATCCAGGGTATGAGGATTAGGGGGCCCCTCCTCATCGGCTTGGAGCCTCCGCCTATCATGCCCATCGACATGACGATCCTAAACTCGTCGGGGAACTCCTCGAAGATTTTCGTCAACGCCTCTATTAGGGGGAGCCTCTCCCTCATCGGGCCGCTGATGGAGGCGTAGATGAGGAAGCGATCCTCGGCGTCGAGCTGGCGGCGGAGCTCCTCGACGCCCCCAACCTCCGAGGGCTGGACGGGGAGTATGGCGCCGATAAACCTCACCTTCCCCCTATAGGCCCTTGGGATGCGCAGTGAGTCGAGGGATATGGTGTAGGGCTCTGGGAGGTCGGGGATGAGTATCAAATCGCTGCGAGACCAACCCCATCCGATTAGGGTGAGAAGCCCCCCATCTGCGATCCTCGAGAGGGTGAAGAATCGCCTACTCCTGGGAACTATCAGCTGAAATTGGTTTAGGATGAGGATGATGGGCAGCCCAAGAATCCTCGCCGCATAGATGGGGGAGAGCCTCGTATCGGATATGACGAGATTCGGCTTAAAGGCCCTCATATACTCCAGCTCAACACCCACCTGGTGGAGGAATCGTGGTATTACTGGAATCAAACCCTTAGCCGCCGACCTCCTCAGATCGATCTGCCCCATCGCATCTGTCTCCATGGACATCGGGGGAACCTCAACTACACGGTAGCCATAGCCCCTGAGATAATCAACGCCCTCGAGATAGGTGGAGAAGAGGAGTCTACAACCCCTCCTCTGAAGCTCCCTGGCTATGACTTGGCATCGGGTGACATGGCCATATCCGAGGCCGCAGGGGGCGATGTATATCCTCACCCCCTCGAGGCCTAGGGGCATCCTCAACGCCTCTCCAACTCTACTCTGATGACTCTACCCCTCGGCTCCTCCTCTGCGAATATCTCAGCCTGAAACTTGTAAACCTCCGTATCTGGGAGGAGCCAGGCATCTGGGGGGAGCCAGGCCTTGAGGCAGCACTGGGTGAGGAACTCCTCGGCGTCCCAACCCCACTCCACCGGAACCTGAGGCAGCAGAAGCCCCCTGAAGCCTCCACGGCTGACGATGAGGCCATCTCGACCTATGACGATGCGACTTGGATAATCCTCAGGCCTCTCAACGACTATCCTCTCCGGAGGTGTGAGGACGCTCACCTCTACGACGATCTCATCCATCTCCTCGAGGCTGACGGGCTTGAACCTTGGATCATGGAGAGCGGCGCTTATCGCGGCGTCGACTACGGCCTCGGCCAGAGGCCTCTCCGGATACGGGTAGCCTATGCATCCCCTCAGCTTGTGGAGGCCCTCCACCCTGTTGAGGGTGACGAAGACGCCTCGGGGCTGCATCAGCCTCTCAGGGGCTGAGGGCTCTATGCGGCGGCCCTCTCTAAGCCTGGTCTCTATGGCGTTTCGAGCCAACCTGACGAGAAACTCCCCATCCTCGAGGGTGAGGCTCATCACCACACCTACCTCCCGAGGCCCTTATAAAGCCTCTCAGCCTCCTCTATGGTCTCCACGATCCTACGCCAGTGGCTGCCTCGCCAATAGATCCTCCCACAGCCGGTGCAGAGCCAGAAGCGTTCATAGCGGTTATATGTCCCCTCGGGAACCCGATCCCGAACGGTCTCCCTATCAACCTCCCTCAACCTTGAGCCGCACATGGGGCATCTCGAGCCCTCCGGCTTCAGGGTGAGGGTGAAGCGTCGAGCCACGGATGCCAATCTCTCGGCGTCGCTATCTCCCTCGACGAAGTGGGCTTTGAGACCCATCCTCAGGGCCTTCTGATATAGGGCCTTATCCCTGGTGAGTAGAACCCTATCCTCCTCGAGGGCTCTGGCGAGGAGCTCCCCATCCTCGGCGTCCCTTAGATACTCGGCGTCGTAGCCGCAGATTCTAAGCCATCTTGCGAGGGAGCCGAGCATCCCGTCGAGGAGAAACCTCACCCCGGCTCCCCCTACTCCTCCAGGTCTGCTCTACAATCCTCGCAGAGGAACTCCCCTGAGACGGCCTTCAGATTCGTTGAGTAGGCTCCACATCGATCGCAGTAGCCTACGAGGGATGGGCCGCTTGGAGCCTCGCTGCTCATGATCCTCGACCTCTCCTGAACTATCTCTATGATGTCGGGGACCACCCTCAATATGTCTCGATCCGAGATGATGCCGAGAAGCCTCCCCTTATAGGTGACCCCCAATCTTCGAATATTCAATCTATTCATCATGGTCATGGCGTCGAGGAGACTCGTCTCTGGGGAGACCGTTCTCAGTGGAGTCGACATCACCTCCCCAGCCTTAACCTCCTCTGGTTTGAAATCCTTAGCCACAACCCTTATGACGATGTCCCGCTCGGTGACGATGCCGACGGGCTGTCCATCCCTCCTGGTGACGATGACAGCCCCGATCTTGTTCTCCTCCATGATGCGGGCCACCTCAACTATGCTCGCCTCCTCGTCGACGGTGATGACGGGGCTCGTCATCGCCTCCCTCACCAGCATCCTGGGCGTCAGCTCCAGATCCAAGTGTGGCACCGATTCAAAGAGGAGAGGAGTCGATAAAAAGTGTTGTGATGAGGAGTACGATATGGTTTAATGCTTCTAAAAGCGTCCCATGAAGCTGAAGGGAAACCACTTTTTAAAAAATAACCAACCATATACTCTGCGATGTCTCCGACGCCCCTCATCCTCATCGCCCTCCTACTATTCTCAACATCCACCCAGGGTCAGGGAGCCGTCGGGGAGATAGGGGTTGAGAGATACGTGGAGCTCCAACCTGGGGGAATCCTCCTCATAAATGACACGATAACACTTGAGGCGACGCCATCCCTATACATCGGACAGCCACCAGGCTTCAGGGAGGAGAGGGTCATCGCCCAGATCTATACGGGGACGGGTTGGGAGGCCCTCGACCTCGACATCGTTGAGAAGGGGGACATCAGATGGCTCTCAATACATCCATCGACAGGGGGAGCCACCTGTAGATTGAGGATCTCATACCTCTACGTCGATGAGGTGGAGTGGAGAAATGGGGAGTATCGGCTGGAGATCCCACTATATCCAGCCATCGCCGACAGCGTTGAGAATCCAACCCCATGGAATATAACCCAACTCACCTTCAGGGCCTACCTGCCGGAGGGAGCTGAGCTCGTGGAGGTGGATTCACCCCTCCCAATCTCAAACTCCACGGTTGATGATCGATGCCTCCTCAGCCTCACATCTACGAAGCCCCTCAAAGCCCTGAAGCCCCCTGAAGCCGCCGTCGTATATACACCATCCACGATGGAGGAGCATCCCATAACCCTCGAATCCATGAGGGTTAGGATGCATATTGGGTGGAGCACGAGGATCGAGGAGGATTACGCCGTCGTAAATAAGGGTGGAGCGCTGGAAAGCCTCCATTTAGAGATCCCCGGCAGGGTGAGGGGGGTTAGGGCCTATGATAGGGCTGGACCCTTAAGGGTGAGCAGCAGGGCTGGGGATGGGGGGGTTGACATCTATGTATATCCCAGATTCCCCATCGGGAATGGGGAGAGGTGGAGCTTCACCCTCAGATACACGATTCAGAATAAGGAGATCATAACGGGGAGTGGGTCGAGGTATAGGTTAAACTACACCCTCCACCATCCACTCTGCTATATTTCCAGGGCCTCGATTGTGATCCAGCTTCCGGAGGGGGCCTTCCCGACGGGTTATCGGCCATCAGGGGAGGTGGATAGGGTTTCCCCCATCTCCTATAGGGTTTCGATAGCCCTCGGCGACGTTATGCCCCTTGAGGAGACTGTGGTCTCAGTCGAGTATAGGTGGACTCCCTTCTGGCTTCTCCTGAGGCCGACGCTGTGGGGACTCCTCATCGCCGCCGTCTCAGCCCTCATAGCCATCCCACTTAGACGTCGCAGGGTTGAGGTGGAAGAGGAGGAGAAGCCTACGATCCTCGGGGAGTTCTTAGACCTCTATGATCGACGTATAGGGCTTCTACTGGAGCTTGAGGAGCTGGAGGGGGAGCTGGAGAGGAAGGAGATTGGACGTGAACGATTCGAGAGGAAGTCAGCTGAAGCCCATAGGAGGTTGATGGAGCTCTCAAGAAGGCTGAAAAGACTTGAGGGGAGGCTATTGGAGGAGAGGCCTGATCTCTCGGAGGAGCTGGAGGAGCTGAGGAGGGGGGAGGAGGAGCTGGAGGGGGTGATGGCGGCCCTCAGGGGATTGGAGCGGAGGTTGAGGAGGAGGCGTATCAGCAGGAGGGACTACATGGAGAGAAGACGTGAACACGTCGAGAGACGGCGGAGGGCTATAAGGAGAATTGAGGAGGCCATCTCAGCCCTCAGAGGCATGCTTCGTTAATGCCACCATTAACATCTTGAAATTTTTATAACGATGTTATAGTGCCGAAAACGATTTAACCAGCCGCTGAAAACTAAAGTGATTCAAAAGGGGGATCGATATGCCGACTATAGCCATCGACTATGAGAAATGCACTTTCTGCCAGACCTGCGTCAGCACCTGTCCTATGGGCGTCTTTGAGGTTCAGGGAGATAAGGTAGTCGTAGCACACCCCGAGGAGTGCGTCGTCTGCAGAGCCTGTGAGGCGTCCTGCCCAAATGAGGCCATAACGGTTGAGGAGTAACCCTCATCCCTTTTTTAAGCCTCCAACCACCTTTTAATCGCCTGGAGCTGGAGGATCAATCGATGGCCAACATCTTAGAAGATGTTGAGGACATCAGGAGGAGGGGTGGAGGGATACTGAGGAGCATGGAGAACCTCCCAGAGGGATGCAGGGAGGGTATAAGGCTGGGGGAGGAGGTGGAGCTCCAACACCTTGAGGGTCTCAAGCCCAGGAGGATAATCATAGCTGGCATGGGGGGATCAGCGATTGGGGGTCTCATCCTCAGAGACTGGCTCCTCGACGCCTCAACCCCCATATACGTCTCAGCGGGCTATCACCTACCAGGCTTCACAGATGATGAGACGCTTATAATAGCCGTGAGCTACTCGGGAAACACGGAGGAGACGCTGACAGCCCTCATGGAGGCCATGGAGAGGGGATGCCCCATATTGACCGTAACATCAAATGGAAGGATGAGGAAAATATCTGAGGAGAGGGGTATCCCCCTAATCCCCCTGCCCAGGGGGCTTCAGCCGAGGGCTTCCCTACCCCAACAGCTATTCTCCATAGCCGTGGCTCTTAGGAGAATCGGCGTCGAGGCCCCATGGGATGAGGTTGGGGAGGCCATAGAGGTCTTGGAGCAGCTTAGACCCCAATTGGCGCCTGAGAAATCCCCAGAGGCTAATGAGGCTAAGAGCTTAGCCCTTGGGCTGTGGGGATATATCCCCCACATCTATGCGCCTCGGCGCATGGAGGCAGTCGCCTATAGATTGAGAACACAGCTCAACGAGAATGCGAAGCTACCTGCCTGCTCAGCCTCCCTACCCGAAGGCTTCCACAACGCCGTCATGGGCCGTGAGGGCCCTAAAGAGCTGCTGGAGAGGTTGGCGGCTCTCATCATCAGGGAGCCGGATGAGGGGGAGAAGCTGAAACGTAGGATCAACGCCTTTAGAGAGCTGCTGGAGGAGAGCTTTGGAAGGGTCTTGGAGCTTTGGGCGAGGGGGAGGGGACTCCTACCTAAGATTTTGTCAGCCCTCTACATCGGGGATTATACATCGCTCTATCTCGCCCTCCTCTATGGCTATGACCCCTCCAAAATCAAGTCCATAGAGTTGTTGAAGAGGGTTGGATGATGGTTCAGCCTAAGAGGAGGAGTAGACTCTCCATCGCCATACCCTCCTCCCTCGTATCGGAGATACCGCATCTAAGGGAGAAGACAGGCATCATAGGACACATCGGGAGGGCTGCAGCCATCTTCAGGGTTGACGACATATACATCTATCGAGACCGCCCAGATGAGAGCCGCCTGATAGGGCTCATCCTCAGCTACATGGAGACCCCTCAATATCTGAGGCGGTTCATGTTCGGTATGATGGCTGAACTCAGATACGTCGGCATACTACCACCGCTTAGGACGCCGCATCACCCCCTGAGGAAGAGGGCTGAGGATCTCGAGGAGGGGGAGGTTAGGGAGGGGTTGGTTCTCTCAAGCGTCAGAGACTCATACCTCGTCGACGTCGGCGTGGACAGGCCGATAAGGGTTAGGGGGAAACCCCCATCACAGACTGGGAGGGCGACTGTTAGGATAATAAAAACAGGCTCCAACCCCGAGGGAATATTCATCGACCGAGAGGAGGTTGAAACCTATTGGGGCTTCAAGATACATCAATATCGTGGAGGCATAGGTAGGCTGGCCTTGGAGGGAGGCTTCGACCTCGCCATAGCCACATCAAAATATGGAGTCCCATACCCCATCGTGGAGGGACAGCTAAGAGAGAGCTGGCGGAGATCGAGGAGAATCCTCATCGCCTTCGGATCGCCGAGGAGAGGCCTAAAGGAGCTCCTAAGGGAGGAGGGCCTAACCCTGGAGGAGGCCTTCCACTACACCATAAACACTATTCCAAACCAGGGATGCGAGACCGTCAGAACCGAGGAGGCGATCTACGCAACCCTCGCCCTCCTAAACCTCCTGGAGGCCGAATGATGACCTCAGGGAACGAAGACATAATAGAGGCGGAGCTGAAGGGTAAAACCCTACTCGTCTACCTATACCTACTCAGAAGCAGGAGATCCACAGTCGGAGTCAGGGAGGTTCAGAGGGCCCTCGGATTCAGCAGCCCCAGCGTCGCGGCGTATCACCTAAACAAGTTGAGGGAGCTGGGCCTCGTCGAGAGCATTAGAGGCGACTATAGATTGGCGAGATTGGTGAAGGTGGGGGTGTTGAGAAGATTCATCGCCATAAGGGGACTCCTACTGCCGAGGCTCCTATTCTACGCAGTCCTCGTCACATCGATGCTCATCACCTACCTTATCCAGTATCCACAGCTAACGAGGAGAAACGTCGCAGCGATAGTCCTCGGCCTCATCCCCACCATCATCCTCTGGTATGAAACCCTCAAAACATGGAGGGAGAAACCCTAACGAGCGAAGCATCATAAAGATGGAGAGACTACTTCTTGATGCATGTCCTCCAAATATGGGGAGCTCGGAGTCAATGTGAGAAAGAGAGGCGTAGAGGCCTTCAGGGAGGTGGCTCAAGGCCTATATCCCAACGCCTTCTGCGTCATCCATAGAGACCCCTCAGATCCATCGATGGGACTGGTTCTCCACACGGACTCCGCTGGAAGTAAGCCGGTTCAGGCATATCTACACTGGAGGGAGACTGGGGATGCCGCATGGTTTAGGGGGTTGACCCAGGATGTGGTGGCTATGAACCTCGACGACATCATCTGCGTCGGAGCATGGCCAACCGCCTTCGTCGACTACATCGCCTTCAACACCCTCCAAATAGATAGGGAGGCATTGCTGAGGGAGATTGCTGAGGGCTTCGAGGAGGTCTTCAAAACCCTGAGAGAATTGGACATCGACATCCTCTTCTCGGGTGGGGAGACAGCAGACCTACCAGACCAGCTTAGAACCCTCGACATCTCAGGAGCCATCCTGGGGAGGGTTCCCCTCAATAGGGTTATCACAGGTGAGGCCATAAGGCCTGGAGACATCATAGTCGGCCTAAGAAGCGGGGGGAAAGCCAGCTATGAGGGGGAGAGAAACAGCGGGATCATGTGCAACGGCCTCACCCTCGCGAGATGCACCCTCATGAAGGCCGAGTATGTCGAGAGGTATCCGGAGCTGGCCCATCCAGCCGGTGAGCGTTATAGGGGGAGATACAGCTTTGATGAGTATCTCGATGAGCTGGACATGACCGTTGGGGAAGCCTTGCTGTCGCCTACGAGGCTATACGCCCCAATAATCCTCAGAGTCCTCAAGGAGCTCCATGAGGGGATTCACGGCCTCATCCATAACACCGGCGGAGGACTCACAAAGTGTCTAAGGCTGGGTAGGGGCATCCTCTACATTAAGGATTCGCTGCCGGAGCCGGATCCAATCTTCAGGCTGATCCAGAGGGAGGGAGAGGTGGATTGGGGGGAGATGTATAGGGTCTTCAACATGGGTGTAGGCTTTGAAGTCATCGCCGAACCAGGATACGCTGAGGATGTCATCGACATCTCTGAGAGATACGGCGTCGAGGCGCAGATCATAGGTCGATGCGAGAGGGGATCGAGGGGTAACGAGGTGCATATCGAGTCGAGCTATGGGCGATTCCTCTACCCCTAAAGCTCGGATTTCATGGCGATCCTCTCGAAGCGCTCCATGGAGTCTACACCGATGAGGTGTAGGTTTCCGACGTGAACCCTCTCCAGATGCCTCCTCGCCGCCTTATAGCATTCGATGACCTGCCTCAGAGGGGTGATGGGCAGATCCATCATGTGATAGTCGGGGTGGAATATGAGGAGGCTGTAGGGTATCGATGCATCGAGGTCTGCGATGAACTCAGCGATGGCCTCCACCTCAAATGCGTCGACGTATCCTGGAACCAGAAGCGTCGTCGCCGTCAAAACCGGCAGCCCCCTCCTCTCCGGGTATAGCCTCTCAGCTATCATCCTGAAATTCTCATAGGCCCTCCTATTCGGGACACCGCTGAGGGCGAGGCTCAACGAGGGCGTATAACACTTCAAATCGAATTTCACGTTACCCCCCGTCTCCAGGGCAAGCTCAGCTGCTCGATAGACGAGGCGGCTATTCCCACAGCCATTCCACTCGAAGCAGATTCTTAGAGGCCTATCACCCCGAGCCTCGACGGCCATCTCCGAGGCCCTTATGGCGAAGGGAAGCTGTGGATCGGGGTCTCCACCGAAGTAACAGATGCAGCTTATACGCCTATTCCTCCTAACAGCCTCAGCCAGCGTCGAGGCTGATTTAGGCCTTAGGCCGCTGAGATTCTTATGCGATGGATTCTGGCAGAAGAGGCAGTCGAAGTTGCAGCCGTAGAAGAAGACGGCGAGATTGCTATAACCCCACTCAGGGCCATCTCTATAGGCATATCGGGGATAGCCAGCCCCCGTCCCAGCTGGGCAGAACCAGGCTGCACAGCAGTTGGTGACGTGGGGGTCCAGGTAGGCGTAGAAGACCCCCTCATCGGGTGTTGAGAGGGATTTGAGGCTTCCACCCTCATTCCATCTCAGGCCGCAGTATCCCCGCTCCCCATCGCCGATGATGCAGTGATTTGAGCAGAGGTCGCAGGGGATTCCACCCTCAGAGCGTGGAGGCTTAGGGGGGAGGTTCAGGATGCTCCGGGCAGCCGTGTGAGCTCTCTCTATGTAGGGCATCGCTTCCTGAGGCCTCTCCCTGATGCAGTCGAGGCATACGCCGAGGATTTCGGCGACGATCTTCTCCTCCCCGCAGAGTTTGCAGCGATCCATACGTCCATGCTTCCCTCCGGCCTCGGGGCTTAAAATCGACTCGGTTTTATACCGATTCAACCCCCATATCTCTGGTGGTCTGATGGTTAAGCCCTTTATAATCGGAACCGAGAACGCCAAAGACGCCCTGAAGGCGGGCGTCGAGGCTCTCAGAAGGGGGGGCTCAGCCATCGATGCGGTTGAGGCGGCCATAAGGGTTGTCGAGGCAAACCCCCTGGATCACGGCGTGGGCATCGGAGGAATACCGAATCTCCTAGGCGTCGTCCAGCTCGACGCCTCCATCATGGAGGGTAGAGACCTAAAAGCCGGAGCCGTAGCGGCTGTTAGGGGCTTCCTACACCCCATATCGATAGCGAGGAAGGTGATGGAGGAGTCCCCCCACGTCCTCCTCGTCGGGGAGGGGGCTGAGCTCTTCGCCGAGGCGATGGGCTTCAAACGCCATGGAGACCTCCTCACAGATAGGAGTAGGGAGATATACCAGGCCTTCCTGGAGAACACCCTGGAAAAGCTGGATGAAAGCTTCACCTGGAAGGATTACATCATCCGATACGTCGAGAATTATAGGCTGAGGGATTGGTATGAGCGATTGGTGAAGTATCACGGCGGAACAGTCGACGTCATGGCGATGGACGCAAATGGAGATATATGCTCAGGGGTCTCCACAAGCGGCACAGCCCTGAAGCTTCCAGGGAGGGTTGGCGACTCACCGATAATAGGTGCTGGAAACTACTGCGACAACAGGGTTGGAGCAGCAGCCTGCACGGGGAGAGGCGAATTGGCCATAAGGCTGTCAACGGCCAGAAGCATCATCGAGTATATGCGAAACGGGATGGGCGTCGAGGAGGCCTGTATAAAGGCGATGAGGGACGTCCTGGAGCTCCATGAGGCCGGAGGCCTAAACTGCATAGCCTTCGACAGGGAGGGAAACACCGCTGCAGCCTCAACCTACGCTGAGAGGCCCTACTACTACATGGACATAGATATGGATGAACCGGAGGAGAGATGGGGGGTTCTGGTGGAGGATTGAGCGGAGGCTCAGCCATCAAGGGTGTTAGCAGAGACATCTACGGGGAGCGCAGACCGATAGAGGGCGTCGTCGTCGCCCTGATACACATAACCTTCACAGATAGGGGTCTAAGCCTCATAGGGTCTATGAGCAGGGCGCTGAAGAGGGGGGAGATACATGAGTTGATGATCACCGACGAGGAGGCGAAGCCAGGCTCCAGGGTTGACAGGGTCTCGGTTATCGCCTTCTTCGAAGTCGAGGTCGGAGGCCTCGCCGTCTACGGCGACGACGTCCTCATAGGCGATCAACGCATCGGCAGTATAGCTGGCTTCGACCTCACCCACATGCCCAATCACATGAACATCGTCGTTAAGGCTGAAAGCCTGAAGCCCCCATCGATAAGGCTGGGAGATAGGATAAAGATAGGGGCCCTATCTGGGGCTTAGATGCCGAAGGTAGAAGCGGCTACCCTTATATTTCACAACCCTAAGCCGTTCGGTTTCTATGAGCCTCTCCACCAGCGACCAATCGGCTCCCGCTCTTTGAAGTAGGGCCCTCAGGGCATCCTCCCTCATCGGGTGAACAGATGTGATGCTGAGTATGTCCCGCTCCACGTCTCCGGAGTAGGCGAAGTCCTCCCCCTCGAAGCCGATTAGGAGCTCCACATGGCTGAGGAGCTCGCTGAAAATCTGATACGCAGCGTTTAGTGCCTCCTCAGAGGCTGGCTCAACCCATCTCTCAGCTGGAGGCCTCGTCGGAACGGCTATGTAGGCCACATCGGGTTGAAGCTCGGCGAGGAAGGAGGCTATGGCCTCAAGCTCATCCTCATCGTCGTTCACATCCTTAACCATCATCGTCTCCGTTGCGAGGGTTCCACTGAACTCCGCTGCGAAGAGTCTCATCCCCTCCCAAATCTCTTCCAGGCTCAGCGATCCATGGGGCCTATTGATCCGCCTCCAAACCCCCTCCGAGGCCGCATCCACCTTAAGCGAGACCCAATCAGCCTTGAGGAGGTCACGCCGAACCTCCTCCATCCATAGCAGCGAGCCATTAGTCAACACAGCGATGGGGATGCTGAGGGGCTTTAAACCCTCGATCTCATGGCCGAGGTTCAAGTCGAGGGTTGGCTCCCCATCTGGGACGAAGGTGATATAATCGATGCGCTCCCCACGCCTGGAGACCTCCTCCACGAGACGCATAACATCGCCCACAACCTCATCCGGCTTATAGAAGGCTCCCCTATCAGCTATGAGATTCGTCGTCCTACCGATCTGACAGTAGATGCAGGAGTAGGTGCAATACTTAGGGGGTATGTTGTTGACGCCGAGGCTTCTACCTAGACGCCTCGATGGAACTGGGCCGAAGGCCTTCAACTCCGGGGGATAGGGGCATGGGGGTAGATAACCTTATCCGAGGTCTATCCGCCTTCCGACGCCAGCCTCTATATAGCCTTCACCATAGGCCGATTGGAATAGCCTCCTGGCGGTATCGCCGCTGCAGTGCGTGGGAGCCACCATCTCCACGCCAAGCCGTTGGAAACTCTCAACGATCCCCGTGATCTCCTCCTCGGATCGCCCGGAGAGGTGGAAGCCTCCGACGACGAGGCGCACCCTCAACCCGGTGAGGTTCATAGCCCTCTCAACCATCCTCACGACGCCTGGGTGGGCGCATCCGGTGACAACCACCAGTCCCCTTGGGGTGTTGATGATCAGCGCCTCCTCATCGACTCCACCACCCCTCATAGGCCCCGTGGAGGCTGCGCAGCCGCAGATCAACGTCGGCCCCTCCACCTCAACCACCTCCCTGGCGAGGTCCCTAACCCAACCCTTGAAGCTCTCGGGGAAGCTGGCTGGCAGATAGACGACGGCATCCCCATCGGCTTCGAGGACTTCATCGAGGCCCCCAACATGGTCTCCATGGATATGAGACAACACGATGATGTCGATGTCTCTGGGGTCTATGCCCAGCTTCTCCATGTTTCTGAGCAGCAGCTTTCCATCCCCTCCGGTGTCGAAGAGGATGGTTGTCTCGTTGAGGGTGAGTAGGCATGAGAATCCCCAGGAGGTCTCAAGCCGTGGATCATAGGGATTGTTGTCGTAGAGTATGATGAGCTCACCGCTGCAGGCCTTCAGGCTTAGTGCTGGAGGCTTAGACACCTCCACCTCCCTCTCCTCCTCCATCATCTTCTGAGGCTTCATCCCCAGCTTTAAGGTGACGACTATCAGCATCAGCAGTATTATGGATATGAGGAAAACCCATCTATCCATCAGTTGATCCTCCACTGGGTGAGACTTAAAGATAGGGTTTTAAATCGGGGTTGGGAGTAGCATCGGATATGCGGTTGGTTCACTACACCGAGGTTCCGGCCGAGGAGGCCGATGGGGAGGCGAAGGGCGTTAAGGTGAGATGGCTCGTCTCAAAGGAGACGGGTGCACCAAACTTCGCCATGAGGCTCTTCGAGGTGGAGCCGGGGGGATACACACCCAACCACACCCACCCCTGGGAGCATGAGATATACATCCTCTCAGGCAGAGGCCTCGCCATCGGAGAGGAGGGTGAGAAGCCTATAAGGCCTGGAGACGTCATATACATCCCGCCGGGGGAGAGGCATCAGCTTAGGAACAACGGCGATGAAACGCTGAGATTCCTATGCCTCATACCCATCGTCGATTAGGCCGCATCATTTTTATATACATTGTATACATTGAATACTTGGTATACAATGTCCATCGTGAGGGTTTCGAAGAGCACGAAGATGGAGCTCCTGAGATATGCATCGGAGCTCCAGATGAAGCTGGGGCGTAGGGTTGACTTCGACGAGGCGATAGCCCACCTACTAAGGGAGGTGAGGAGGAAGAGGCCTAAACTCCTCATAGAGGCCTGTCAACCCATAGAGGGCGCTGAGGAGGCCTTAATGGAGCTATACAGGGAGAGGAGGATGGATGAGGAGAGAGCTGAGAGGAAGCATGGCCTTTGACGCAGGCGTCCTCATAGAGCTCCTCCTCTCCACCCCTGGGGGAAGGCTGCTCAGGGAGAGGTTGCTTGATGGTGGACTCCTCGGATACGCCACGGAGCTCGCCCTAACGGAGGCGAGATATATCCTATGCAGGAGAATCGGATGGGAGGAGGCTGCATCAAGGGTTGAGAAGCTATCCCTCTCAGGCTTCATAGAGGTTGAGGATATAACACCCCTCTGTGAGAGGGCGTCGAAGCTTAAATGCGAGGCGGCCATATCCCTCCCAGACTGCTTCACCATCTCCCTCGCGGAGATGCTCTCAATACCAGCCCTCTTCGCCAGGAGGGAGGGGGAGCTCCTCAGGGAGCTTAGGAGAATTAAAACAGAGGCTGAGATACTCTTCCTCGAAGACTTCATCGAGGCGGAGCTGACAAGGGGTTAGAGCTCTAATGCCTCCAAGGGGACTGAAAAGGTTTTTAAATCATCGGAGGCTGTTGTGTAGGCGAACGGTGAACCTATGCCCTCCTGGAAATACTCGGTGAAGGGCCTCGATCCGGATAGGACAGCGATAGCCAGCGGTAGGGATCTACGGATCTCACCCAAAGCGGCGAGGGAGATATGCAACTATATCAGGGGTATGAACCTCCAGAAGGCTAAGGAGGTTCTGAGGGAGGTCATAGAGCTGAGGAGGGCTATCCCCTATAGGAGGCATAAGAAGAAGATACCCCATAGAAAGGGGCTTCAAGGCTTCTACGCTGGCCGATACCCGGTGAAGGCTGCTGAGGCCATCCTCAAGGTTTTGGAGGCCGTTGAGGCGAACGCCGAGTTTAAGGGCCTCTACACAGATAGGCTGCGAATAGTCCACATCGCAGCTCAGAGGGGGCCGGTTATTAAGAAGTATATTCCGAGGGCCTTTGGGAGGTCTACACCCTACTTTGAGAGGCTCACCCATATAGAGGTGGCGGTAGAGGAGGTGTGATGTCAGCCATAAAGCGTGTAATTCGGGATGCCATCGAGAGGATGAAGATCGATGAGTTCTTAGCTGAGGAGTTCGACCACGCCGGATACGGCGGAATAACGTTGACGAAGACCCCTATGGGGACTCAGATAACGCTCTACACCATGAGGCCGGGGAGGGTCATCGGTAAGAGGGGTCAATCCATAAAGGCTGCCTCAGAGCGGCTGGAGAGGGAGATTGGAGTCCCAAATCCACAGATAACGGTTGTCGAGATAGAGGTTCCAGAGCTGAATCCAAGGGTTATGGCCTCCAGGATCGCCAGCGCCCTTGAGAGGGGTGTCCACTATCGACGGGCGGTCTTCTGGGCGCTGAGGCGAATAATGGAGGCCGGAGCGATGGGCTGCGAGATCATCGTGAAGGGGAAGCTGCGCAGCGATAGGAGCCGCTTCGAGAAGGTCACCGAGGGCTACATACCGAAGGCTGGGGAGCCAGCTATGAAGCATGTGAGGAAGGCCACCATCCACGTGAAGATGAAGAGGGGGGTCTACGGGATCACGGTTAAGATAGTTCCACCGGAAGCTGAGTTCCCGGATAAGGTGGAGGTGGAGGCTGAGGAGGAGGCTGAGGGCGAGGAGGCTGAGAGGGAGGAGTGATGGCGATTCTGAGGATGCGTGAGATAAGGGAGATGAACCCCGATGAGCGGCGGAGGAAGCTGGAGGAGCTCCAAACGGAGCTGTCAAGGCTGAGGGCGATGGTGAGGGCTGGAGGCTCCATACAGAATCCAGGGAGGATTAGGGAGCTTAGGAGAACCATAGCGAGGATACTAACAGTCATGAGGGAGGAGGGGGAGAGGCCATGACGCCCATCACCCCCAGAAACATCCTACGGCATGAGCTCATAGGATTGGAGGTGGAGGTGGTCGACGACTCAAATCCCTATAACATCGGCATCTCAGGCCGAGTCGTCGATGAGACGAGGAACACGCTGCTGATAGATGACGGCGTCAGGGAGAGGCGTATCGCAAAGGAGTATGCCACCTTCAGATTCAGGCTTCCCGACGGCACCTTGGTGGAGGTTGAGGGCGCCAAGCTGGTGGGGAGACCCGAGGATAGGGTGAAGAGGAGGGTTAGGAGATGGTGAAGCTCCTCATGGGCAGATTCAGGCCTCCCGAGACGGAGTGCGACGACCCGAGATGCCCCTTCCACGGCCACCTGAAGATCAGGGGTAAGGTGCTTGAGGGCGTCGTCGTCAGCGATAAGATGTCTAAAACAGTCATCGTGGAGGTGGAGTATCTCAAATATTACCCGAAGTATGAGAGATATGCGAGGATGCACAGCAGGATTCCAGCTCACAATCCGCCCTGTATAAATGCGAAGGTGGGTGATAGGGTTCGCATAGCTGAGTGTAGGCCCCTGAGTAAGACCAAGGCCTTCGTGGTTGTGGAGAAGGTGGAGTGAGATGTCGAAGAGGGTTAAGCGACGGATAAGGCCTCGGCGGCGCATCTCAGCTGGCCTAACCAGCGGCTCCACGCTCATCTGCGCAGACAACACCGGGGCTAAGAAGCTCAGACTCATACAGGTGATAGGGTATAAGGGGCGTAAGAGACGCTACCCGAAGGCCGGAGTTGGAGACATGATCGTCGTCTCCGTCAGAGATGGGACACCTGAGATGAGGAAGCAGGTTCTATACGCCGTGGTGATAAGACAGCGGAAGCCCTATCCAAGGCGTGATGGAACCTGGATAAGGTTTGAGGACAACGCCGCCGTCATCGTCACCCCAGAGGGCGACCCGAAGGGATCAGACATCAGGGGCCCCGTCGCAAGGGAGGCCGTTGAGCGGTGGCCAAAGTTGGGGAGCATAGCTAAGATGGTGGTCTAAATGAAGGCGACGCCCCGTAAGCCGAGCACCGTTCGTAAGCGCTGGTTCAACGCCCCACTCCATAGGAGGCGTAAATATCTCTCAGCCCCCCTCTCACCGGAGCTCCGAGCCGAGTATGGGACGAGGTCTCTGCCAGTTCGGAGGGGGGATACAGTCGTCATATTGAAGGGAGATTGGAAGATGAAGGAGGGGAAGGTCACGAGGATCGACACCAAACGGATGCGCATCTACATCGAGGGCCTCACCCGTGAACGCATGGACGGCTCAACGGTTCCAATACCCATAAGGCCATGGAACGTGATGATCACCAGGCTCGACCTCAGCGACCCCTGGAGGAAGAGAATTCTGGAGAGGAGGGGCTACGCAGCCAAGGTGGGTGAGAGCTGATGGGTAGGAAGGGTCCGACGAGGCATATGAAGAGGGAGAAGACCCCTCCCTTCTGGCCCATACATCGAAAGGAATATGTCTGGGCAGTTAGGCCGATTCCAGGCCCCCACCCTATAGAGGCCTCAATACCTCTCCTCGTCATCCTGAGGGATATGCTCGGCTATGCGAAGACGAGGAGGGAGGCTAAGAGGCTGATCAAGGAGGGTAAGATCCTCGTCGACGGCAGGCCGAGGAGGGATGAACGCTTCCCCGTCGGCCTGATGGATGTGGTTGAGATACCCGACACGGGTGAGGCCTATAGGATGCTCCCAGCTAAGGGGAGGAGGCTTACGCTTCACCCCATAGATGGGGAGGAACGTGGATTCAAGCTCTGCAGGATCATCGGCAAGACAACCCTGAAGGGTGGGAGAACCCAGCTGAATCTCCACGATGGGAGGAACATCCACCTCCCAGATGGGGGAGAACAATACAAGGTGAACGACGTATTGAAGCTCGCCATCCCCCATCAAGAGATACTCGACCACGTCAGATTCGAGCCTGGGGTCATAGCCCTCATCGTAGGGGGACGCTCAGCGGGAGCCGTTGGAAAACTGAGGGAGATCGGCTCAGAGCCGGGGAAGTGGAAGACGGCGGCCATAGAGACGAGGACTGGAGAGGTGAGAACCCTACTGAAATACGTCTTCGCCATAGGGCGAGGGGAGCCCCTCATATCGCTGCCGGAGGCTGATTGAGGTGTCGGTGGAGCAGGTGGAGGAGACAGCAGGAGAGGTGGAGGAGAAGCCGAAGAGGAATCCGATGCTTGAACCGAGGATAGGGAAGGTCGTCGTAAACATCTGCGTAGGGCGATCCGGTGAGCCGCTGGAGAAGGCTGTGAGGATCCTCGAGGAACTGACGGGTCAGAAACCTTCGATCCGGAGGGCTAAGAAGACCATAAGGGCCTTCGGCATAAGGCGTAAGGAGCCGATAGCCTGCATGGTCACCCTCAGGGGGAAGAAGGCTGAGGAGTTTCTCCGAAAGGCTCTGGAGGCCGTCGGCAACAGGATACCGCTTAGGAGCTTCGATGAGCATGGGAACTTCGCCTTCGGCATAAGGGAGCACATCGACATACCAGGGGTGAAGTATGACCCAGACCTCGGCATCGTGGGGATGGATGTGATCGTCAACATAGAGCGCCCAGGATATAGGGTCACACGTAGGAGGAGGGCTAAATCCAAGATCGGGAGGAGGCATAGGGTTTCGAGGGAGGAGGCGGTTGAGTTTATAAGGAGCCGCTTCGGAGTTGAGGTGTTCTGAGATGGAGGAGGGGAAGAAGAGGAGGTTTGGGAAGGGAAGCAGAAGATGCATAAGATGCGGAACCCACGACGGATTGATTAGGAGATATAATCTCAACATATGCCGCCGATGCTTCAGGGAGGTGGCTGAGAAGCTGGGATTCAAGAAGTATATGTGAGGATGAGAAGATGACGATGAACGACCCCCTCGCCAACGCCCTCACGACGATAAGAAACCATGAGGAGCGCCGTAAGAAGGAGTGCATAATCTGCCCAGCCTCAAAGCTCATAGGTAAAGTGCTGAGAATCATGCAGTCCAATGGCTACATAGGCGAGATAGAGTTCATAGACGACGGTAGAACAGGTAAGTTCAGGGTTCAGCTCTTCGGAAGGATCAACGACTGCAGAGCCATAAAGCCGAGGCATGCCGTGAAGGTTAAGGAGATGGAGAAGTGGGAGAAGCGCTATCTACCGGCTAAGGATGTCGGCATCCTAATCCTCACAACGCCGCGGGGAGTCATGACACATGAGGAGGCGAAGAAGAGGCATATCGGCGGCAGACTACTCGCCTACATCTATTAGGTGGAGAGCCATGGCCTTCAACATCGTCGAGAGCTATGTCGACATCCCAGATGGAGTCGATGTATCCATAGATGGAAAACGGGTGAGGGTCTCAGGGCCGAGAGGAGTCGTCGAGAGGGATTTCACCCATGCAAAGGTTGAGATAGCCCTCGACGGCGACAAGGTGAGGGTCTGGGCCGTCAATCCCCGCAAGAGGGAGAAGGCCCTGGTGAAGACCATCGCCAGCCACATCAACAACATGATCAGGGGCGTGACAAGGGGCTTCAGATATAAGCTCAAGATCATCTATGTCCACTTCCCCATCAACATCCAGGTTATAGGCGATAGGGTTCTCATCCAGAACTTCCTCGGCGAGCGTAAGCCCCGTGAAGCGAGGATCATCGGCGACACAAAGGTCTACGTCCAGGGGGAGGACGTCATCGTGGAGGGCATAGACATCGAGGCCGTGGGTCAGACGGCGGCCAACATACAGCAGGCAACCAGGATAAGGCGGAAAGACCTTAGAAAGTTCCTCGACGGCATATATGTCTATGCGAAGGAGGAGATCGGATGAGCACCCTGGAGCTCCGTAGGAAACTTCTCAGGCTTAGGAGGCGCATAGCATCGAAGAGGCCGAGGTTTAGGAGGCAGGAGAGCTGGAGATACGTCAGGATAAAGGAGAATTGGAGGAGGCCGAGGGGTATAGACAGCAAGATGAGGCTGAAGAAGAAGGGGTGGCCGCCATCCCCCAGCGTCGGATACCGAGGGCCAAAGGCCGTGAGGGGACTACACCCCTCAGGATATGAGGAAGTCCTAGTCTACAACGTCGGAGACCTCGCAGCCATAGACCCCGAGACCCAGGCCATTAGGATCGCGGGAGCCGTGGGGGCGAGGAAGAGGGCTCAGATCCTTGAGGAGGCGGAGAGGAGGGGGATCAAGGTTTTGAATCCAGGCCTCGTGGAGGAGGTGGAGGAGTTTGAGCCTTAGGAGTCAGAGGAGATTGGCCGCCTCGATATTGGGAGTCGGGGTTAACAGGGTGTGGATAGACCCGGAGAGGAGGGATGAGGTGGAGGCGGCCATCACGAGGGAGGAGATCGAGAGACTCATCAGCAGGGGCATCATAAAGGCCCGCCCCCTAAAGGGTCAGAGTAGGGGTAGGACGAGGATATTGAAGGCTAAGAGGCGTAGGGGTCGTCGAAGGGGACCTGGAAGCCGTAAGGGGAGTAAATACGCCGTGGTCTCAAGGAAGAGGAGATGGATAAACAGGATTAGGGCCCTGAGGAAGCGGCTTAGGCTGCTCCGTGATAGACGCATCATCACCGTCAGCACCTATAGGATGCTTTATAGGAAGGCGAAGGGTGGGATGTTCAAGAGCTGCGCAGACCTCGAGAGATATATAGAGGAGCATAAGCTGAGGAGGAGGATCCTTGGCTAAGGGGCCAGGTTACACGGTGCCATATCGGCGTAGACGGGAGGGGAAGACCGATTACAGAGCGAGGAGAATCCTCGCAACCTCAGATAGGCCGAGATTCGTCGTCAGGCCGACGAATAGGAACATCATCATACAGCTCATCGAGGCCAGAATAGGGGGGGACCACGTCCTCACCCAGACGACGTCACATGAGTTGGTGAAGCGCTTCGGATGGCTCGGCGGCAGGAAGAACACGCCTGCCGCCTATCTACTCGGCATGATAGCGGGCTACAAGGCTCTGGAGAGGGGGATTGAGAGCGCCATATTGGATATGGGCCTCAGGAGGGCGACGAGGGGCTGCAGGATCTTCGCAGCGGTCAAGGGGGCGAGGGATGCAGGGTTGGACATCCCCTGCGACCCGGAGGTCTTCCCCTCAGATGAGCGCATCGAGGGCGTAGTGATAGCTGAGTATGCGAAGATGCTCCTCGAAAACCCGGAGGAGTATGAGCGGAGGTTCTCAGACTACCTCCGGAGGGGTTTGAGGCCGGAGGAGCTCCCAAGACACTTCCAGGAGGTTAAGGGGAGGATTATGGAGGAGATGGGCGGTGAGCGGTGAGGAGTGGAAGCCCCGAACAGAGCTGGGTAGGATGGTGATGGAGGGCAAGATCACCTCAATCCACGAGATCTTCGAGATGGGCTACAGGATCAAGGAGGTTGAGATCGTCGATACGCTGCTCCCAGATCTCGTCGACGAGGTGATAGACATCACCCTCGTCCAGAAGCAGACCGACGCCGGTGAGAGATCGAGGTTTAGAGCCCTCGTCGCCGTCGGAAACATGGATGGCCTCGTAGGCGTCGGCCTCGGGAAGGCTCAGAGGGTTAGGACGGCCATAGAGAAGGCCATAAGGGATGCGAAGCTCAACATCTACCCCATAAGGAGGGGATGTGGAAGCTGGGAGTGCGGATGCGGAGAGCCTCATTCACTCCCCTTCAAGGTTTGGGGCAAATGCGGAAGCGTAGAGGTCACCCTCATCCCAGGGCCTAAGGGCCTCGGCCTCGTCATAGGGGACACAGCCAAGACTGTTTTAAGACTGGCGGGTGTGAAGGATTGCTGGTCCAGAACCAGGGGCGACACACGGACGGCCGTCTCATTCGCCTACGCCACCTTCAACGCCCTTAAGATGACCTGGAAGATGATGACTCCAAGGGATTGGGCGAGCTGAGATGGAGCGCCGATGCCTATTGGTTATCCGAATCCGTGGGAGGGTGAACGTCCCTAAGAGGGTGAGGGACACCCTCCACATGCTCCGGCTGAGGAGGAATAACACAGCCACCCTCATAGATGATAGGCCAAGCTATAAGGGGATGCTCCAGACAGCTAAGGATTGGATCACCTGGGGTGAGCCTACGGTTGAGACAATCAAGATGCTGCTGGAGAGGCGGGGTGAGAGGGTCGGCGGAGGACGAATCGATGAGGAGACCCTGAAGACGCTGGGATACAGCAGCCTCGAAGAGCTGGCTGAAGACCTATACCACTGCCGAGTGGAGCTCCACAAGTTGAGGGGGATCAAACCCTTCTTCAGACTTCACCCACCCAGCAAGGGCTTCAAGGGGTCGATTAAACGCCCCTACAAAGCCGGGGGGGAGCTGGGTTATAGGGGTGAGGCCATAAACGAGCTGGCTGAGAGGATGAGCTGAGAAACCCTTTTAAAAGAATCGTCGAGGGGTTGAATGGGATGCCCCATAAGCTGAGGAAGACCCGTAAACTCCGAGGCTCAAGAACCATGGGCTACGGGAGGGTAGGTCAGCATAGGAAGTCGGGGGACAAGGGTGGAGTGGGAAAGGCCGGAGGCCGAGACCACTTCTGGATTAGAACCATCAAATATGAGCCGAAGAGGTTTAGGAAGATCGGGTTCAAGCCACCCTCAGCTAAGAGATCTCAGCCCCCGACGATAAACGTCGGGGAGCTCATGGAGCTCGCCTACAAGCTCTATGGGGCTGAAGCCCTGAAGAGCGGTGAACCCATCGAGATGGATCTCGAGGCCCTAGGCTATGGGAAACTCCTCGGCGAGGGGGAGGTCTCAATCCCGCTGAGGGTTAGAGTTCCCTCCTACAGCGAGGAGGCGAAGCTGAAGATCGAGGAGGCTGGTGGAGAAGTTCTGGGTGAGGGCTGATGGGCAGATTCCTCGAGGTCTTCAAGCCCATCTCCAGATTCATGCCCGAGGTTAAAAGGCCTGAGAGGAGGGTTCCCTTCAATACGAAGCTGCTCTGGACGGGCGTCGCCCTCATCATCTACCTCATCATGTCCGAGATACCCCTCTACGGCATAGCTCCAAGGGCTGAGAATCCAGCCCTCTTCACAATGAGAGTCGTCTTCGCATCTAAGTATGGAACCCTCATGGAGCTGGGCATAGGCCCAATAGTCACCGCGGGTCTCATCATCCAGCTCCTCGCTGGCTCAGGCCTCATAGAGATCGACTTCTCAAACCCCGAAGACCGAGCCCTCTTCACCACAGCGAGCAAGGCCCTCTCCATCATCATGACAGTCTTCCAGGCCTCGATGTATATCATCAGCGGGGCCTATGGGAGGCTAAGCTTCACAGCCTCCATCCTCATACTGCTACAGCTCATAGCTGCCGGCCTCATCATCATGCTCCTCGACGAGCTTGTTCAGAAGTGGGGTATCGGCAGCGGGATAAGCCTCTTCATCGTCGCTGGAATCTCCCAGCGAATCTGGTGGAACTCGTTTAGTATGCTACCCGTCGGCGATGGGAAGAGGCTTGGAGCCATACCGGCCTTCTTCGAGGCCATTCTGCGACATGAACCCGTATGGAGCTGGTTCCATAGAACAGGAGGCTTCCCAGATATGGTGGGCTTCCTGACGACGATGCTCCTCTTCCTCGCCCTCATCTTCATGGAGGGTATGCGGGTTGAGCTGCCCATCGCCCACTCAACCTACAGGGGCTTCAGAGGCAGGATGCCGCTGAAACTCATCTACGTCTCCAACATCCCCGTCATATTGGCTTACACGCTATTCAGCAACATCCAGATCATATCGCAGACGATATGGCAGAGATGGAACATGGACAACTCAAATCCATATCTCAACCTCATAGGGATGTTCAACCTCACGGATCAAGGGCCCACACCCATAGGAGGCCTCGTCTACTACATCACCTTCCCAGGGAGACTCGACGCCGTTATACAGCAGCCGGTGAGAGCCCTGATCTACGCAGTCATCGTCGTAACAGTCTGCGTCCTCCTCTCAAAGCTCTGGATAGAAGTAGGCGGAATGGATCCGAGGAGCGTGGCGGATCAGCTTCTCAAATCAGGGATGCAGATACCAGGCTTCAGGAGGAGTCGAAGACCCATCGAGAGGCTGTTGGAGAGGTATATACCGACGATAAGCATCCTAGGAGGCCTCATAATAGGCATAGTATCAGCCGTCGCCCAATTCCTCGGAGTCTTCAGCACTGGAACAGGCGTATTGCTCTGCGTCAGCATACTCTACCAATACTATCAGGCCATCATCCAGGAGCAGATAGAGGATCTCTACCCCTTCCTCAGAGAGGCCTTGAGATAGGGTAACCTGAAATCACCGCATATCCCTTCTAATCGATGTGGAGACGAGGAAACTCAGAGGGATGTTGAGGCGTGGAGAGAATAGAGGCCACATTGAAGCCTTAAATAGCCTCATCGAGGGTTTTTTCGAGGAGCAGGATGTTCAAGCCTCCCAGGGGGACGAGGGACTATCTCCCGGAGGAGATGTGGAAACGGAACTGGGTGATAGACCGCATAAGGGAGATCTTCGAGGCCTACGGATATGAGCCCCTTGGGACACCAGCCTTCGAGAGCTGGGAGATGCTTAAGCTCAAGAGCGGGGAGGATGTCATCAGGGAGATCTACTACTTCAAGGACAAATCCAACAGGGAGCTGGGCCTCCGATTCGAGTGGACGGCCTCCCTCTGCAGGGTAGTCGCCTCCCACAGGGAGCTCCCAAAACCCTTTAAGCGCTACGCCATCGGCCCCGTCTGGAGATATGAGCGGCCATCGGAGAAACGTCTACGTGAGTTCTGGCAGGCAGACGTCGACATCGTCGGCGTCGCAGACCCGATAGCCGATGCGGAGGTCATCTCCGTCGCCGTCGACGCCCTAAACAACCTCGGCCTGAAGGGATTCAAGGTGAGGATAAACGATAGACGAATCCTCGAGGCCATGGTGGAGCTCCTGAGGCTTCCGAGGGATAGGTCGCTGGACATCTTCAGGGCGATAGATAAGCTGAACAAGATCGGCGTCGACGGCGTCAGGGGGGAGCTCTCAAAGCTCGGCGTAGCGGGGGAGAAGGCCGATGAGCTCCTCAACCTCATCGACGTGAGGGGCGAGCCGGATGAGAAGCTGGGGGAGGTGGAGGAGAGTCTAAAGGGCTCGGAGATAGGGCTCCGAGGCCTCAAGGCCCTACGGAGCTTAGTTGAGTATGCCGAGTTGTTCGGCTTTAAGCGGCATCTCCTCCTCGACATAAGCCTGGCGAGGGGCCTCGACTACTATACGGGTCAGGTCTTCGAGGTTTACCTCGGCGATGTCAGCATAAGCATAGCGGCTGGAGGCCGCTACGACGAGTTGATACAGCTCTACGGTGGGGAGCCAACACCTGCGACGGGCATCTCCCTCGGCGTCGAGCGGATCATCGCCATACTACAGGAGATCGGAGCCCTGGAGAACCTGAAGCTGGGAGCGGAGGTCTATGTGGCCCCAACCTCAGACTCGGTTAGGGATAAGGCCGTTGAGATCGCTCAGAGGCTGAGGAGGGCTGGCATATCGACAGACCTCGACATGATGGGTAGAACCCTATCGAAGCAGTTGGAGTATGCCCATAGGAAGGGATTCAGGAGAGTCATCATCGTAGGCAACCGAGACCTGAAGCGGGGAGGGGTCTCGGTGAGGGATATGGAGACAGGTGAGCAGAGGTTCATCCCCCTGGAGGAATTGGTGGACTACCTCAGCTCTCACCGCTGAAATCCATCTCCCTCAACGTGTAATAGACGACCTCCCCACGCCTATCGACAACGGCGATCTTCACCACCCTACCAGCCTCCTCAGCCCTCTTCAGGGCGTCCATCAGCCGTCTAATGGGCTGGGGCTCACCCTCCCATAGGGGGTGAACCTCATAGCTGGGCGGAGCCCTGGGATAGGAACCCCGCTCATAGACCAGCAGCCGTCCATCCTCCTCCCTAACCACATAGCCCTTCACCCTCAGATCCCTATAGACGAGATATCTGATCCACAGCGGCGTGGGAGCCCGTGGTCTCCTGAGGAGCCATCGGAATAGGGCTGATAGACCCCCTCTAAATCTCCGTGGAGTTGAGAGCCTATGTAGGAGCTCCTGGAAGCTTAGCCTCCCTCCACCCTCATCATAGACCTCTATACGCCCCCTATCCAGGAGGTATAGGGCCTCACAGGGGGTTAGCCTCAATCGACGCTGATGGAAGCCTCCATATCCATCCTGATGAAGCCTATTGGCCTCATCAAAGTCTTCAACTATGACACCCTCATCGATTTGTATGGCCTTGGTCAAGTTCGACCACTCTAAGGCTTAGCCCTGGATTAAAGATTTCTGAATAGACTTCAGGATACATATGATTCAACCCTCACATCGGATTGTGATATTCGTCTGGTTTATTCTCAGCTATCGTCGGAAGCTCTTTAGAATCCATAAACTTCATCTTATTCTAAATCTTTCCAGACGGTGTGTTCACCCCCACCTGGTGGCTCACCCCCCTCTCAGCCCTCACAGCCCTATTGGCATCCCTAACCCTCTTAGCCCTCGTCAGGGGGAGATGGCTGGCTGAGCTCCTCCTCATCGATGCGGATCAGCCTCCCAGGCGGGTTATAGACCCATGGATGGATAGGCTGCTGGTCGCCACGATCCTCCTCTCAGCCCTCACAAGCCTCCTCTCAACCATACCGGGCGTTGAGAGGCCCTCATGGATATTCCTCGCATTACAGGGCTTCACCTATACGGCTGCAGCCCTCTACTATGCCTCGATCAGGGAGGAGTAGGGACATCCACCCTCGGGCAGAGATCTGAGAGGAAGCACTCATCACATCGAGGCCTCCTCGCCCGGCATATCTCCCTCCCAAACCTGATGAGGTCTATGTGGAGGTCGAGATATCTATCGGGGGGTGAAGCCGACTCGAGAACCCTCCTCACCTCATCGTAATCGGCTCCCCTTGGAGCGAGGCCAAGTCTCAGAGCTATGCGACGTATATGCCTATCTATCGGCAGCACCTCCACCCCTCCCTCGAAGAGGAGGACCACGTCAGCCGTCTTCCTACCAACCCCTGGGAGCTCCATCAGAAGCCTCCTCGCCTCCATGTATGGCCTCTCCATAAGCGATCTGAGGTCTCCGCCGAATCTCCTCAGAACCAGCTCTGACACCTTCTTGATGACCATGGCCCGTTGATACTGCATACCCGCAGGCCTGATCGCTGAGGCGATCTCCTCCACGGAGACCTCAGCCAGTCGATGAGGCTCCACACCTATGAGGGCCTCAAGCCGATTATAGGCGGCCTGTGCGTTGGCCCTGCCGGTGTTCTGACTGAGGATCGTCCTTATCAAACCCTTGAAGGGGTCTCCAATACCCCTGAGCTCAGCCCTCCCATAGTGGCTTAGAACCCTCTCAACGATCTCCCTAACCCTCTCCAAGGGTTGCCACAGCCTCCAACCTCGGCTTCTCAACCTCCTCAAGCCTCTTCAAGATGAGCTCAAGTAGGGCGTCGAGTTTTAGGCGCTCCTTCGCCGAGACAGCTATCCAGGGCAGACCCAATAGGGGTAGGCCGAGCTCGTCTCCGATGCTCTCCCCCCTCTCTGGGGCGAGGTCCAGCTTGTTGAAGACGACGATGATCCGATCTGGAGAGACCCCTATATCTGTGAGCAGCCTTATCCCCTCCCTCAGCTTCATCCTCAACGTCAACAGCGGATCGTTGATCTCGAGGAGTAGCAGCACAAGGTCTGCGCATCTCATATCCTCGAGGTTTAGTTCGAAGCTCTTGATCAGCCTCGGATCAAGGTCGAGGACGAAGCCGATGGTGTCGATGAATAGAAGCGTCTTCCCATCCCTCAGGTATCGACGCTGATATTTGCTGCTCAGCGTCGTGAAGGGTTGAGGGCTGACGGGTTTATCCTCCCCCGTCAAGGCGTTGAAGAGACTCGTCTTACCGGCGTTGTAGAAGCCTGAGATGCAGATGATTGGATAGCCGAGGGACTTACGCTTACGGATGCGGCTCCTCTTCTCCCTCTTCAAGGCCTCTATGCGATCCCTGATCTTCGCCTGCCTACGGGTGATCTCCCTCAATCGGCTGTGGTAGGCATACTCGCCCATGCTCCTGAAGAAGGGGTGCTCATTCCTGAACTTCACCGAGGCTTCCAACTTGAAGTAGGGGGCCAACTTCTCCAATCTCGCAGCCTCTATCTGGAGCTTGCTGAGGTTGTCTGAGGCCATCCTGTCGAATATCTCCAGAGTTATCTCATATCGGTCGACGACGTCACATCCCAGCTCCCTGATGAGGTTCAGCTTCTGACTGCTGGTGAGGATGTTGTAGAAGACGACGAGGTCGATGTGCTTCTCCTCCACGAAGCGCTTAAGCTCAGCGGCCTTCCCCCTGCCGATTAGGAACTTCGAGTAGGGCTGACTCCTCGTCTGGATGAATTCGCCGACGATCTCGAGGCCGAGGGTCTCCACTAACCTTCGAAGCTCACCCATCCTAATCTTGTATACGATGTGATCATGGACGTTCATCTTCAGCATGCAGAGGACTGCTCTGCCCTCTGACTCCACCCACTCCCTCCTTCCCCTTTACGAAGGATTTAATCACTTTTAGGCATATCTCATAGAGGTGTCGGGGTTGCTGGCGATTGTGGGAGGCAGGATAATCGATGGAACCGGCCGTGAACCCATAGAGGATGGGGTCATCCTCGTTGAAGGCGACAGGATAAAGGCCGTCGGCAGGCGGGGGGAGGTTGAGATACCGGAGGACGCCGAGGTCATCGACGCATCGGGTAAGACAGTCCTACCAGGCCTCATAGACGCCCACTGCCACTTCCTCATGATGGGCCTCGGCCTACTGAGATACATAGACCTAAGCGGAGCCAAAAGCCTCCAGGAAGCCCTTGAGATGGTTAGAAAACGAGTTGAGGAGACCCCGAAGGGGCAGTGGGTTCTAGGCCGCGGATGGGATGAGAGCAACTGGCCTGAGCGGAGATACATAACGAAGGAGGATCTCGACCCCATAGCCCCTGAGAATCCGGTGATGCTGGTGAGGATCTGCGGCCACCTAATCTCCGTCAACAGCAGGGCCCTGGAGCTTGCAGGCATAACTGCTGAGACGCCCAACCCCCCTGGGGGACTCATCGATAAGGGGCCTGATGGAGAGCCTACGGGCATCCTGAGGGACGCCCGTGGACTCATAGAGAGGGTTATACCGCCTCCGACGGAGGAGGAGGCTCTCGAGGGGTTGAAGCGGGCCTGCGACTTGGCCCTGAGGCTTGGATGCACCAGCATACAGGATGCGGGTCTCAACCCCTTCGCCCTCAGTGTCTATCAGAGAGCTTGGGAGATGGGCATCCTGAAGGTGAGGGCCTATCTGATGCTGGCGGAGGAGGCGGCTGAGGCGGCTGAGAGGCTGGGCATCAGAACCGGCTTCGGCGACGAGATGCTCAAGATAGGGTCTGTGAAGCTTCTGGCTGATGGCTCCATGGGTGCGAGGACAGCGGCCCTCTTCGAACCCTACGCCGACGACCCATCGACGAGGGGGATCTTCACCCTCGAACCTGAGGAGCTTCGGAGGTTGATTAGGGAGGCTCACAGCCGTGGATTCCAGGTGGCCGTCCACGCCATCGGCGATAGGGGGATAGAGGAGGTGATAAACGCCATAGAGGAGGCGCTGAGGGAGAATCCCAGGCGAGACCACCGGCATCGAATAGAGCACTGTGAGGTGCTCACCCCAAACCAGATCGAGCGGATCAGGGAGCTGAACCTCATAGCCTCGATGCAGCCGAACTTCGTCGGGAACTGGAGTGGCCCTGGAGGAATGTATGAGGCCCGCCTAGGGCCTGAGAGGTTGAGGAGGAACAACCCCTATAGGGCGCTGCTCGATGAGGGTGTCCACGTCGCCTTTGGTTCAGACTCCATGCCCTTCCACCCCCTCTACGGCATCTGGTCAGCCGTCAACCATCCGATAAGGGAGAGCCGAATAAGCGTCGTGGAGGCTGTTAGATGCTATACATGGGAGTCAGCCTACTCCAGCTTCGAGGAGCATCTTAAGGGGAGTCTTGAGCCTGGGAAGCTCGCTGACATAACCATCGTAGACGGAGACATGATAGCGGAGCCTGATCGAATCAAGGATATGGAGGTCTACATGACGATAGTTGGGGGTAGAATCCTCTATCGAAGATGTTGAGCCGATTCAACGCCTTTTTATAAGCCTCATGGAGGTTGATATTCGATAGACTTGGGTAAGTTGAGGACCGTCGAGATCATCATCAGAGGCGATATAATAGAGAGGAATATCATCCTCAAATTGGTTGAGAGGCTTAGGGAGAGCGGCTTAAGGGCGGACTTCAGCAGCAGCAGCATAGCCGTTCCACCCTTCCTGAAGGCCGTTGAGAAGAGGTATCCAAGCCTCGCCGTCCTATACGCCACCGTCGACCTGGAAGACCTCTTCAGCTTTAAAGCCCTAGTGGAGGAGCTCTGCTCCCAGGAGGAGTGCACCATCCTCTCCTTCAAGGAGCTTTAGGGGATTTAGACTTGAAGCTTGGGCGGGGAGCTAAGTTCATCGCCGTCGCCTCGGCGTCAGCCCTCTCCTTCTACGCCTCCAGCGGCCTGCTCACCGAGGGGGAGAGATGCGCCTTGATGCTGCTGATCCTTGCGGCGGGTCTGTGGATGACTGAAGCTCTCCCCCTCGCGGCCACATCGCTGTTGATACCCCTCCTACAGTCGATGCTGGGCATCCAGGGCTTCCGCGAGGCGCTTCAACCCTTCCTCGACCCCGTTGTCATGCTCCTCTTAGGCGGCTTCCTCCTAGCCGTAGCCGTCGATAAACATGATCTCGATGAGTATATCGCCCATCAAATCCTATCTAGATTCGGCGGCGATGCGAGGCTTCTAATCCTATCGACGATGCTGACAACGGCCCTCCTATCGATGTGGATCAGCAACACGGCCTCGACAGCCCTCATGCTGGCCATAGCGTTGAGGATGACCGAGGAGGCTAGAGATTCGAGGGGGAACCTCTCGAAGATCTTGGTCTTGGGAGTCGCCTACTCCGCCACCATCGGGGGCTTAGCCACCCTCGTTGGGACAACCACCACGGCCATGGCCGCGGGGATGCTGAGGGAGATGACTGGATATGAGATCACCTTCCTAGGCTGGAGCCTACTAGGGCTGCCGATAACGTTGACCATGATCCCCCTCATCTGGCTTCTCCTCCTAGCCCTCTTCCCCACCGATGTGAAACGGCTTCCAGCCCTAGAGGTGGAGCTGGAGATGAATCCTAGGCGGAGGTTGACTCTCATCCTCTTCGCATCCTCCATAGCTCTATGGGCCACGGGTAGGCTGCCTGAACCCCTCGCAAGGCTGCTGGGCTGGGGTGGACATGGCCTATCCTCAGGGGCGGTGGCAGCCCTGATAGGATTCCTCCTCTTCCTCACAGGCCTACTCGACGAGCATGACATCTCAAGGATTGATTGGGGGACGCTGCTCCTCATAGGTGGAGGACTCAGCCTAGGCTCAGCCCTCAAGGTCTCAGGGCTTACGGCGAGGATTGGGGGAGTCATCCTAAGCCTAGGTGAACTACCAACTTCATTGACCCTACTCCTAATCGCCTTTCTCAGCCTCGGAGTCAGCATCATAGCGAGCAACACGGCGAGTGCGGGGATCCTGCTGCCCATCGTCATCGGCATGAGCGGAGCCATGAGGATTAGGGCGAGCATACCCGCAGCCGTAGTCGGCATAGCCACCAGCCTAGACTTCATGCTACCCGTTGGAACGCCGCCCAACGCCATAGCCTACAGCACAGGCAAGGTCTCTCTGAGGGAGATGATCAAGGCTGGAGTCCTCCTAGACATCATAGGCGGCCTCCTGACAACCCTGATGGCCCTCATCCTCTGGCCCCACATAATGGGGTAAGAGTGAAGAGCCTCGATGAGATAAATCCCTGGATGGGAGTCGTCGAGGAGCTCCTAGAGCGGATAGAGGCCGAGGATATCGACGAGTTCACCGTGGAGGAGGCCGTCCTCGGCATAGGATACACGGCGGTGAGGATCAGCGCCAGAGATGTCGGCCTCTGCCACTCACTTCTTGGGGAGAATCCCTGCCCGAGGAGGATAGCGAGGAGAGCCGGCACCCTTAGGGGCATGAAAGCCATGGAGATGGCGGAGCTCGCCGTCTCCGAGGACATAAGTGAGAGGGTTGTGGGGATGGCAGCCCTAAACGCCTTAGCCCACCACATCTTCCAGGAGCATGGATACCGAGTGTGGAGGGGGAACCTCCTCCCCCATCTGCTCAGGGAGATAAGGCCCAGCGACACAGTTGTCCTCGTCGGCTATATAGGGCCCTTCGAGCAGCCCCTTAGGGAGGCGGCTTCAAGGCTCATAATCCTGGAGAACGACCCTACGAGGAGGAGGGGGAGGGCCCTCCCAGGCTCTGAGGCTCCGAGGATTCTCCCCGAGGCCGATGTAGTTGTGATAACGGGGAGCAGCCTTGCGAATGGAAGCATAGATGAGGCGCTGAGGCTCTCAGAGGATGCGAGGGTTAGGGTCGTGGTTGGAGCCTCAACGCCGCTTCTCCCCGACCCCCTCTTCGACGGCGGAGTCGACGCCGTGGGGGCTGTGAGGGTTTTAGACGCTGAGAAGTTGATGCAGATCGTCTCGGAGGGTGGGGGGACGAGGGAGATTAAGGGGGCTGTGGAGTATCTAACCCTCTCCCCCCTAAGCTGACTTAGACCTCCACCCCAAACTTCAGGATTATTAGGCCGAGGGATGCGATGATGAGGGAGAGGGGGAAGATGGCTGGAAGCCCATAGGCCTCAGCGATTAGGGAGGCCAAGGTCGGCGATAGGGCTCCCATGACGTTGATGGGGAGGAAGTAGAGGCTGTATCCGAGGCCTCTACGTCTGCTGGGGGAGAGCCTCGCGATGATCGATGAGTTGGCGGCCATGCCGAGGGAGGCGAGGAAGCCATAGGCGATGTAGAAGGGTGTGAAGATAAGCGGCGTGGGGGAGAGGGCTGCGAGGGCTATGGAGACATAGGCCCCAGATAGGGTGAGGAGGAGCCAACGCTTCTCCCCGAACCTCGAGGCCAGGAAGCCTCCGAGGGGTGCAGCCATGATGCCGACGAGGCTTGAAGCCCCATAGACGACGCTTGAGACAGCCTGACTCATCCGCCTAACATCGACGAGGTAGAGAGTGATGAAGGAGGAGATCATCTGACCCGCCATGGTTCTAAAGGAGACGAAGAGGAGGAAGAGGATGAAGCTGAGGGTCAGCATACCCGAGACCTCCTCAACCCCCTTCGTCTCCTCCCCCACATCGAACCTGGGCTCATATCGGAGGGGGAGAATCGAAAACACGCCGAGGAGAATGGGCGCCAACCAGAAGAGGTAGACACCCCTCCAGGTGATGGGGAGAAGCGCCATCAATATGCCCGCAGATATGGGGCCAAGCGATAGGCCGAGGGTTCCCCCAGCTCCCTGAATCCCAAGGGCCTTAGGGCGATCCCTTGGATGGAAGAGCTTTGAGACGAGGCTGTAGGCTGCGGGGTGATATATGGCGCTGTTCATATAGACCAGCGTCACAGCCGCCACCAGCATCCAGGGATTCATCGACCTCCAGGCGAGGAAGCCTCCGAGGGCTGCGATGGAGAGATTCAGCATAATCATCCTCTTAGACCCAAACCTATCGGCGAGGAAGCCCATAGGCAGCGTCAGGAAGGCCTGGATCAGCGGCGGAATCGAGGCTATGAGGCCCAGCTCCCGTAGGGAGAGCCCATACTCCTCCCTTATGATGGGAAACAATGCGATGTGAACCCTCTGGAGGACGTGGGTCAACATATGGGCTAAGGTGACGGCGAAGAGGGCGTAGCTGAGTATCGAGACCTCCCTATCCCTACCCAAGGCTCAGGCCCCGAAAGAGTCTTAGATTAATTCCCCACCCTATTTTAAAGTCTGCTGAGGTGGGAGCCTTGATAACGAGGGCTGAAGCCCTGGAGAGGATTCGAAGACATGTGAAGAATGAGAGGCTTGTGAAGCATATGATCGCAGTCTCAGCCATAATGCGGGAGCTCGCCCAACATCTCGGCGGAGACCCAGACCTCTGGGAGCTCGTCGGCCTACTCCACGACATAGACTATGAGGAAGTAGGTGGAGACATGGATCGACATGGACTCCTCTCAGCAGAGATGGTGTCAGATGTGCTGCCGGAGGATGCGCTCCACGCCATAAGGGCGCACAACGAAAGGACAGGTGTCGAGGCGAAGAGCATCCTCGACATCGCCCTCATAGCCGCCGACGCCCTCTCAGGCCTCATAGTCGCCACGGCGCTCATGATGCCTGATAAGCGGGTGGCCACCGTAAAGGTTCGAAGCCTGAAGAGGAAGTTTAAGGATAAATCCTTCGCAAGAGGCGTAGACCGAAACCGGATCAGGAGATGCGAGGAGTTAGGCCTCACCCTAGAGGAGTTCTTCGACCTCGGCCTGAAGGCGATGAGAAGCGTCAGCGAGGAGCTCGGCCTATAGGCCCCTTAAGGCTGATCTGACAGCCACTGTCAGATATAGGGTGGAGATTTAAGCCTCCGAATCCGTATCATCTACAGTTGCCTATGGAGCTATCAGAGGAGGTGAGGAGAGAGGCGGCGGAGCTCCTCAGCCAGCTCATCAAGATAGACACCTCGAATCCACCTGGAAACGAGTTGGAGGCCGCCAAGTTTCTCGCCGAAGAGTTGGAGAGGGATGGATTAGACTGCGAGGTCTTGGAATCTGAGCCTGGGAGGGGGAACCTCATCGCCAGGATTGAGGGGAGCAACGAGGGGCCGAGTTTACTCCTCCTCTCACATCTCGACGTCGTTCCGGCTAAGGCTGAGGAGTGGAGTGTCCCACCCTTCTCAGGCCTCGTAAAGGATGGCTACATCTGGGGGAGAGGCGCCCTCGACTGTAAGGGGCTGGCCGTCGCCGAGGCGATGGTGATGAAGCTCATCAAACGTGAGGGATTGAAGCTTAAAGGAGACCTCATCTATGCGGCGACGGCCGACGAGGAGATGGGCGGAGGCAGAGGCGTAGGATGGCTTGTGGAGCATCACCTCGACAAGATTAGGGCTGAATACGTCATCAACGAGGGCGGAGGATTCTCCATACCCCTGGAGGGGAGACGCATCTACACAGTTCAGACGGCTGAGAAGGGGGTTATATGGCTGCGGATCAAGGCCAGGGGCAGACCTGGACACGGCTCTATACCAGGGTTTGCGGACAACGCTGTTCAGAGGATGGCGAGGGTGATAGAAACCCTTGGGCGGCATCGATCGAGGATTAGGGCGACGCCGACGGTGAAGAGGTTCATAGAGGGCCTAGCCGCCGAGCGGGGAGGCCTCCAGAGGCTTCTGTCGAGATTGCTGATGAATCCACTGCTGGCGGATAGGATTCTAGATCGGATGGCTGAGAGGGATGGGGCTATGGCTGAGAATCTAAGGGCGATGCTACGGAACACCATCGCCCCAACCATCATTAAGGGTGGGGTGAAGGAGAACATCATCCCCTCAGAGTGCGAAGCTGTCTTCGACTGCCGAATCCTCCCAGGGGAGACGAAGGAGACGCTGCTCGCCGAGATCAAAGGAGTCCTCTCCAAAGCCGGAATAGACCTCGATAAGCTCGAATTCAAGTATATACACACCTCGGAGCCGACGGAGTCTCCGATGGATACACCCCTATACAGTGCGATAGAGGAGACGATGGGGGAGTTAGACCCAGGGAGCCGAGTCGTCCCCCTAATGGTGACCGGTGGAACCGATTCAAGATATCTACGCAGAGTTGGATGCATCTGCTATGGATTCTTCCCAATAAAGGTGGAGGAGCCTTCGAAGCTTCTAAGCATGGTTCACGGCATCGATGAACGCATATCCATCGAGAACCTAACCTTCAGCATAAAGGCCCTCTACAGCGTCGTAGGGAGGATGCTCACTTAGCCTCATAGACGGTTTCGCCGCCGAGGATAGTCCTCAACACCCTTATCGACTTTATCTCATCAACGGGGCAGGTGAGGATGTCCCTGTCGATGACGATGAGGTCAGCCAACTTACCGGGCTCAAGGCTGCCCTTAAGATGCTCCTCGAAGCTGAGATAGGCTGCGTTGATGGTATACATCCTTATGGCCTCCTCCCTGCTGACACACTGCTCGCTGCCAAGCTGTCTTCCGCCCTCGGTTCTCCGGGTGATGGCGGCCCATAGGCTTATGAAGGGGTTGTAATGGGTGACTGGGGCGTCGGTTCCCGCAGCGACCACTATGCCATGGTTGATCCAGGCCCTATGGGGCTTTACCCAGCTTGCCCTCTCGGCTCCGACGTTCTCGTAGAAGCTGTCTCCGAGGTAGTAGAGGAAGCTGGGCTGGGAGGCGACGACAACCCCGAGGCGTCTACACTGCTTGAGGGTCTCCTCACTCGGCAGGTAGGCGTGGATCAACGTATATCTCCGATCCTTTATGCTCCTCTTTCGATCCGTCTCCTCGAAGGCCTTGAGGACTATGTCTATGGCTCTTCCGCCTGCGCAGTGGACTCCTACGGTCATGTCGTGGAGATTCGCCTCATCGATGAGTCTCTGAAGCTTCTCCAGGGGCATCGTCTGGACTCCGTAGTTGTCGGGTTCACCCTCATAGGGTTCTCGTAGCAGCGCGGTTCTGCCCCCTATTCCGCCGTCTATCAGCAGTTTTAGGCCGAGGAATCTGAGCATCTCATCGCCGAAGCCGGTTGAGAGGGGGAGCTCCCTGATGCGCCTTAAACTCTCATCGAGGGGTTCATCTCCCTCGACGCCCCGTAGCATCATGTTCACCCTCACGGTGAGGACTCCCTCAGCTCTCGCCCTCTGATAGGCCTTCATATCCTCAGCCGCTATGCCAGGCTCTATGACGCTGGTGATCCCCACCTCGTTTAGGGCTTTACAGGCCTTCCCTATGGCCTCCACCTTCCTCTCCAGACTCGGCTGTGGGATATGCCTCTGAACAAGCCAGAAGGCTGGACGCTCCAGGAGCACCCCAGTGGGCTCCCCCCTCTCATCCTTCACGATGACCCCTCCCTCGGGCTGCGGCGTCTCAGCCGTTATGCCAGCTATCTCCAGGGCCCTGCTGTTTACGACGACGATGTGGCCGCAGGTTCTGATGAGATATACGGGGTTATCGGGAGCCGCCTCATCGAGGTCCCATCGATTCGGAAACCTATGCTCCTCCAACTTAGACTGATCCCATCCACGGCCTATGATCCACTCCCCTGGGCCGAGCTCCTCAGCCCTCCGCCTCACTGCCTCCACAATATTCCTTATAGACCTCATCGGCGGCGAGGAGCAGTTTATCCAGAACATGGTGAGGCCGAGGCTCAGCAGGTGGATGTGGGAGTCTATAAGGCCTGGGAGGACGGTTTTACCCTCCAAGTCTATGATCTCAGTCCCATCTCCGATGTATTGCCTGATCTCCTCGTTTGAGCCAACGGCCATTATTCGTCCATCCCTTATCGCTACGGCCTCGGCGATGGTGAAGTCCTCGTCGACTGTGATGATCTTCCCGTTGATGAGGGCCAGATCAGCCTTACAGGGGTCTTTGAGAGTCATATCATGGATAGATGCCCAGGGAGCTTTAAGGTTCACCCCAATAGCAGCGTGAGCTCCTCCACCCTGAGCTCTGGTATTAGGCTCCGGCCGTGCCTCCTCAGCCTTATGAATCCCAGCTCCTCGAGGGCCTTGAGGTCGAGGTAGACGTTCTTCACATCCCTCCTTAGATGCTCGGCCAGCTCGCTTATGGAGGAGAATCTCATCTTGGAGAGGGCGTCGAGGAGCTCCAATCTCCTCGGCGTCAGCTTCGATAGCTCCCCAGCTGGGAGCTCCCAGGTCTCCTCCACATAGTATTCCGACTCCCCCTCCTCGTCGTATGCCCTCAAGGCGTTCATCATCCCAGACCACTCGATATAGTCCTCGAGGCGTTCTACCCAGCCCTCAGCTGAGCGGTCAGGGGGTTCCGTGAGTCTCCCCCCATACTTCCTCTCCAGCTCCCTTATGCGTCGTCGAACCTCCTCCACCGTCAGCCTCCTCAAAACCCTTATCCTCATCTATTTTGGTTTATATGCCAAAAATCTTTATAAGCCCTCACTCTGAGAGAAGGGTTGAGGCCTATGAACTATCCCATCAACAGGTTGGGGGACTTCATCTGGGAGATTCCAAAGGGTGCTGATCCGAGGATGAATGTCCCCACCAGGATATACGCCGACGACGCCCTCCTGAGGGGTATGACTAAGGATGCGACGATAAAGCAGGGCGTCGACGTCGCCCAGCTTCCAGGGATATTGAAGTATAGCATCATACTCCCCGACGGCCATCAGGGATATGGCTTCCCCATCGGAGGCGTAGCCGCCTTCGACGCAGAGGAGGGGGTCATCTCCCCAGGTGGAGTGGGCTACGACATAAACTGCGGAGTGAGACTCATCAGGACAGACCTCACCTACGATGAGGTGAAGCCAAAGCTGGGGGAGCTCATCGACACCATCTTCAGACTCGTCCCCTGCGGCGTAGGCGTAGGAAGCAAGCTGAAGCTATCAACCCGTGAATTGGACAACGCCGTCGTCGACGGCGTGAAGTGGGCCATAGACCACGGCTACGGCTGGGAGGGAGATGAGAAACATATGGAGGAGGGGGGCTGCATGGAAGAGGCGAATCCCGAGAAGGTCTCTAACAGGGCTAAGCAGAGGGGAGCCGGACAGCTCGGAACCCTCGGAGCCGGAAACCACTTCCTCGAAGTTGCGAGGGTTGCCGAGGTTTATGATGAGCGGGTTGCCAAGGCCTTCGGGATCACGGGGCCTGGACAGGTGGTCATCTGGATACACACCGGATCGAGGGGCTATGGCCACCAGATCGCCAGTGACTATATACGGATAATGGATAGGGCTGCGAGGAGATATGGCATAAGGCTGCCCTCAAGGGAGCTTGTCTGCGCACCAGTGAAGAGCCGTGAGGCTGAGGACTACTTCCAGGCGATGGCCTGCGCCATAAACTGGGCCTTCATAAATAGGCATATCATAATGCATCAGGTTCGTAGGGCCTTCGAGGAGGTCTTCAAGCAGCCAGCTGAGGATATGGGGATGCACCTAGTCTATGGCATGACCCATAACACGGCTAAAAGGGAGTGGCATGTCATCGACGGCAAGAGGCGTCTCGTCATCGTCCATAGGAAGGGGGCCTCAAGGGCCTTCGGCCCAGGGAGGGAGGACCTGCCGCAGGATTATAGGGGCATAGGGCAGCCGGTTCTCCTCGTCGGAACCATGGGGACTGCGAGCTACCTCCTCGTGGGAACCGAGAAGGCTGAGGAGATATCCTTCGCCAGCACGGCTCACGGTGCGGGGAGGGTGCTGTCCAGGGCCGCCGCCCGTAGACGCTTCAGGGCGAGCAGCGTCATCTCGGCGTTGAAGCGTAAGGGAATCATCGTGAGGGCCGCCAGCGGCAGAGTGGTCGAGGAGGAGACCCCTGAGGGCTATAAGGACATCCATAGGGTTGCGGAGGTTAGCCATAGGCTGGGCATAGGAACCAAGGTGACGATGACGGTTCCCATAGCGGTGGCGAAGGGTTAGCCAAATAAGGTTTAGCACCCCCTTTATCCACGGCTTGAGGCTCAAACCCCAGCTCTGGTTCACCCTCTATAGGTTGATGAATCTGGGAGCAGGCTCCAGGGAGATCAGGGTTTCGACGACGGAGCTCTCCACGGTGCTGGGATGCTCACAGCAGTCGGCCTCAAGGCATCTAAGGCTTCTGGAGGAGCTTGGCTTAATAGAGCGGCGGATGGGGGTGGATGGAAGCCATGTGAGGATCACGGAGGGGGGGCTGAGAGCATTATGGGAGGTCTACTATGGGCTTAGGAGACATCTTGAGGAGGGGGAGTTGGAGGCCTACGTCTTCGAGGGCACAGTCTTCACGGGCCTTGGGGAGGGGGCCTACTACATCACCAGGGAGGGGTATAGGAGGCAGATAAGGGAGAAGCTGGGCTTCGACCCCTACCCTGGAACGCTGAACCTGAGGCTGGATGGAAGCTATGTAGAGCTGAAGAGGAGGCTGGCGAGGATGCCAGCCATAATCCTCGAGGGCTTCAGGGATGAGGGGAGGAGCTTCGGAGCCGTCAGATGCTATCCGGCTGTGATAAACGACGATGTGGAGGGGGCCGTTGTGATAGCTGATAGAACCATCTACGACGACTCGGTGCTGGAGGTGATATCGCCGATATATCTGAGGAAGCACTTTGATCTCAGGGATGGAGACCTCGTCAGAGTCTCCGCATCCAGTCCTCAATGATCTTCCTCTTAATCTTTGAGGAGCTGCTCAACTCCTCATCTCCGAAGCGCCCTATACGGACAACCTCGATGTCCAGCCCCCTCTCAGCTATGATGCGTCTAACCTCCCTCTCGATGCCCTCCTGGTCATAGCCTACGGCGATGATGTCGGGCTTCACATGCTCCAAGACTGCCTCCAGATTCATCTTCTCATAGCCGAGGAGGGCTTCATCGACGACCTTCAACGCCTCGACGAGGGCTCGACGCTGATCCTCCGGAATTATCGGCCTCCGACCCTTCAATCTCTCCACGGTTTTATCCCTTGCGACGATGACGACGAGCCTCGCATTTGGACCTCCAAGCCTTTTGGCCTCCTCCAGGAAGCGGACATGTCCGTAGTGGAGGAGGTCGAAGACGCCTGAGGCGAGAACGGTTTTACCCATATCGGTCACCACTCGAACTCCGCCAGGCCCAGCAGCCTCAGTGCGTCCAGCAATCCCTCGCAGTAGGAGACGGCTGCGAGGGCTGTTGGCCACCTCCCCTCATTTGCGTAGTATTCAGCGTCGCTTAGGTATCTTGAGGCATAGTCCAATATTCGCTGGGCCTCCTCTCTGAGGGGTGAGGACTCCAGCTTCTCCATAACCCTTCTACAGGATTTCATATATCTCTCCACCAGGAGTTCGGTTTCACTCCTCGGCCTCCAACCCTTTAAGGCTTCCCCTGGAAGGTTTGCCAGGAGCCTTAGACCCTCCTCCTCGACGAAGTGGAGGCGTCCAGGGACTATCAGGGCCTGTGGGGGTTCGCCGAAGTCTATGTTTAGGAGCTCCGAGGCCCTCCCACCTCTGATTAGGGGGTTTCTCCACCCCAATCTCGCAACGCCGATGAGGGGTGTCTCATCGTTGAATATGTCAGGTCGATCGGCGTTTAGGAGCAGTCTTATCCCCTCACCTATGCTCAGCCATCTATCCCCCTCGGCATCTAAGTCTAAGAGGATGAGGGTGTGGAGGCCGAGGCTGAGGTTTCCCTCAAGGGCTTCGAGAACCGTATCCGGTGGCCCCCGCTCTGGGAGTGGAAGCGTGACGACCCTCCCAAATTTGTAGAGGGATAAACCCGTCTCAGCTATGGCTGTGAGTATCGATGAGCCGTGGATCACCCACGTCGGCAGACCCCTCCTCCTCGCTTCTAAAAGCAGTGAGATGTGGGTTGTAGCCGTGAGGCAGTCTCCACCGATGAGGAGGCCGATGAGGCTTTGGGATGCCTCCTCCAATATCCTCGGCCTCTCCCCCTCCAAGTCTCGCCTATAGGCCTCTCTGAGCGGTCTCCCCAATATGGCTTCAAGCCGTTCCTTGGATGTGGAGAGCTTCGTGGTGTAGAGCTCCACGTAGAGCTTGTCACAGCTCCTCGCCTCCTCCATGGCTCGGAGGCTGAGGTCGTATTCGTCTGCCAATCCGATGCTGATGAGCTTAAGCCCCCTCCTCATCCCCCCTCCTCCTTAAGGGTATGCGCATCACAGCTCCACATCTCAGGCAGGTGATGGCGACGTGGGGCTCTCTACGTTGTCTGATCCTCACGCGGCAGTTGACTCCGGGGACGAGGAACCCCTTACATCGACGACATATACGTCGGCGAAACTCCCTCGGGAGATGTATGCGCACCCTCATGGCGATCCTCCTCGCAAGGTCGACGTAACGCTGGGCACGTTCAGGGTTCCTATGGAAGACCTCATCAGCTAACCTAAACAATATGCGTATCCTTTCAAGGGCGATCTCCCTCGTCTCCCTATCCACCAACTCTGCCCAGAGAACATCTCGACGGCGAGGCTAAAACCCTTCCCACGAGGAAAGGATTATAAGCCCTCATTCATCCAACACAAATCTGGAGCGGGGTGGGGCAGCCAGGTTAGCCCGTGGGGCTCATAACCCCAAGGTCGGTCGTTCAAATCGACCCCCCGCTACCATATAAATAAAATTTGTTGACCGATTCATTATCTTGAGGAGAATAAGATGCTGTGGAATGAATTATTCTATTTTCCTCCATAGCGAGTCCATTTCATGACATAATTTGTAATATAATAGTAACTCTTATAGATTATCTTAACACTTAGCTTCGCTGCATTCTCCATCTTACTCCTAGCAGAGATTAAAAAAATAAAGGTGTGTTATTTTCGTGGACTATCTCTCAAGCATTTCGATTATTTCGATAAGTAGATCGATGTTTGCAACGAGGGTTCTACTCAGAGGGCTATCTTTCATCAACCAATCGGCCTTTCCGTCAACATCTATCTTCTCTTTTATGTCTTTTTCGAGTTTTTCTATGGCGCCATCAAAGGCTCCGACCTTAACCTGCCTTATGACAGCATCGACTTTCCTAATTAAGGGCTCCTTCCTCTTCTCACCTGGTTTCCTAAAGTCTTCTGGATCCAGAGCCTCTATTCCATCCTTAAGGCCTTCGAGTATGTTCACCACTCCCTCGACCGTTGGTGTGATATAGTTTTCAAATGGTGCCAATAGCCAAGGTTCAAAATCCACGTTATCGCTAACAGGATCACCGGCTCCAGTAGCCAAGCCTCCTGGACCTGTTGGGTCTCCCCACCAGTTTAAGGTGGTGTCGTATCTTGGATAGATACATCCATTATAGGGCTCATTGAGAACGCCATATTCTGTATTATTCTCTATGTTGTTGTAGTTCATTTTTCCAGGACTACCGGATGCATCAAAGCCCTTCACCTTCACCCCTATCCTATTATAGGTGATGGTATTGAAACTGATCTCCGTCTCTGAAACCAGGTTTATTGTACCTGTATCTGGATTAAAGCCTCTGATGTAAATTCCAATGTCGAAGTTTGATATGATATTGTTTCTTATAGTGTTCCCAGTTTCAAGCATATCTGATCTCTTACCGGGTTTCCCATAAGTGTATCCCCAGAGCGCTATACCATATCCAACACCAGTTCCCACAACGATGTTGTCTTCGATTACGTTATCACTCGCACCTGAGAATACTGGAATAGCTGGCAGATGATATTTTCCATATGGCTGATACCATGCGCAGCCTATAATCTTATTCTCCTTTATCAGGTTATTGGTGCACCCTTCACTACTTCCATATATTGATATTCCATGACCGCCTATATCTATAATCTCACAATATTGTATAGTATTGTTATCACAGCCCTTATAGAGGTTGAGGCCGCTGTTACATTCTATAATTTTTAGATCCTCTACTATGCAGTTATCTGCATCAGTAAGTTGAACTCCCCATCCCCACCCGTAGGTGAAACCCCTAATCGTAAAACTCCGAATAACTACACCATCAGCGATTATATGAACGCCATAATGAGCTTCAATACCCTCTCCATCGAGAATTACGTCTTCTTTACTCACCCCCTTCAATGTTAACGGTTTGTCGATGACTAGATTTTCATGGTAGACACCTTCTCTCACAATGATGGTATCACCTTCCTCGGCAGCATTGATGGCTTCTTGAATCGTTGAGTAATTGTCGGGGACGTAGATTACTGAATCTGCCTTCGCTTTTGGCGTTACGATGATCATCGATAGAACGACTAAAGAAAATAGGAGGATTGTTTTTCCATAGTTCATTTCATGTTCTGTTCATTTTATAAAAAATATAAACCTTTCGAAAAAAAATCACCAATTTTGTCACGACAGTATTAATTCAATCTAAAACAAGAATTTGAAGACTTATTATCTCTAAGGAATAGAGTTGATTCATGTCACAAATATTTTAAGTATATGAGAATTATTTACTTTCAGGTCGAGATGAGAAGGGACTTAAGAATAATACTTTCCTTCATACTGATTCTAGCTCTGCCAATTGGAGTCGTTGAAGCTCGGATTCCCAGGCCGGAGGTTTGGATCCTAGGTAAGCCAGACTGGGCTCCAGGTCCTACCGACGTGCCCGAGCAGGTCATCCCTTGGGGCATAGAGCGTATTAAGGCTCCGGATGCGTGGCCAACCTCGACGGGGGTGAATGTCCAGATAGCCGTCCTCGATACAGGTGTGGACAAGGATCATGAAGACCTCTACATCAACATCGCCTGGGGGATCTCCGTGGTCGGCGATGAAAACTCCACTAAATACAGAGATTGGAGGGATAAGAATGGGCATGGAACCCACGTCACCGGCACGATAGCCGCCATGTTCAATGATATAGGGGTTGTTGGAGTGGGCTATAACATCACCATATACGCCATCAAGGTGTTGAATGACGCTGGCTTCGGCACCTGGGAGGATTTGGCTGAGGGTATATGGTGGGCAATAATGGGCCCTGACGGCATCATCGACAGCGACGGCGACGGTGTAGTCGCTGGAGACCCAGACGACGATGCGGCGGAGGTCATCAGCATGAGCCTGGGAGGAACAAGCTATTCCGAAGAGGTGAAGAAGGCTGTGGAGGCGGCTTATGGTTATGGTATCGTGCTCGTGGCGGCGGCTGGAAACGAGGGGGAAGAAGGCGTCCTATATCCAGCCAAATTCGTTGAGGTTATCGCGGTAGCAGCCATCGACGAGGAAGACAAAGTTCCAGACTGGAGCTCCAAGGGCCCTGAGGTGGAGCTTTCGGCCCCTGGAGTGAAGATATTGTCTACGGTTCCACATGATAAATATGAGAAGTATTCCGGCACCTCTATGGCTTGCCCCCACGTCTCGGGCACCGTGGGATTGATGATCTCGAAGATACTGGCTGAGGGCCGTACCTATACGGTGGAGGGTATTAGGGACATACTACATAAGACAGCTGATGACATAGGCCCGGGAGGGCGGGACGAGGCTTCGGGCTACGGTGTGGTGAGGGCGGATAAAGCGGTGAGCAACGCTTAGAGCACCTCTAAAACAATGATCCCCTTTTTTCTTTAACATATCACCGTCAAGATACCCTTTTAAGAGGTAGAAGAATATTCTAGAAAAATTATGAATGGATTAGCTGTTGTTGAGAAGGCTTCAATTAGATTCATCGTTAAGTTAGATGAAGAAGAACATAAGATAAGTGAGACCGTGAAGATTAAGTTTATCTTGAAAAATATAGGCGATAAAACGATAACATTGATTTTTCCAACCTCTCAAATATTCGATTTCTTGATCACAGACATCGATGGAAAATACATCTATCAATGGTCTTCGGGTAAGATCTTTCTCCCGGTGGTCACCCATATCGAACTAAAGAGGGGAGAGTCTATTCAACGCGTCTTAGAATGGATACCGAGCGGACCATCAATCTATATCTTGAAGGGGTTCACAAAGAGATTTTATCTCGATGGGGAGACGCTTAAACTAGAAGCCCCGCCATTAAGGCTAAAGATAAATCTAAATTCCAATCGGGGCTGGCATGTCCCCATTGCCCCTCTAGGTTGATAAAACGTGTTGAAGATCTCATGGTGGCGTCTCTCATCCTATAGGATGAGGTGGAGCAGAGCTTGAGCAGCCGACTCCTAGTCTTCCCCATCATACTGGCCTCGATCTCCAATGTCTCTTAAGGACCTCCCTCATCCTCTCCCCAGACCTCCTCTCGGCCTCCCTTTGGCCCTCTATGAGGGCCAGGAGCTCCCAGGTGAGGAGGGTTAGGCCTTCGTCAA
>CAZGKJ010000004.1:0-50205 GCA_964525955.1 uncultured Candidatus Bathyarchaeia archaeon
GACGGCGAGGAGGTCGCCGTAAAACTTGGTCAGCCCCGAAACCCTAATCGCCTTCCCCATCTCCCCCCACCTCCCTGAGACGTCGACGATAGAAGTCGAGGAGCTCCTCGATCACAGGTCGGCGATCAGCCAGCGCCTTTAGACCAGACCTCAGGAACTCCAATCCTCGATTGGTTATCCGGTAGATGCGCCTCCGACGCCCCGAGCCAGCCTCATCCCAACTCGATTCCAGGAAGCCCCTCCTCTCCATCCTCCTCAGCATCGTGTATAGGGTTCCAGTCTCGATCCCTCCCTCTGGAATGTAGCCCCTCTCCCTCAACGCCTCCATAAGGGCATAGCCATGCATCGACTCCTCCGCAAGGAGGCGGAGGAGAAGGAGGGTGAGCCAACACCTCCCTGGATGACAGCTATCGGCATCCGTCTCCATGTAACTCAGCTACATGTAACAATGTTAGATATAAATCTTGTGAAACATTTACTCGCCTTGGAGGATGAGGGCTATGTGGCCCTAACCCCCTCTAAGAGGGGAGGATCAGGAAGCATGATACGGTGGAGGTCAGGAAGCTGAGGGGTTGAGGACGAAATCCTAAACGGCTATCTGAGGCTTCAAAGCCTTGGCGGACTCCTCGACGATGAGGGGTTGAGGAATTTGATCTCCGTTATAAGTGGCAGCTACTTATAACGCCTCACCACCTCAGGCTCTGGAGATAGTCGACGATCCTCTCATGTATCGGTATGCCCGTCGCCTTGATGAGCGCTGTGAAGCCTGGATAGCAGTTTGCCTCCAAGACGTAGGCCTTCCCGTCGAGGCCTGGGAGGATGTCGATGCCGGCTATCTTGAGGCCTACGGCCTCTGCGACCTCTATGGCCAGCTCGTCGTAGATTGGTTGCTGGAAGGCCTCAGCCCTTGCTCCGAGGCTGACGTTATATCTGAAGTCCTCCGGGTTAGACCTCCTCTCACGGCCTACAACCTCCCCATCGATGACGAAGCATCGGATGTCAAACCCCCTGTTAGGTATGTATTCCTGGAGGTAGAAGACGCCCTGGCCGTGCACCCTGTTATACCAGGTGAGGAACTGCAGTAGGTCTCTCCGGCTTCTAATCCTATCGAGCATGACGACTCCTATGCCTCGACCCCTACATAGGGGCTTCAACACAACCTTCCGACCGGAGTCGAGGAGGCTGGAGGCGAACTCATAGGCCCTCTCCACATTCTCCGTGATCAGAGTCTCTGGATGGGGTAGGCCCAGGGTTCTCAGCCTGAGGGTGAGATTCCCCTTAGAGTAGTTCAGGATGGCCTCCAGGGGGTTAATGACGACGCCGAGTTCGTCGAAGACCCTGAGGATCTGAAGCCTATGGAGGAGCTCCAGGGCTGAGACCCTGTTGAGGATGTTGCTCCCGATGTAATAGACATCGGCCTCCAGCTCCCTGGTTGGGGGTAGACTTATGTCCCAGGGGGCTAGAACCTGCGTCTCCACGCCCCTCCTCCTCGCCTCCCCAGCTATCAGCCTAACCTCGGGGAGGGCTGGCTCATCTGTGAAGACGATGAGCTTCAACTCATCCCAGGCTCGACTAGGAGAGAGACCTCTTATAGGCTTCGGTGGTTTCTGATTTTGATGTCCTCTAAGGAGAAATCGCTGATCATCCCCTTTCCCCCTAGAGCTGGACCGCTGACCAGTTCCTGTCATCTCCACTACACTCTAAACGTGAATGTGCGGAAAAATCAAAACAGAAAATTTCCATAGAAGCATGGGGAGGATACACTGAACCAACAGCACACGTAGCTTGAAAGCGTGGGGGTAGGTTCTCTTTCTAGTAATTATCACTATAATGGCTGCTACTGTAGTGGCGATCGCTACTCCGACACCTACATAGATCCGTCTCATAGCGATCGTATACGAGTATGTGTGGGTTCTAACTTTATTCCCAGCCTTGTCGACGGCCTCTATGTAATATTGAATTGTTGCACCTTCCAAGCGTCCTGGTATGGTGGCCCTCCACAGGCCGTCCTCAAAAATCATTTCAACCTGCTTCCACCCCTCCTCGCTTACAACCTTATAGTATAATACGGCCTCCTCAACACCAGCCAAAGAATCGTCTATCCCTACATATATTGTAACTTCCTTCATGACCTTCGGTCCCTTCGGGGCTATGAAAGGCTTGCCTATTGTTGGTGCTGTGTTATCTACCATTACACCTATTGAATGTTCAGCGTAGTTTCCAGCCTTATCCACTGCCACAAGCTTGATTACATATGTTCCATCAGAGTAGGTTGCTGTATTCCACGAGTATGTATATGTTCCGCTTTCAGCCCAGGTTACTACTAGCACTCCATTTATGTATAGTTTAATCGCTTCTAGGTTTGCATCGCTGCCGGTAATGGTGATGCTCACGATTCCCCTCAGCATTGCACCCTGCGGAGGCTCCATTATCTCCACCGTTGGAACCGTGTTATCTACGAATAGAGTATAAGTTGGCGTTTCATCTACCCTACCGAGGAGGCCCTCCGCTCTTACATACCACTTATATATCCCATCGCTGAGGCTTAGCGAGGCCTCGTAGAGCCCAGTCTCTTCGTTGAAGTGCATCTCATACTCTTCAGCCTCGACAACTAGTATAACCCCTTCGACGCTGCCTGAGACATTGGCGGTAAATCGAATGGTGGAGGTATTCAGAAACACTCTGTCATTAGGTCTTGCGCTGATAATTTGAGGAGGTTGAGGTATATGGAATACTATCGGCGTGTCAGTAAGGAACCCTATCTTCTGTGAAAGAGTTCCATTATAAACAGCAGCTATTAATTTCCACTCTTTTTGATAGTTTTCTTTTGTGAAAGTTATATTAAAGATTGCCTTACCTTCAGAGTCCGTTGTACCACTCCACAATAACATACCTTCTGGATTTATAAGTTTTAATGCCACATTTTTTGCAGGCATTCCATTTTCATCTGTAACAATTAGTGGATACTCTCTAATTATAAAACCTTTAGCAAAGTTAACTTTTTCTATATTAAAGATGTTTACTGTACCTTTAATCAATCCTCTTTCACTAGCCATTTCCATAAATGCATTGCTAAAGGTAGAGTTCCTAAACTCTATAGTAAAGTCCTTACTTTCGACAAGAAATTGTAATGATTCATCCAATATAGAGTTTTCAAGCCTAACATAAACATCATCACCTACTTCCATCATTCTCACATAGCTATTCTTGATAAATACTTTACTTCCTTCCCACACATCTATCTTTAGAGTAGAATTATTAATGTAAGCAATCGTATTTTTTTGAAATATAAACTTCCATCTTTCTTCCACTGTTGTATTTACTAATGTTAAGTTCCAAGGTATGCCCTTTCCTTCTACAAAATCAGAAAGCTGCCATAATTTAAAAAATCCAGGTCTCACATTTTTTACTATTAATTGACAATATGGAAAGTGAGGCAAAATCTCTTTTATATTAGAATCTTCTATTATAATATCCCCTTTAAATCCATTCTCTATATCTATAACCCATGCTGTAACATTAACATTCTCTAAAACGAAGTAATGTAGTCTATATGTTATATTAAGCTCTTGAATATTACCTGTTCTTAATCCCTCAAATTTTAAATTTACTAATTCTTCATCTGTATCTGGTAACTTTAGAGCTATATATCCCGGCCAAATACCTACTTGAGAATTCACTATTGTAACATTAGACGAACCCATTGAGTAGAATAAACATTCTATGCTAGAATTTTTTACATAAATTATACTTCCATGAGAAGCTTGAAGCTGAATATCTTGAATGCTACTGTTATATAAATTTAGTTTAGCCTTCCTACCTTGAACGAGAAGATGTATAGCTCCAAGAACTGGACTTTCTTTTAACACATGAGAATTAACTATATCAACAACTGCTTCATCATATACAGCTATTTTGCAAGAAGCTCTATATCTTGAAATCATTTTAATAAAAGAGTTTTTAATAATTAATTTTGCCCCATCCCTAACTATTATATCTCCTTCTATTTGAAAGATCGTATTTTCAATAATGTATACTGTATTTCCATTTAAAATTAGGTTGCCCTTATATAATGAAAAATTCTTTTTATGTATTTGTAATTCATTAGAAGCTAATGATGGGGTTGGATAAATTATGCTTAAAATCAGCAAAATAATCAAATGTATAAGCTTAGAGTTTATCCTCACCCTCCACCTACCTACATCCCTACTGCGCACCTCAGCGGTCCTAAGCCTAACCTTTTCACCCAACTTTTCTAACCTTCAGAAAGTAGAAACTCTGAGAATATTAAAAACTTTTCAAGGAGCTTCTTACAGCTAAGCTTTCCTCAGGCGATCAGACCATGGAGAATGCTATCATTATGACTTTTATATCTTAGCAGGAGGAGAGCTCAGTATCCACCTCTCCTATGTGGCAGTGTTAATCTATTATGCGAGTCCCCGTCCAGAAGTCTGCCTAGACAAGATCTTAGCAAAGAGGAAGTTGCCCAGGGTTCGGAACATGCAAATGCGTGCTGCAACCTCGGACCTTTCAACCTTCTAAAAGACTCGCCCGAGACGATTCTCTGGGTATCACGTCTCGGCTTTGAGGATCTCATCTTAAGAACAGCCCTCAGACCTGCGGAGAGGAGGTCTCTTACGCCTTTAGATACCCTTTCAGCTGTGAAAAAATGCCGAAGGTGATCTGGTTTGGAGACGGTAATGTCGCTTATGAAATATCAAACTCATCGAGAAAGATATAGATAAGTGCATCCTCTTGATGGTGAAGGCCGCGACGATGGGTACTTCAATTTCGATGAGGGCGTCTCTATCCTCATTGCTCATCTACTGGGCATAGTGCTCTTCGACGAGCTCAGCAGATTGATCTAGACGTCGAAGGCCCGCCGGAGGGTTTTCCATCCGAGAGCTCCCATTTGGAGGGGCATCCCATGGCGAAGGAGGCGGGGGCGATCAGTGGCCCCCGTTGATGAGCAGAGCTATGAGGGCGACGGCGACTCCGGCGGCCACCATCTTAAGCCCAGAGTAGATGAGGTTCTCACCGCTGACCCTGCCGAGATAGACGCCGAGGAGGAAGAGGGTTAACAGTGAAGACGCTATGGAGGCTGGGAAGGCGATGCCCGGAGGCAGCAATCCATAGATTGAGAGGGCGAAGGGTATCAGCGATGGAACCGATGCGAGGAAGGGAGCCGCCCCATCGATGAGGGCTGCGAAGAGGGAGATATACCTCGAGGCCTCGCCGTGGATCGTGTTCTTCAAGTCGACGAGCATCGCCCCCTCCAGGTCGTTGAGGTCACGTTCACGCTCAGCCCTCTCAGCGAGGTAGGTTCCTGAAAAGCCTGAGATCGCCATGGCGAAGCCGCCCATGAGGATGACTCCAAGAATCGGTGCAGGCTCCTTCAGGCCGGTGATGTAAGCCCCCATGACGACGCCGAGACTCGTCATCGCCCCGTCGAAGGCGTTCACGGCGAAGTATCTACGAAGTATGCCCTGAGCCCGGGTAACCCGCATATACTCCCCTACGTCGCCCATCCACTCGGAGAGCCAGACCCTCAGCCTCCTCAGCCTACTCTCATCTCTCCCCTCTGAGCTCACAGAAGCCGTCAAAGACCACTGCACTCCTCCTTATGAGAAGCCTGGGAGCCTTCTCCCATGAGATCGGCACTCAATTTGGTGTTGAACCCGGAGATAATTAAACTTTATGAATATAAGGGAGGAGGATAATTGAGGGATGCATCCCTCGGAGGTCTATGAAGGGTTTGAAGTCCCCCAAGGTTAGATACCTGGTTTTAGATGTCCTAAAGCCCCATGCGCCCCCCCTCCCAGAGTTCGCCTCCTACCTGGCGGAGCTGAGGGGGGTAACCAAAGTGGATGTAAGCCTCGTGGAGATGGATGAGAGAACAGAGAGCCTGAGGGTTGTCATACACGGCGTCGAGATAGACTTCGATGAGCTCAAGACCCACATGGAGAGGCGGGGAGCCGTCATCCACAGCGTAGATCAGGTCATTGTCGAGAAAGAATAGGCCATGAAAACCCCGAGACTCAGGCCGCCGATCCAACCCTTCATAGAGGCTGAGACAGCCTACGAGGAGGCGGATTACATCATCCTCGGCGCCCCAATCGACGAGACGACCTCATATAGAAGGGGAGCCAGATTCGCACCTCAAGCCATAAGGAGGGAGAGCATACACCTCGAAACCTACAGCCCAAGAACAGGCCTCTTCCTCGAAGACTTAAGGGTGGCGGACATAGGCGACATAGAGGTGAATCCTAAAAGCCTCGAGGAGAATCTGAAGGGAGTAGAGGAGGCCATAAGGGAGATCAGCGGAGACGGGAAGACGCCCATAATGCTTGGAGGGGAGCACACCGTCACCCTCGCAGCCCTCAGAGCCTTAAGGCCTCAGGTGATCGTCAGCCTCGACGCCCACCTCGACCTAAGGGACACCCTCCTCGGATTGAGGCTCTCACATGGAACCTTCATGCGTAGAGCCCTCGAGGAGCTGGAGCACCGCCTCATAGTGCTGGGATGTAGAGCCCTCTCCAAGGAGGAGCTCCGATATGCGGAGGAGCATAGAGATAGGGTGAAATGGATCGAGGCCTCCAAGAGGCCTGAGGAGGCATTAGAGGCCCTACGGGAATGGATTGGGGAGGCGTCGAGGGTTTACGTCACAATCGATATGGATGTCTTAGACCCCTCGGAGGCTCCGGCTGTGGGGAATCCAGCCCCAGAGGGGTGGAGCACGACGAGGCTCCTAAACCTATTGGGGGAGATCATGGATCATCGAGTGGTCGGCGTCGATTTGGTGGAGGTCACACCCCACTACGATTCAGGTGGGACAAGCCTATTAGCCGCCTACATCACCCTGGAGCTCCTCTGCCTACTGGAGAGGGGGAGACAGGCCTATTAGTGGGGAAGCCCTCAGTAGTAGGGGTGAGCGATATAGAGGCGAAGGGGAGGATCGCCCCCGACAACCTCTCAACCTGCTACCTACTCTCAGCCGGCTACGATGGAGAGGCCGAGAAGGCCTTCCTCCGCCTATATGAGCCGAGGGGGCAGCAAATCTACCTCTGGTACGACAACACGGGGCATCTCCCCTACTGCATATCCAAGAGGCCGAAGGAGGAGCTGGAGAGAAACGAGGAGCTTGTGAAGCATCCAGGCTTCCTACGATTGGAGGAGATCAAGCGATACGATGCCCTCCGAGATAAGTGGATAAAGGTGACAAAGGTTGTGGCATCAAACCCCCTCGCCATAGGGGGGCAGGGCAAAAACGATATTAGACATATACTCGGCGAAAGCTGGGAGAGCCACATAAGATACTATCAGAACTACATCTACGACCACGCCCTCATCCCCGGGATGCCCTACAGGATCATGGACGGTAAACTCGTCGAGGATTACAGGCTGCCCGAGGATGTTGAGCGTCGATTGGGGGGACTCCTCAAAGAGGTTGAACCGGAGTTCAGGGAGAAGATGCTTGAATGGGTTAGGCTGCTGGAGTGCCCCATCCCCAAGATTAGGAGGGCTGCCATAGACATAGAGGTTGGGGGAGCAGTCGCCGAGAGGGTTCCAAACCCGGAGAAGGCTGAGGATCCCATCATAGCCGTCTCCATAGTCTCCAGCGACGGCGTTAGGAGGGTTCTCCTACGGGGCGAGCGACGTGGGAGATTGGAGGTTGATGGAGCCGAGGTCGAGCTGATGCCTGAGGAGGAGCTCATCCGAGAGGCCTTCAAGGTGCTCGACGAATATCCAATCATACTCACCTTCAACGGCGACGACTTCGACCTGAGATACCTAAGGAACAGGGCTAAGAAGCTGGGCTTCCCAAGGGAGGCGATACCAATATCGATAGGAAGACGGTTCGCATCCCTACGCTATGGACTCCACATCGACCTATACAGATTCTTCCAGAACAAATCCATACAGGTCTACGCCTTCGGAGACCGATACAGGGAGAACACACTCGACGAGGTTGCCTCAACAATCCTCGGCAAGGGCAAAATAGAGGTCACGGAGATCTCAAAGCTCACGGAGCGGGAGCTGGCCAGATACTGTCTGAGGGATGCGGAGCTAACCTATGAGCTGACAGCCTTCAACGACGACCTCGTCATGAGATTGATGGTTCTCCTAAGCCGCATCAGCAAGATGACCCTCGAGGACGTCACCAGGCAGGGCGTAAGCCGATGGATACTAACCCTCCTCGAATATGAGCATCGACGCAGGGGATGGCTGATACCGAATGTCGAAGACATAATAGAGGTTAAAGGTGTAACGGCGACCAAGGCCATAATAAAGGGGAAGAAGTATCTCGGAGCCATAGTCAAGGCGCCGAAACCCGGAGTCCACTTCGACGTAACCGTCCTCGACTTCGCATCCCTCTATCCATCAGCCATAAGGAATTGGAACCTCAGCTATGAGACCATCCTCTGCCCCCACGAGGAGTGCCGAGGCAACCTGATACCGGGGACTCCGCACTGGGTCTGCACTAAGCGCCGTGGAATGATGAGCCTCATCATAGGAAGCCTAAGAGACCTAAGGGTGAGATTGTATAAGCCTCTGTCAAAGAATCCTGAGATACCGGCTGAGGAGAGGGCCTACTACAACGTCGTCCAGAGCGCATTGAAGGTCTTCCTAAACGCCGCCTACGGAGTATTCGGCTCAGAGGCCTTCCCGCTGTATTGCCCCCCACTGGCTGAGAGCACCGCAGCCATAGGCCGCTATGCGATGACCAGCGCCGTCGAGGCCGCCAGGAAGCTGGGCATAGAGGTCGTCTACGGCGACACGGACAGCGTCTTCCTCGAGCATCCCTCGAAGCATCAGATCGAGAGTCTCATAAAATGGGCGGATGAGGAGCTCGGCATAGAGCTGGACGTCGATAAGGTCTATAGATATGTCATCTTCTCCAGGAGGAAGAAGAATTATCTCGGCGTCTACCCAGATGGAAGCGTCGATATAAAGGGGTTGACCGGTAAGAAGAGGCATATTCCACCGCTTTTGAAGAGAGCCTTCCAGGAGCTAACCAGAATCCTCGGAAGGGTTGAACGGCCCGAGGATATAGAGGAGGCGAAGGAGGAGATCAAGAGACTCGTCCAATCCGTCTATAGAAGGCTGAAGGAGAGGGACTTCGAGCTGGATGAGGTCGCCTTCAGGGTGATGCTCGGCCGGAGACTTAAGAGCTATGAGACCCAGCCCCAGCATGTGAAGGCGGCGAGGATGCTTCAGGAGAGGGGAATGGAGCTGGGAGCAGGAGACATAATAAGCTACGTCGTCACGAGGAGCGGCGTCAAACCCGTTCAATTGGCCTCAAAGCGAGACGTCGACGTCGAGAAATACGTTGAGTATCTTGAATCTATGTTCGAGCAGCTACTGGAGGCGCTGGGAATAGACTTCGACGAATTGGTGGGCCGGCCACGGTCGACAACCCTCGACAGCTTCCTCAGAGGTGGGTGAAGCCTTTATAAATCGTCTACGGGATGGTTTAGTGGTTGGAGATGCCCCTCGTCGATATAGCGTCGATACTCGACGGCGAACATGATGGAGAGGAGGTATCCATCAGGGGCTGGATGTATAACCATAGGAGCAGCGGTGGAATCCAGTTCCTGATGGTGAGGGATGGAAGCGGAGTAATCCAGTGCACCCTCCCGAGGGATAGGGTGCCTGAGGAGACCTATAAAAGGGTGGAGAAGCTCCCCCTGGAGTCCGTCGTGGAGCTCCGGGGCGTCGTGAGGGTTGATGAGAGAGCCCCAAATGGGAGGGAGCTCTCCATAACGGAGGTAATAAATCTCTGGGAGGCTCAGCCTGGATATCCGATAACGAGGAAGAGGCATGGAGTCGACTTCCTCCTCGACCACAGGCATCTCTACATCAGAGACCCGAAGATGCAGGCCATACTCAGGATCAGGTCTAAGGTTCTGGAGGCAGCGAGGGATTGGCTGAGGGGGCATGGCTACACGGAGACACATTCACCCAGCTTCATCACAGCCGCCTGTGAGGGGGGCGCAACCCTTTTCAGGGTCGACTACTTCGGGAGGAAGAACGTCTACCTAACCCAGAGCTGGCAGCTCTACGCCGAGGCCCTAATCTACACCCTGGGCAAGATATACACCATCGCCCCAAGCTTCAGGGCTGAGAAGAGCAGAACCAGGAGGCATCTCGCAGAGTATTGGCACCTCGAAGTTGAGGAGCCCTGGACAGACCTATGGGGAATAATGAGGGTCGGCGACGAACTCGTAACCCACATCTGCCACAGGGTGGCGGAGGAGATGCCACGGGAGCTTAAAAGCCTCGGCAGAGACCCAAAGGAGATCCTAAGACTTGAGCCACCTTATCCGAGGATCACATACGATGAGGCCCTCGAGATTCTGCGTAAAGATGGAATAGAGCTTGAGTGGGGCGACGACTTCGGATGGAGGGAGGAGGAGCCGCTGACAAGGCATTTCGACACACCCTTCTGGGTGACCCACTTCCCCATAGGGGTCAAGGCCTTCTACCATAAACCCGACCCCAAGAGGCGTGAGGTTACCCTCTCTGCTGACATGCTCGCCCCTGAGGGCTACGGCGAGATCATAGGCGGAGGACAACGCATCGACGACTATGATGAGCTCCTCACCCGCATCGTCGAGGAGGGCCTAAACCCCGAGGACTATAGCTGGTATCTCGACCTCAGAAAGTGGGGTTCAGTTCCCCACAGCGGATTCGGCCTCGGCGTCGAGAGACTCATCATGTGGATATGCCGCCTAGACCACATCAGGGATGCCATACCCTTCCCAAGGGACGTTAGGAGGGTTTTTCCATAGCATATTTATAAGACATTTCCATAATACGATTCGGTAATACATGGGTAGGATGGTCGTCGTCTCGGCGAGGGTGGAGGAGGAGCTGAAGCGGAGGGCTGAGGAGCTGGGCATCAACATCAGCGCCATCGTTAGGAGGGCGCTGGAGGAGGAGGTGAGAAGACGGGAGATCGAGAGATTCATCCAGCAGCTTAGACGCCGCATGGAGAAGGGGCCCGAGATGCCTGAGGGAGTTATCTGCGAGGTCATCCGTGAGATGAGGGATCATGAAGGCTGACCTGAGGGAGGCGGTATTAGATGCATCGATATTCATCCAGGCCTTCGTAAAGGAGCAGTATAGCGAGAAGGCCCTCAAACTCCTCGGCTCTCTAAAAACGATATATGCCCCACCCCTCCTCCCCTACGAGGCTGGAAACACCCTCATCATCCTCAACAGGAGGGGGTTTATATCCCGAGAAGATGCCTTAACCCTCTCCTCGATGATTCTGAGAGTGCCAAACCTGGAGATCAGGGAGCATAGCGTCGAGGAGGCCGTCAAACTAGCACTAAAACTCCATCTCACCCTCTACGACGCCTCATATATACAGCTCTCAAAGGAGTTAAGACTCCCATTAATAACGGCGGACAACACCCAATATGAGAGGGGAAAGAGGGAGACGGATGTCATCCATGCAAGGGAGATCTAGATTCGGACATAAGAAGTCTCAAGGCCACCCCCTCCACCCATATGGTTGCTGAGAGCGCCGATATGGCCTCGGGTATCGCTGGACTACTCCAAGACAACAGCCATACGCCGAGGGCGACGGTGGCGGAGAGGGCTGAGAGCAGCGCCCCCCTCCTGGAGCTCCTATAGGTGGAGGCGGCGTATAGGTAGATGGTGAGGGGTAGGGTGAGGAAGAAGGCGGCGGAGACATAGTAGTGTAGGCGGCCACAGGACTCTGGGAAGAAGCCTATCGATGAGAGGAGGATGGCGGAGAGCAGTAGGAGTATGGCTGACAGCCTCCCCAATCCGCCTTCAGAGACTGTGTAGAGGGCGATGGGGAGGGGGATTAGCATCAAACCTGAGGCTATGAGGCCGAGATTGAAGGTAGTGGAGGCCCCACCTACCCCGAGGTCGCTGAGGGCGTTCCCCGTCCAGCTGAACCAGGGTGAAAGCATTATAGCTGTGAAGATGGAGGCAAAGGCAACCATCGGCGCCACGACGGCCAGCATAGCTGCGGCCTTAACCCATCTCGGGGTCAATCCTCACCCTCCACGTAGAGAGGTAGGCCCATAGACTCCAGAGCCCTTAGAGCTCTAGACCTGATGAGAAGCTTAACGAGGAGATAGCCAAGCACCCCGACGGCGACGAGGCTGCTGAGGGTGATGCTCACAACCATACCGGCCCAGAGGGGGAGGGCGACGGCCAAAACCCCTGGAGGGGGGAAGAAGAGCCAGAGGTATCCGCCGACCACGAAGCCGATGACCAGAGATGCAAGAACACATCCCAATAGAAGCCTACGCCTAAGATGATAGATGACCAGAGCAGCCAGGAGATTAGCCAGAGGCCCGAGAATGACATCGAGAACGCCCAACATATAGTAGGCATTACCCACCATACAGCCCAAGGCGACGCCGACTATACCAGGCCAACCCAAGAGAGCTGAGAGGGGTATGAGACAATCAGCCACCCGAAGCTGCACAGGACCAAAGGAGATCGGGGTCAACAATATGACTAGGACGGCGTAGAGCGCAGCAACGACGGCTAGCATCCCGATTCTTCTCACATCCATGCTCAGCTCTAGATCTACCCATCATCTTTAAGATGTTCACTATCATTAAATCATTTTAGATATAATCTCTCTTCTTAATTCTTCAGAATTTATAACGCCAAGCCAGACCAAAAGTTTCAATGTAAGCACCGTATAAGTTGGGTCACTATCGGGAGTCCAGAATGGCCGCCAACCACCATCCTTGCGTTGGGATTTAAGTATAGCATGAACTATTTTGTTGACTCGTACATCGTTTAAATTGTAACCAGCTTCTATTCTTCTCTTAGAATCGACAAGGGATGAGAGAAGTAAATGAGTTAGGTGATAAATGTCGTTTTCCCTTTTTTCACCATTAGGTGCTATGTAATATCCCCTCTCCGCATCTGCAGCCACCTCATCAAGGAATTTTTCGAACAGCTTAATACCCTTAATCCAAACTGCATCCTTTTCTCCATAGATTTCCCTCATCATGAAGAGAATCTGCGCTGTAGAATCAGGATCCGATCCCTGATCGCTCTTGAACATAGGCCACCCACCTTCTTGATTCTGCATTTTTCTCAGCCAATTTAAAGCTTTTTTGCAAGGTTCACTTTCTTCTAGTCCAACGATACGAAGTAATTCTATTATGTCAGCTGTTAACCAAGTAATGCTTTGCTCAGTGGTAAGTTCCACTATATTTTCTGGAATAGTTAGTTTAGGGTTTTCACTCCATCCTCCATCTTCACGTTGGTGCTTAAGTAGATAATTAACCGCGGACTGAATGTTCAGGCTATTATGTGGAAAACCACATTTCAAAAGCAAGAGAGTGTTTCTACAAGTTTCTTTTATTCCTTCGACTTTGTTGTTAAACTTGGAAGGGAAGCCACCGCTTGGCATTTGAGACATTAGTAAATGTAGAATTAGCTCTTTGCCTTTCTTTGTCTCCAGTAAATCTAAGAACTGAAATAGATGCAACATTGTAATTTCATCACCATGTTGAAAAATAAAACTCACAGGGTCATACACTAATTTAATATTAATCCCTCCTTTTTCAGCCTTCTATAATGTAAGGGGTTAGTCCTTATATATGTTAATGGGTTGAAGACGCTGGCCGCAAAGACGGCAAATACACCCTGTTTCACCCGCCTCCTATCTTGGGTGTTATATCTCAGAGGATCAAAAGTGAGGAAGATATAGATTAGTTTCTTTCCTAAAAACTCCTCAAAAAAAATCCCCAATTCAAGAATTTTAGATGGCGCCGGGGGTGGGATTTGAACCCACGCGGCCCATAGGGCCACAGGCTTAGCAGGCCTGCTCCCTACCAGACTAGGAGACCCCGGCGGAGGGCTATCTATGGTGTGCCTCCTGGGCCTAAGGCCGTGAATCTAAGGGGTGTAGGCTGTATTAAGCTTTCGCAGCTATGGGTGATCGCCACCTTCAGGCCTCTTCGCTGCTCGGCGAATCTCCCTCCACGCCTCGTCATCATTATGCCCTCTGGGAGGACTGCGGGACTCCGCATTCGACGACATCGGCTTCCACCCTCCGGTCAGCCTCTCCACCTCGCCACGGAGGTGGGGACAGGGTTAAATGCATCCTATGCTATACCAGGCCCAGCGGATTGGGGTAGAGTCCTAAATGTTCTCCAGGTTTAGATGCGGCCTATGCGGTAGGGAGTATCCGCCTGGTAGGAGGGTTAGATGCAGCTGTGGAGGCCTACTGGAGGTGGAGCATGAATTCCCAGGGGGCGTTGATGCCTCCCTCTTCGATGGCAGACTCGGCGTCCTCGATCCACCCTATAACAGCGGTGTATGGAGGTTCAAGGAGGTCATCCATCCAGGGATCGATGAGAGATTCATCGTCTCGAGGGGTGAGGGGAACACCAATCTCTATCGACATGGGAGGCTCTCAGCATACGTCGGCCTGGAGAGGCTCTGGGTGAAGCATGAGGGGGAGAACCCAACGGGGAGCTTCAAGGATCGGGGGATGACCGTCGGCATCTCGGAGGCGAGGCGATTAGGCGTCGAGGCCGTCATCTGCGCCTCCACCGGCAACACATCGGCCTCCCTCGCAGCCTACGCAGCCCAGGCCGGGCTGCGCTGCATAGTCCTCCTCCCAGGGGGTGGAGTGGCCTATGGGAAGCTGGCTCAGGCCATCGCCTATGGGGCGATGGCCATAGAGGTGGAGGGAAACTTCGACTCGGCCATGAAGCTGCTGGAGGAGGCCGTTGAGGCCCTCAACCTCTATCCACTGAACTCCATAAATCCCTGGAGATTGGAGGGGCAGAAGAGCATAGTCCTGGAGCTCCTACAGCAGCGTAGATGGAGGCCTCCAGACTGGATAGTTCTACCGGCGGGTAACCTCGGCAACACATCGGCCTTCGGAAAGGCCTTGAGGGAGGCCGTGGAGCTGGAGCTCATCGAGGAGACGCCGAGGCTTGCAGCCATACAGGCTGAGGGAGCCAACCCCTTCTACAAGCTATGGAGGGAGGGTGGGGAGGATCTAAGGGCGGTTGAGAAGCCAAAGACCATAGCCTCAGCAATCAGAATTGGGAGGCCGGTGAATTGGAGGAGGGCTTTGAAGGCCATAAAATGGACGGACGGCGTCGTGGAGGAGGTGTCGGATCAGGAGATCATGGATGCGAAGGCCATCATCGATCGATGCGGCATAGGATGCGAGCCAGCCTCAGCGGCCAGCGTCGCCGGAGCCAGGAAGCTGGTGGAGATGGGCGTCATAGACCCTGGGGAGGAGGTGGTCTGCATCCTAACCGGAAACCTCCTCAAGGATCCGGAGAACACGGTGAGATATCATCGATGCGAGTTGGAGGGGATTAAGCCGAGATTCGCCAACAGGATTCTAAGGATAGAGCCTGAGCTGGAGCAGTTGGAGAAGGCGATTGGAAAAAGGGGTTAGCTCTCCTCAGCGAAGTATGGGAGTATATATCTCTTGAATAATCGCTCAGTCTCCTCGAATCTCGAAGTCATCAATGTCAGGGCAAGCAGCCTTACACCGGCCCTCCTAAACTCCTCTATCTGCTCTATCGCCTCATCAGGTGTCCCAACGATGGCGGCCCTCTCCACAACCTCAGCCGGAATCCGCTCCGCCACCCGTCTGATACGCTCAACATGATCCTCCTTGAAGGTTGAGGCCCAGATCATCTCCCCCATCTCAGCCAGCTCCGGGTATCCTAAGGCCCTTAGGAGGCGTGGCCTTAAAGCCAGGGCGATTCGGTTTCCAGGCTCAGCCACCCTCCGAGCTTCATCACCGTCCTCGAGGACGACGGCCCTGATGTTGAGGCCCAGATCGATCTCATCGAGGCTTCGGCCGGCGGCTCGGCATCCAGCCTCGATCTCCTTTATGTCAGCCTTATAGGTTTCAGGGGTGTAGAGCCAGGGCATCCATCCATCGCAGGCCTCCCCGACGAACCGCCTTATACGCCTACCCATACCGCCGACATAGATAGGTGGATGAGGCGTCTGGAGGGGCTTGATGATGGGGGGCGCATCCCTCAACTCGATTGTTTCACCGCGATAGGTGATGGATTCATCGCTGGTCCAAAGCCTCTTAATCAGCTCGACGGATTCCCTAAGCCTCGTGAAGGGCTTTGAGAAGTCTATCTCGGCTATGGGGTCGACGTTGAAGACCTCTCCAGCTCCGAGGCCGAGGGCGACTCGCCCCCCTGAGAGGTGGTCGAGGGTGCTGAAGGCCTGGGCGACGATGACGGGATGCCTCCTGAGGCATTCCGAGACGACGGGCATGAGGACTACACGCTGGGTTCTTACGGCGATGGCTGAGAGCACAGCATAGGCGTCGAAGGGTGGAGGCTCACCATAGCCGGGTCTATGGAACGTATGATCCGGGACACTGACGACGGGGAATCCATCTTTCTCAGCCCTCACGGCATACTCAACCGTCTTCACGGGGTCTCCATAGAAGCAGATGTCGCATCCAATCCTGAAGGGAGAGTGCCACTCCAATCTACTTCCCATTTATTGATTAGGTTTAGATAAAGAATGATCGATCACCTCAGCCTATATCCACAGTTGGAGCAGAACTTGTCCTCGGGGCCTACTGGGCTTCCGCAGTTGGGGCAGACGCTCACCCGTCTCCGCCTCTCCCTCGCCTCGCTCAGGGGGACGCCGCGCTTCAATATGTCCTTATACTCATCGGACTCGATCCAAGCCTTCGCCTCCCTGGTTCTGATGATCAGCCATGGATGGGTCATCTCTATGGTGTAGAAGAACTTGTAGAACTTTGATAGCAGATCCTCATCCGTCAGGGACTCGAACTCCTCAGCTTGCCTCAATATCTCCTCAACGCTTACCTCTCTCCAAACCTTCTCCACGGGAGCTGCCAGCTTCATCAGGGCCCTTATAGCTGCCTCATCATTCTGAGCTGCTAATAGGCCGGCCCTGTCGGCTGAGAACTCCGCCTTCCGACTCCAGGCTAGGAGTGCATACTCCAATCCAGCCCCTATCAATCGGCCTAAGCCGAGGGTGATCTGCCCCAGCCATGAGAGTATCAGCCTGATGTTCTGAGCCATCATCATGTAGAGGATATGCCCACATTTGAAGTGCCCGAGTTCATGCCCCAATACGAAGCGGAGCTCATCCTCGTCGAGAACCTCCAATAATCCGCTGGTGATGACGACAAATGCCTGGGTGTAGCCAAAGGTGTAGGCATTGGGGAAGGGGTTGCACTCGATGTAGAACTCCGGGGGCTCCACGTCGAGGATGTCGCAGCACTCCCTATACACCTTATAGAGGCTTGGACACTGCCTCTCAGAGACCTTCAGGCTGTTGGCCAATAGCTGTATCCTCTTCACCCTCTCAAAGCCCAGTTCCAGAATCTTCTTGGTGACGAAGTCGAGGCCCTTAACCCTCTTCAAAGCCTCAAGGGCCTCCCTATCCCAGGGATGCTGTATCGCCTCCATCGATAGGCCTGGAAAGCAAAGCCTCTCCCCCGACATCGATTTTAAAGGTTTCTACATGTGGGGAGATAAGACTTCCGAGGAGAACCGACCAACTTAATTTAAGGGAAGGCAAATATTCGATGGATGGAGAGGGCTAAGGAGATAGCGTGGAGCTGGATCGATGAGAATAAGGGCCGCCTAATAGAGGTCTGCGACAAGATATGGAGATACGCCGAGCTCGGACTCCTGGAGTATAAGTCATCTAAGCTCTTAGCAGACCTCCTGAGGGAGAACGGCTTCAAGGTTGAGATGGGCGTCGCCGGTATGCCGACGGCCTTCGTAGCCACATGGGGTGAGGGGAAGCCCGTCATAGGCATCATGGGCGAATTCGACGCCCTCCCCGGGCTTTCTCAGAAGCCGGTTCCCTATAGGGAGCCCCTGGAGGAGGGGGCTCCAGGGCATGGCTGCGGCCACAACATCCATGGAACCTCAGGCGCCGCAGGGGCCATAGCGCTGAAGATGGCGATGGAGCAGCTCGGCCTCAAGGGGACGGTGAAATTCTTCGGCACACCTGCCGAGGAGAACTATAGCGGAAAGGTCTACATGGTGAGGGAAGGCCTCTTCAGGGATGTCGACATAGTCCTCAGCCACCATCCAAGCCAGCTGAACACCGCCGGCCTAAGCAGCTGCAACGCCATCACATCGGTCAAGTTCCACTTCTACGGTAAGGCGAGCCACGCCGCCGGCTCTCCGGAGATGGGGAGGAGCGCCCTCGATGCGGTGGAGCTGATGAACATAGGAGTCAACTATCTCAGGGAGCATGTAATCGATAAGGCCCGCATCCACTATATCATCGAGTTCGGCGGAACCCAGCCCAACATCGTTCCAGACTATGCGAGGAGCTGGTATTACATCAGGGCGCCGGAGTGGGACCAGGTTGAGGCCATCTACAGGAGGATCCTGAAGATCGCTGAGGGCGCAGCCCTGATGACGGAGACTGAGATGAAGGTCGAGGTTCTCGGGGGATCCTACAACCTGCTGCCGAATAAGGTGTTGAGCGAGGTGGTCATCAAGAATATGCGGGAGATCGGGGCGCCGGAGTACACCGATGAGGAGCTGGAGTTCGCGGCGAAGATCGCCGAGACGATACCGAAGGAGGAGAAGATTGGGATGCTGCGAAGGATCGAGCTGCCGAATTGGGAGCGGTATGTCGACGTCAACCTCGTCAGGGACATCTTCGACCCCTGGGATGAGGGGAAGGTCTATCCAGCTTCGACGGATGTCGCCGACGTAAGCTGGCAGGCTCCGACGATGGAGTTCGGCACCACAGCCTTCGTCCTAGGCTCCCCAGGGCATTCATGGCAGAACGTCGCCTGCGCAGGTATGAGCATAGGCCACAAGTCGATGCTCTTCGCAGCCAAGGTCATAGCCGGAACGGCGATAGACTTCCTAACGAATCCGGAGCTCCTGAAGAGGGCTTGGGATGAGTTCAAGAAACGGAGGGCGGGTAGAACCTATAAGTCACCTCTACCACCTGATCTGAAGCCTCCACTGGAGGTTGCAAAGGCGGCGGCTGAGGCGGCCCTGAGGAGGAGGTAAACCTCCCTTTTTCCTCGCCTTTTAGGCCTTCTTCTTCAGCGTTATCGCTATGGTGGAGACCCCTCGGCTTCCCCCCTCTGGGGTGGAGACCTGCTCGGAGCCGATCTCGATGCCTGAGACCTCGACGTCCTCCAGGAAGCTCCTCCTGGAGAGCTCTGCGACGTCCACTGCCTTTGAGATGGCTCGGCCACGGGCCTTGAGGGTTACGGCCTCCGCCCCGAGGTCGTTGAAGGCCCTTATCACGGCGAGGACGTAGCTCATCACGGGCTTCCTGCCGATGTAGATGGCGCTCTCCTCGGACATGACGCACAATAGGAGGCCCTAACACCTTTAAAAGGTTTGGGATTAACGCCTCCGCCTCCTACCGGTCTCAGGCTTCGATCTCCTCAGAGCCTTATCCAGCCTCTCAGCCAGCTCGTCGAAGACCCTAAGTAGATCCCATCCCGACGCCTCGGCGGATATGCTTTCGCTCAGCCCCATAACCCTCGCCTTCACCTCATATCTGGTTCTGCCTCCCCGCTCCCCCGTCTTCTTCACCCTCACCGAGGCCTCCCTTATCCAGGGATGGATGCGCATCCCCCTCTCCACAACCCTTCTAAGCTTCTCCTCCACGAGGCTCCGCTCATAGAAGTCCTCATCTCCGAGACCCATGATGTAGAGGGGGAGTCTCCTCTCAGGTCTCAGCCTCAGAAGCGGCTTCAAAAGCTCCATGGGGGTGATTATGCCTATGGGTCTACGCCCCTCAACGATGATGCAGGCGCTCCTCTCCATCCGAGTCATATCCTCAGCCACCTCCAGCAGGGAGGATTCTCTATGAGCCGTTAGGGGGCGGCGATCCATCACGTCTCTGACGGCTCCCTCCATCCTTGCGATGCGCTCCCCTATGCGCTCGCCCACCGTCGCCCTGGAGAGGGGGGCGATGAAATCCTCGACGAGCATCCTGGCGGTGACGATGCCCCTAAGCTCACCATCCTCCACGATGGGTATATGGCTGAAACCCATCTCAAGCATCATACGCCTCGCCTTAGACACCTCCCCCTCGACATCGAGCGTATGAATCGGCGTCGTCATCACCTCCCCAGCCTTGAAGGCTGAAAGCTCGGAGACGTCGCAGAGACCCTTAGCCAAGTCTACGTGGGAGATCAGCCCTATGGATCCGCCTCCGACGACGGGTAGAGCCCTCAACCCCTCCCTGCCAAGCCTCTCAGCGACGTCGATAACCCTGTCATCTACGTGGGCTGCGCCGGTGATCCTCCACATACCCTCCAGCTTCCTCCTCGAGGGCTGAACTACGTCGAGGAAATCCCTCAGCGTTACGACCCCCATCTTCCGCCCTGAGACCACTATGGCCTCATATCTCCCAGCCTCTATAAGCTCGCCCAGCACCTTGGAGACGGTGTCGCCGGGGTTGAAGACGCTTATACCCCATTCGATTAGGGGCTTGATGGTTGAGTAGGCATAATCCCTAAGGGTTCTCAAATCTCAGCCCAGAGGGTTTAGGGCTGGGGATGAATAAAGGATTCGACGTATGTGAAGGGATATAAGGCTCTGAGGGAGTAAGGTGAAGGGGATGTGCCTCGCCGTTCCAGGCCTCGTCGTCTCCGTCGAGGGGCGTAAAGCCGTAGTCGACTTCGGAGGGGTCCGGAGAGAGGTTATGCTCGACCTCATGGAGGAGGGGGAGGTGAGGCCTGGATGCTACGTCCTGGTGCACACCGGCTACGTCATCCAAATCCTCGACGAGGAGGAGGCTGAGGAGACCCTAAACCTATGGAGGGAAATCCTAGAGAGTCTTGGAGCTCCAACGGGTTAAAAAGGGGTGGAGACCCCAGTCTCTATTGATGATCGTCGACTATTGGCGAGGACTCCCATCTGGGCCGAATCCCCCATGGGAGATATATGTGGTCATAGAGATGACGAGGGGGAGCAGAAACAAATATGAATACGACCCTGAGAAAGGGGTCTTCAAGCTGGATAGGGTTCTATACACCTACTTCCCCTGCGATTACGGCTTCATCCCACAGACCCTCGACGATGATGGAGACCCCCTCGACGCAGTTCTCCTCATAAATGAGGCTACCTTCCCAGGCTGCGTCACGGAGGCGAGGCCCGTCGCCAACATCAGGATGCTCGATGAAGGCGTCCCAGACGACAAGGTGGTCGCCGTCTCGACGACAGACCCCTTCTATAGGCATGTCCAGGGCCTGGAGGATATCCCCACATCCCTGAGGCGAGAACTAACCTACTTCTTCAACAACTATAAGAGGGCTGAGGGGAAGAAGACCCAGGTCGTGGCCTGGGGGGACACAGAGGAGGCGATGGAGGTCATAGAGGGGGCTATGAAGAGATATAGGGAACATCACCACCCTTAAAGCCCCTCCGAGGTTAGTTAGAGGCGATGGAGATCGTCGAGGCGTCGGAGGAGAACATAAGGAAGGCCGCCGTCATCATAAGGCTTGGAGGAGTCGTCATCTATCCCACGGACACCGTCTACGGCCTGGGATGCGACCCCGCCAACGTCGACGCCACCCGACGCATCTGCGAGATCAAGGGACGAGCGGATAAGCCGCTGCCCCTCGCCTGCTCCGATGTGGAGACCGCCCGGAGGATCGTGGAGTTCAACCCAATAGCCGAGAGATTGGCTGAACATTTCTGGCCAGGCCCGTTGACGATGGTGCTTCCGGCGAGGGTTGACTATCCTATCTGGGTGACCCATGGGGCGAGAACCCTCGGCGTCAGAGTTCCAGATCACCAGGTGGCGAGGAGATTGGCCAAGCTCTCAGGAGGCGTCATAGTCTCGACGAGCGCAAACAAATCCGGTGAGCCCCCACCCAAGACGGCTCAGGAGGCCGCCGAGCAGATAGGGGAGGAGGTTGACCTCATCCTCGACGCTGGGCCGACTCCGTTAAGGCAGCCCTCAACGATCCTCGACCTCAGCGGCGATGAGCTCTGGATAATAAGGCCAGGCCCGATAAGGGCTGAGGATATTAAGAGGGCTCTGGGCCTCTAAGGCTCCATCCGGCTTCGACGAGCTTTGCGACGTTGCTCTCCACCGGAACCCCTAGGGACTCCGCCACAGGTGGACATTTAGCCCTTAAGAGGAATAGGATTGGGGCTGGAGCCTCATATTCGGTGAGGGTCTCCCAGTTCGCCATTCCCTTCGAGACTATGACGTCAGCCGAGTGGAAGATCTCCCTGAACTCCTCGGAGGACTCTGATAGGTCTATGCCTATTGCATCGACGCCCGTGGTGACCACCCTGTCAGCCTCCTGGGTCATACCAACGGCCTCGGCGTCCTCCAGCGTCGCATCGTTGAGGCAGGGGCCCCCCTTCACGGCGACGGTGACATGGCATCCCAGGCGGCGGAGCTCCCTCACCAGAAGCCTGTCGAAGGCGATCTCACCGGCGTTATCCGTCAATAGTAGAATCCTCACCCCAGGCTTTAGGAGCTCCCTGAATCTGTCGGTGTCATCGATGTAGAGGTGCTCCCCCCTCAGCCTATTAAGGGCCTCCTCGATGTCATGGCTATGCTCTGGGACATCATACTCGATGATGTTGCCGAGGCACGCTATCCTACAAGCCTCTCGAAGCCGATCCCTCGGTTCGACTTCCTCTATTAGGCGTTCAACCCTTGGAAGCAGCCTTAAGGCCAGCTTATTCGCCCTCCGCTTCTCCTCCCTGTAGGGGTCTGGACAGCCGGTTAGTTGTCTGATCAATCTATCCCTCCGGGTTCCAATCCTCGCCGGAACCGCATCGGGGGTCAGCAGCCTACCGAGGAGCCTTAGGAGCTCCCCCATCGCCTTTAGGCGGAGGGCCTCATCCTCCGTCGCCCTCAGGATCTCCCTATACCCCCTATGGAGCAGGCAGTATCCGCAGCGGGCTCTAACCTTCATCTGGGCCTCATAGGGTGGAGTTGAAGCCTCTTAAAAAGAATGCTATCTCAAGGCCGGTAGGAGTGCTCCACGCTCAACCAGCAGCATCGTCAGGGCCTCAGCCTCAGCTCCACCAACGGCCTCAAGCTCCTCCCTTGAGACTCCGTGGAGCTCCATCAATCTCCTCAGCTTAGCCTCATCAACCCCCAAAACGGAGTCATCCTCAACTCCCAGCAGCCTCGAGGCCCTCCTATAGGCCTCCCAGCCCCCCTCCTCATCCCTCGCCAATATCAGTAGGGCAGCCCTCTCCGTCCTCCGAGATAGGCCAACCAATCTGATCGCATCGGCTATCTGATCACGGCATGAGACGTATAGGAGGACCTCCATGGGGAGACTTCTGGCGATGTTGTAGCCGGATTGGAAGGCCTTGATGGCGTTTACGGCTGAGAGATATATATGCTCCCACCCCGCCACCCTATCTGCGTCGAGGAGTTGAGCGAGATGGGGGGAGGCAGCCTCGGAGACGGCTCTCAGCAGCGAGTCCACATCCTCAACGGCTCTAAGCCTGAAGCCACCTATGTATAGATGCCATGATGAATCCTTCACGGAGGCCCTATGAACCAAGGAGGCCGCCCCTCCTCAGGGCAGTGGCAACCTCCACAACTCTCCGGCCGAGCAGCCTCGCCTCCTCCACTGCGTTGTGATCATCTCCGGCTCTACGCCACCCCTCATCGCCCTGCAGCGTGGCTATTGGGAGCCATCCCTGACTTAGGGGGTCTCCGAGGCATCCGACGATGATCATCCCATGCGTCAGGGCGAAGCGTATGACGGCCTCTACGACGTGCTCTCCGCCTCCATGCCTAAGGCCTGAGACCGATAGGGCTGAGGCCACCTTATTCCCAAGCCTATGGCCATCCATCTTCAGGGGCCTACTCCTATCCATGAGATTCTTCAAAACCCCTGGAACCGAGCCGAAGTAGCTGGGAGCCGCAAAGATTATGGCGTCAGCCCAGAGCATGCGTTCACGCAGAGAGGCCATATCATCCTCATCGTCGAGGGGGCAGCGCATCTCCCTTAGGCAGACGTTGCAGCCGTCGCAGGGCTTGATCCTATAGTCCGAAAGCCTTAGGAGCTCCACCTCGGCGCCCGCCTCCTCAGCCGCCCTGGAGGCGGCCCTCAATAAGGCCTCGGTGTTCTTCCCACCCCTCGGCGACCCTGAGATTCCCAGCACCCTAACCAAGGTTTATCAGAGGAAATGGATGCTCACCCTCTAAAGGTCTTTCCAGGGGTTAGATGACGAAGCGCTCCCTCTCGGTTCTACGCCTATAGATGCTGAGGTCTGAAACCCTGAATCGGCTTCCATCGAAGAGCTCAGCCCACTCCCTACCAGCGTAGAGGGCTGCCACTATGCGCCCCAGGGCGTCGCTCTTCATTATTCCGCTTCCGCTGGCCGCTCCAACGTATATGAGGCCTGGAATAGACTCCACGATGGGATGTCCATCGAAGGAGTTGACGGCATACTGGCCAGCCCACATATTCACGGGCCTCAGGTCTTTGAAGCAGGGTAGATACTTCATCAGTATGGGGTAGATGTCATCCTTATAGTATTCCAGCTCGGGCTGGGGGTCATCCTCAAGCTCGAAGGCCCTTCCGATCTCATCTGAGCATCCAACCCAGACACTCCTCTCATAGGGTTCAGCTTTGAGATATAGGCTGCATTTGGGGAGTATCGTGAAGGGAAGCACCCTATGCCGGTTGAAACCATCGATGTCGAAGAGGACGCTGAGCCTCTCATCGCTTAGGACGAATATCTGCCTCTTCTTCGGCCTCATACAGGGATCAAATCCAATAGGCTCCAGAAGCCTACCGGCCCAGACGCCGGCGGCTACTACCGTCGTCTCAGCCTCTATAACACCCCGATCGGTCTCAACGCCCTTAACTTGAGGCTCCTGCCATACATGGGGCTCACCTGGTAGGCCGAGCTCCTCAACGGCGCCGAGTATAAGCCTCTTAGCCTCCACCCGATAATGGATCTCGCCTCCAAGCTTCAGGAACATTGATTCATAAGCCTTAGCTAGGGCCTCAGCCCTTAGGCATCCACAGTTATGGGCGAGGAGGCCTACATCGATGGGTGGCAGACCCATGAGCTCAGCCTCCTCATCCCCCTCAAAGCTGGTTGCCAGCCCTGGTATCATCCTCTCCAACTCCTCACGCTGATAGATGGTCAGCCTCACCCCGTCTCGCTGCATATCCCTTATAGCGTCTCCAACCCCCTCAAACTGCTCCTCGCTGAGAAGCCATAGATATCCGGTGAAGGCAAGCCTCAGATTATAGCCCTCCCCCTCGAGATGCCTGAAGAACTCTATGGAGGAGGAGGCCAACACCCTATTGGTCTCGGAGGTGAAGGCATCTCTGAAGACGGCCTCGCTTTTCGCCGTATTCCCCTCTCCGGGGCCCCTAAGCCTCTCGATGACCACAACCCGCTTCCGGGGATTCTCAGCCTTCAAGTGATAAGCTGAGCTGAGGCCGAGAATCCCAGCCCCCACAATCAATATGTCACAGCGCATCCCATAGGTTAAGTGGCTGGACCTTAAATAAAGAGTGTCAAGTCTCCTCACGACTTGAGGAGTCGACTATATCTCCTAATCCTTACCTCCTGATCCCTCCAGAGCGCCATTATATTGGCGAAGTAATCGTAGAGCTCCTCAACTCTCCTACAGTGTAGGACTCTATGATTCCTTATCACCTCGACCTTCATGTAGAGGGGGAGCTCCTCGAAGAGCCAGATATCATATCCAGGCCTCCTAACCTTTGAGAGAGCTTTGAGTAGGAGGGATGGCTTATCCCCTATCCTTGGCGCCACGATGCAGATGTCGATGTCCCTGGCGAGGGGTTGATCCCTCGCCATTGAGCTGAAGAGGAGGATGGCTAACCTCCCTCCATGTCGGCGATGGCTGATAGGTCTATATCCAACCCTCCATCACCTCTCCTATTCATATCACTCAAGTTAGGGTCATCGACCTTAAAAAGGGAGGCTTAGGTCATTTTCTAAGCTTCCTCTCCAGCTCGGCGAGCTCGGGGTGGAGGCATCTCCCCTCATCGATTATCTGCTCCCCATCCAGCCAGACGGAGGAGTTTAGGCAGATGCCGTCGCAGTGTGATGCAGCCGGTCTCCCGGTGTAGCTGCCTATCCCCCACTCGGTGCATCCCCACACCCTCTCGTCTTCGAGGATGTTCCCCGTCAGCTTGGCCCCTGGGTTGAAGCCGTAGCAGATGTGGGCGATCCTCAGCATATTCGGGTCTTCAAACCCCCTGAGCCAGCTCTCAAATCTCCTCGCCTCTTCTCCTCCCCTTATATCGATGATCTCACCCCTCTCAACGATTAGGGTGATTGGCTCCTTCAACAGCCCTATTGGGGGGACGAGGGAGCCGTCGAAGACTATGCGCCCGTTGATGCTCTCATAGATAGGCGCCCACCCGATCTGCCCCGCCATCATATGTGACCCAGGCCTATCAGCGTAGCCTGTCCGGCATCTCACCTTAAGCCCAGGGGGATTCCGGAAGGAGACGTCGGTGCCTGCGGGTGTTGTAACCCTCATCTCCCCCGCCTTCTCGGTTAGGTCTGCCAGCAGCCTCAGAAACCGGCTGAGGGTGGGATAGTCTATTCTGCCTATGCATCTGATCATCATGTCGACGTTCATCCCTACGAGGCAGAGATGCCTCAGCTTTGGATTCTCCCTTATCGCCCTCTCATGAGCCGTGGAGTATAGGAGCCACCGATTGTTGAACTCAACCCAGGCGTCAGCACCCCTCAAGGCGCCGACGAGGGACTCCAGGGGAAGCATGGGGTCAGCAGCCCTGCCCACGCCCAGCGGTGAGGCGGTCCAGATGACCATGGGCTTTGCGCCGTGGGAGAAGGCCGCCCTCGCCGTGGCCTCAACAACCCTCATATCGGACTCCGTGTCGGCGGTGATGACGAGGGTCTCCCCAGGCCTCAGCTTCAGGAGCTCCCCCACCAATATGTCGGCTGCCCTACCCAGCTCGAATTCATAGAGCTTTGTCATCGAGATCAGGATGTGAGTCAACGCTTAAAATGATGGATGATGAGCTTAACTGATGATAAGGGCGGTAAGGCATAGGCTCCTCGGCCTCCTCGAAATAGCCAAGTCCTTCCTACTATATGATGAGGAGACTGCTGTCGCAGTAGATGCCGGACACTCAAGGTGGTGCGCCAGGAAGATAGTCAACACACTTGGAGAGATTGGGCTGAGACCTGGAGACCTGAGGCTCTGCATCCTCACCCATAGACACTGGGATCACAGCGGGGGAGTTAAGGCCTTAAAGAGTCTGACCGGATGTGAGGTTGCCATCCATGAGGGAGACGCCGATGCGCTGGGAGACGTCGTTGATCACAGGCTTAAAGATGGGGAGGTGATCCCCCTCCTCGGCGGTTTGAGGGTGATCCACGTCCCAGGTCACACCCCTGGAAACATCTGCCTCCTCTACGGTGAAAACCTCATCGCTGGGGACACCCTCATCGGCGGCCATAGAGGCCTGAAGCCTCCGGCGTCGATATACTGCGACGACTATGCTGAGGCGGTGAGAAGCCTTGAGAGGTTGAGGGGACTCGATTTCGACGCAGTTTATGTCAGCCACGGCGTCGATAGGTTGAGGGGAGGGAAGGAGGAGCTCCTGAGACTCCTGAATCGCATCGGGTCACCTTCATAAACCCATAATCCTATGCCTAATGATATGTTGAAGCAAGTCCTGGAGATATATGAGCTGCTGGACGGGCCAGACGCCTCTGGGGAGAGGGTTGAGGAGCTCCTAAGGTCGAGGGGCTTAGGGGAGGTGGAGGTTAAACACATCCCTGGGAAGCGGGGTGAAACAGACTTCATCAAGATCAGGGTTCCAGGGCTGGAGGGTAAATCATCGGGGGGATCAGCGCCGACGCTGGGCGTGATAGGGAGACTCGGCGGCATAGGTGCGAGACCAGAGCTGATAGGCATAGTCTCCGACGCCGATGGAGCCATAACGGCGCTCTCCGTCGCCCTGAAACTCGCAGATATGGCTCAGAGAGGTGAACGCCTATTGGAGGACGTCATCATCACAACCCATATCTGCCCGAGGGCGCCCACCCTACCCCATAAGCCCGTCCCCTTCATGGGCTCCCCAGTCGACATCGCAGAGATGCTGAAGCTAGAGGTGGATGGGGAGATGGATGCGATACTCTCTGTGGACGCCACGAAGGCGAATAGGGTGGTGAAGTGGAGGGGATTCGCCATAACGCCTACGGTTAAGGAGGGTTGGATACTGAAGGTGAGCGACGACCTCCTCGACATAATGGAGCGGGTCACCGGACGCATACCACGGGTCTGCCCAATAACGATGCAGGACATCACCCCCTACGGAAACGGTTTGGATCACATCAACAGCATGCTCCAACCGGCGACTGTGACGGATGCCCCCGTCGTAGGCGTAGCCATAACAACTGAGGTTCCCGTAGCAGGATGCGCAACGGGAGCCAACCATATCATCGACCTCGAGGAGGCGGCGAGATTCATCCTTGAGGTGGCTAAGGACTATGGTAGAGGCCTCTGCAGATTCTACGACGAGGAGGAGTGGAGCATCATCCTCAAGCGCTATGGGCCTCTGAATCTGCTTCAAACGCTTGGAAGGGAGTAGCTTAGGCCTCTCTGGGGGCGGCCTCAGGTCTCAGCCTCATCGCCGTCCTCCATGATAGGATTAGAGGGGGGAGTGAGGGGAGTAGAAGCCATATCTCAGGCCTTGAGACATCCTCCATCCAGCTCCACTCCTCCCCTACGATGAGGGAGTCGAGGCCGTTAGCCCCAGCTATCAGGAGGTAGAGGACGGCGAATAAGGCTGATAGGAGGGTGGCCACCAATAGGTAGCCCACCGACTCATATCTCCTCCAGGATGTTGATGAGGCGATGTATAGCAGGCCTATGACGATGGCAGATAGGCCTCCGAATATATCTCGGGGCATCCACCATGGGGAGAGTTCTCCGAGATGGGGGGTGAGGCCGGAGAGAAACTCTATCAGACCTATGATGAGATAGAGGACTCCGATGAAGGCGGCGTAGATGGCTATCCCCCTATTAAGCCTCAAGGCTTCAGCCAAGCCCCATCAAACCTCCTATCACGACTATTAGAAGCGCGATGAGATATGCGAGGATCAATCCGTAGATCACCGTGAATAGTGTCCACTTTACCGAGTTCGTCTCCCTGTAGATTATGCCGATGGTTGCCAGGCAGGGTATGTATATGAGGGTGAAGGCCATGAAGGCGAAGCCTGTGAGGGGTGTGAAAACCCCGAGTTCGACGATGCTCCTCTGAACCTCCTCGATTTCAGCCTCCTCCCCGAGGCCGAAGAAGACGGCGAAGGTTCCGACGACGATCTCCTTCGCTATGAATCCGAAGAATAGGGCGACAGCCCCCCTCCAATCGAAGCCTAGTGGCCTGAATAGGGGTTCAAGCCATCTACCAAGGGTTGCGATGTAGGACTGATCCAGGGGTGCACCCCATGGATGTGAGGAGAGGAGCCAGACGACGATTATACCGAGGAATATGATCGTCCCAGCCTTCTTGAGGAAGAGGATACCCCTCTCATACATGTGTGTGAGGGTGCTTCTGAGGGTTGGCCTCGCATAATCTGGTAGTTCGAGGATGAAGGGGGCACGCCTCCCCCTAAAGTATGGTATTAGGGTCTTGAAGATCAAAGCCATCAGAAGCGCCAACACTATGCTGAGGAGATACATGGTGAAGACGCCCATAGAGGCGTATGCCCCCAGGACGGCTCCAGCTATCAATACATAGACGGGTAGGCGGGCGCTACAGGTGATGAGGGGATTCACACAGATCGTTAGTATCCTATCCCTCTCGGAGGGTATGGTTCTCGTCGCCATGACGCCTGGTATATTACATCCGAATCCTAGGAGGAGGGGTATGAAGGCCCTCCCCTGCAGGCCGAAGGGGCGTAGAATCTTATCGACGACGAAGGCCGCCCTGGCGAGGTATCCGCTGTCCTCAAGGAGTGCTAGGCCGAGGAATAGGAAGAAGATCGGGGGGATGAAGACTAGCACCCCTCCAAGGCCTCCGCAGATGGCGTCTGAGACGAAGGCTGACCACCACTCATTCCCTATGATGGATGAGGCGAACTCTCCAAGCCTTGAGAAGAAGACGTCTATCAGGTCTGAGAGGGGGGCTGAGACGTCGAAGGTGAATCTGAAGAGGGCCCACCATAGGGTTAGGAATATCGGTATGCCTAGACCCCTGTTGAGGAAGGCCTTATCTAATAGGTCTGAGAGGGTGAGGGGCCTCGCACCCCTAAACACCCTTGAGAGTATCTCACCTATCACCCTATACCTCTCCTCAGCCATCGCAACCTCAGGCTCCTCCCCTAAAACCTCCCTAACGCTCATCCAATCACCTCCCTCAGCTCCCCCATGAGACCCCGCTCCTCTATGAGCCTCATCACCTCCTCATCTCCCTCGATGATCTTTATCGCCAGCCATCTGATGGGATACTTCTTGATGAGGCCCTCATCCCTCCTCAGTATATCCCCGATTCCCTCGATGAGCTCCTCGATATCCTCCCTATATCTCACCCTGGCCTTCACCCCCCTCTTAGATGCCTCAACTATGGCATCCTTCAGCTCCTCCATCCCCACCTTGACCGTGGCGATGGTTGGGACGACTGGGACGCCGAGGAGCTCTGAAAGCCCCTTTACATCTATCTCATATCTTAAACCCTCGGCGATGTCGCTCTTGTTGAGGGCGACGACGAGGTTGGCCTCAAGCTCCAGGAGCTGTAGTGTTAGGTATAGGTTTCTCTCCAGGTTTGATGCGTCCACGATGTCCACGACGACATCCGGCCTCTCCTCAACTATATAGTTCCTAGCGATCAACTCGTCTATTGAGGCTGCTGTCAGGCTGTAGACCCCTGGCAGGTCTATGATCCTCATCATAACACCCTTATGGATGCATCTACCCTCCTTCTTCTCAACGGTCTTGCCAGGCCAGTTCCCGACGTGGGCCCTCCCCCCAGTTAGGTTGTTGAATATGAGAGATTTGCCCACATTCGGATTCCCTATTAGGGCTACCTCTATCTCCTTCATGGGGGGACACACTCCACGATTATCCTCATCAATACGCCTCGACCTAGGGCGATCCTCGATCCCTTAACCTCAACGAGGGCTGGCCCAGAGGGCCCCGACTTCAAAACCCTCACCCACTCGCCCTTGAGGAATCCGAGCTCCGACAGCCTCCTGATGAGGCCCCTCCCTCCCCTCACCTCCACGACCCTAACCATCCTATCCTCGGGCGCTAGGCCCAGCGGCATCCTCATCTCACTCCACCGGCTTGACGTAGACCCCCTCAGCCTCGTCGAGTCTTAGGCTGAGGTTGTATCCCTTCACCAGCAGCTCGATTGGGTCTCCAAGCGGCGCCCTCCTTACGACGGTTACCCTCGTACCCCTCACCAATCCCATGTCTAACAGCTTCCTCCTCTCCTCCCCCCTCCCCTCTATCCTCGATATTATCCCGCTCTCCCCGGGGTTTAGTTCGCTCAGCCTCCTCTCCAACTCTTAGGGATAGGGATGTTAGATTCATTTATAGGAAATCCTAAGGGATTTAGGATTTTTCAGCATCGTCGAAAATTATTTGATTTTAGCTTCCTATCCTCCTCCTCGCAGTAGCTCTTGAAGAGCTCCATCCATCTGGATATGAATCTTGGGTGATCTGGGGCGTTGGTTATGAATTCGACGAATCTGGAGAATTGGAGGATTGTCTTCGGATCGAGTTGATGCTCCAGGATGTGGGCGTCCCTCCTGGCGATCTCCTCTGGAACCTGTATGATCCTCAGGAATTTGAGGAAGGTCTCATGTCTACTGCTTATGGCCGCCGCTATCTCGGCACCCTTCTCCGTCAGGGTTACGCCGCCATACTTCTCATAGTTCACCAGCCCCTTAGATGAGAGCCTCCTCACCATCTCCACAGCGGAGGAGGGTTGAACCCCCACCTCCCTCGCTATATCCCTTATCCTCGCATAGCCCTTCCTCGCCGTGATCTCATATATCGCCCTGAGATAGTCCTCAGCCCTCTCCGTCAGCTCCACATCCATCCACGCTCATAAAATTTAAGCATACCTAAATTTATTATGCAACCCGTCGTTGAAGATATATTAGGCTACGGGTATGAATCCCCGGAGAATGTTTAAGCGTATACTTGTCGCCATAGATGGCTCCGAGCCTTCTAAGAGGGCTTTAGGCTATGCAGTTGAGATCGCTGAGAGGTGGGATGCTGAGCTCCTGATGCTCACGGTAATCCCGAGGGTGATGCTCCCCGTCTTCTCCGATGAGGGATTCGGGGCTACACCCCTCGCATCGGCCGCAGGCTTCGGAGACTATCAGGAGAGGCTGAGGAGGCTCTACGAGGATGTGCTTAGGGGAGCCATGGAGGAGGTTAGGGCTGAGCATCCAGGGCTGAGGCTGAGAACCAGATTGGAGGAGGGTAGACCCTCAACAACCATCGTGAAGGTGGCTGAGGAGGAGGATGTAGACCTCATAGTCATCGGAAGCAGGGGGATAGGGGGCATAACGGGCTGGATATTGGGGAGCACAAGCAGGAAGGTCGTCGACCTCTGCAAGAAGCCCGTCCTCGTCGTGAAGTAGAGGGAGGATCCATGGAGGAGGTTGAGGCCCTAAGGAGAGCTGGAGCCATCGCCTCCCAGGTTAGGGGTCGAGCCGTCGACCTCGTCAAGCCAGGCGTCAGCCTCCTCGAGATCTGCGAGGAGTTGGAGCGATGGATAGGGAAGCTGGGTGGAAAGCCAGCCTTCCCCTGCAACATCGACGTAGACCACGTCGCCGCCCACTATACGCCATCGATAACTGAGGGGGGGATAATCCCCGAGGACTCCCTGGTGAAGATCGACATCGGAGTCCACGTCGATGGATATATCGCCGATACGGCTGTCACCGTCTGCCTAAACCCAGAGCTGGAGTATCTCGTGGAGGCGGCTCGGGAGGCCCTGGAGGAGGCTATAGCAACCATAAGGGCTGGCGTTAGGGCGACGGAGGTTGGTGCAGCGATAGAGGGGGCGATGAAGAGGCTGGGAGCAAAACCAATCAGGAATCTAACGGGCCATAAGGTCTCGAGATACGTCCTCCACGCTGGTAGGGTTATCCCAAATGTCTCATCACTGTTGGAGAGGCATCGATTGGAGGTTGGAGAGGTCTACGCCGTTGAGCCCTTCTCCGTCCCAAGGGATGCAGACGGCGTCGTCGTCGATGGCCCCCCCAGCAACATCTACATCTACCGTAAGAAGAGGTCTGTAGGAGGCCTCGCCAAGAGGATGCTGAAATATATACAGGCCGAGTATAGGGGCCTCCCCTTCGCCTCCAGATGGGTTTTAAGGATCTTCCCGGGGAGCGAGGGCCTGGAGGCCTTCGAGGAGCTCCTAAACGCAGGCTGCCTATACTCCTATCCACAGCTTCTGGAGAGGAGTGGAGCTCCCGTGGCCCAGGCTGAGCATACGGTCATCGTAACCCGTGAGGGATGCGAGGTCACCACCGCTTAGCCTTCCTCCCCTCCCTACGATGTATGCGGGTTATGGTCAGCGTTCCATCGCAGTTTGGGCAGGGCTCATCCTCCTTGAAGACGTAGTCCCCCCTCTTGAAGCCCCTAACCTTCTTGAAGCCGCATTTCGGACACTCCAGCGTGGTGATGACCTCAACTCGTGGTATTAGGGGCTTCCTGACGGTGGTGATCCTCGACCTGAAGATCATGTAGCCCATCGCTGCGAACCCAGTTGAGCCGAGTAGCAGATAGTAGTTGGCATCCTCAGTTCTCCCGGATGCGATGGCCTCGAAGCCGAGGTAGAGGCTTAGAAGTGAGAAGGCTCCTATGATGACGACGGCTATGAAGGTTCCCCAGGGGAATCCAACGCTTGGAACCGTGCTCTCACCACTCATATAGGTCACCTACTGCGCTATCCCTATGGTGTTCCCTATCCCAGCGACGATGACGGCGTCCCCCTCATCGGTTCTCTCCAGGATAAGCCTCCTAACCGTCTCAACGGCCTTATCGGCGGCGTCGAAGAGGCTTTTTGGCATGGGGGCCACCACCTCGGTTATATCCTCCTTCACCGCGACGGCGTAGAGGGGGACATCATACTCCTTAGCCGCCTCCTCGATCTTATACTTCTCAACCCCGACTCCCCCTATGGCGGCCCCTATCCCATCGGCTACGGAGCCCGTCTCCTCACCCTCCAGCTTCCCGGCGGCGTCGATCATGATGATGGCCTTAACCCGACCATCCCGCTCCTTCAGGATGTTCCTTATGGCGTCACCTGGCTTCCCAACATTCCCTCCAGGCCCCTTAGCCTTCAAAACGATTAGGGTTCTACCCTCCCAGGGAACCTCAGCTGCGACGACATCCTTGGCAACCTCCCTCTTCTCATATCCCCTCATCAACTTGGCGGCGACGAGGGCTCCAACGCCGTCTCCGATTGGCATACCCTCCCTAAAAGCCTGAAGGGCAGCCGAGTAGGCCTCGATCTCCCTCATCAGAAGCGGCAGAAGCATATGTATCTGCATGATGATGTAGATGTTCATCGTCTTCTTCCCAAGCAGATAGAAGTGCCTGATCACCTTGTAGTAGACGTTTAGGGCGAGGGCTGCCTCGAGGAGGTTTTCAAGGTTGTTTAATTCGCTCTCCGACGCCTCTGGGGCCATGGCTCGGATCTCATCCTCGAACTTCCTCTCCCTCACGTTGAGGAGCTGCTCCAGTTTCCAGACTATCCCCGCTGGGTCGAGGCTTACGGGCTGTATGAAGAAGTGCTCCAGGAAACGCTCCACATCCGGCGTCGGATCTCGATCCGGCTTGCCCACCTCCTTTACGGCCTCTATGGAGACCCTCCTCCCCTCATCTCTGATGGCCTTGATCCGCCTCAGTGTTCCCTCCACCTGCCTCAGCATCGTTATGCTCTGAATCCTCTGCGCATAGAGGAGGTAGAGGAGGAAGGCGGCGCTGAAGATTATCTGAACCAGGACGCCGATGTCGCTTCTTGGCGGAGCGAATTGGGAGGGCTGTTGTAACATCACGACCAAACGAGTTGAGCCTCTACGCCGTTATAAATCTTCATCATGAGACAACCCTTTTAACGAAGGTTTCGAGTCTTCCATATATTAGGATGCTAAGCTACGCCGTCAAGAGGCTGATTAGGGGGCCCTCCATCTTCATCGCCCTCTTCCTAAGCGTCCTATTAGCCGTCACACTCTTCTCAGGCATCGTCCAAGGCTCCGACGCCGTCGCATACTCCATGCTCTCAAAGGCCCTCGGAGCAGTCAACATAGACATCGAATCCTGGGCTGAGCAGAGGAACATCACACGCCTCGCCATATCGAGAATGGAGGACGCCTATAGAGGGGTGAGGGGTGTAACATGGGTTGAGCATCTCATAAGATGGGAGGTCGACGTCAACGTCTCCGGATGGAATGAGACTTTAACCTTCAGGCTCATCGCCATCCCCGAGAACTCAACCCTGCTCCAAGGCCTCTCGGGGGTCGAGGAGCTGGAGGATGGTAAGGTCTACATCGAGGAGGGCTCCCTAAACGCATCGAGCTTCAAACCAGGGGAGAGGGCCTCGATCAAGATACTCACCTACAATCCCTACAGCCCCCCAGACTTCCAGTCCCGCTATTTCACCCTTCCAATAGGGGGGGTGGTTGAACTCGATGAGGAGGCCTTCTCACTGGCCATGGGGCGCTACCCCTACTATCTGAGATACGTCATCCTCGGCGGGGGGGTTGAGAGGAGGCCTCCTCACAGGCTTATAATAGTCACGGAGAATACGCTTAGAGAGAACCTCCTACAGCCGATATATGATGAGAGGCGTAGGCCGGCGAGGGTCTTCATAGCAGCCTTCTTCCTCCGCCTCGAGAGGGGGAGGCTGATAAACCCCTGGGACATCGAGGGCTCGAGGCGTAAGATTCGACTGGTCTATGAGGAGATAAACACCCTCGGCGTCAAGTATAAGTATCTACCCCTAAACTACCTCGACAGTCTCCTCAACTCCATAGAGTCCTATACATCCGGCATGAAGACGAACACCCTGATGATAACCCTCCCCGTCTTCTTCACAGCGTGGTATCTCGGGGCGACGGTCTCGGAGATATCCCTCGGCGTCAGACGGCGTGAGATCGGCCTCCTCTTCACCAGAGGCCTAAACCATAGGCAGGTGATGCTCATCCTCCTCCTCGAGGCCGTCCTCGTGGGCATAATAGCTGGGGTGCTCGGCATACTCCTCGGCGCAGCCCTCATACCCCTCGTCCTTCCAGGCGTCTCCCTCCTCGACAGCATTAGAAGCCTATCGCCGCCGACGATACTGCTGTCACTCATCTTCAGCGGAGCCCTCTCCGTCTTGGCCGTCTATAGGCCTGCGAGGAAGGCGACGAGGATGAGCGTCGTGGAGGCCCTGAGGATCTATCGTGAGGAGGAGGAAGAGGTGGGATCGTGGCATGAGCCCCTCCTCGCCCTGGGCCTGGGAACCTATAAGATCGTGATGATGCTCCTCGGGGTGAGCGTTGAGAAGTTTAGGCCTATGGTTGGGAATCTCCTCATCTTCATCCTCTACTCCACCTGGTGGGGCGTCGATTACATCCTCTCCTACATCGGCCCCATCCTCTTCTTCTGGGGCTTCATAAAGCTCCTGGTTCAATTCTCACCCTGGCTCCAGAGGGGGATCAGCTTTATAGCCCACTGGCTGGTGGGAGACGTCTCAAGGTATTCATCGACCAGCGCAAGGAGATATGCGAGGCGCCTCGCCTCCTCAGCCTTCATGGTGGCCCTCATCCTCGGCTATGCGGTCTCCGTCATAGGGAGCGCCGCCAGCACCCAAGACTTCATCGATAGGATGACGATGTCCATGGTGGGAGCCGACGCCTCCGTCTGGCTCTTCTCCAAGAAGGGGGCTGAGGAGCTAGCCGATAGGATCGAGGAGCTCCCAGGGGTGAAAAACGCCACAGTGGAGGTCTGGTTTGAGGCTGAGAGCTCCCTCGGGAAGATACCCATCAGGGCGATAGAGCCCCTCGAGTGGGGTAGGGTCGCCTATATGGAGCCTGGATGGCTGGAGGGCGTCGACATCTTTGAGCGGATGAATAGGTCGAGGGAGACCGCCATCCTGGAGAGGGGTGCGGCGGAGAGATTGGGCGTAGACCTAAATGAGACCTTCCTCATCAAGCTGAAGTATAGGGTCTACCCTTTCCAGATAGTAGGCTTCTTCGGACGTAAGCCGAGGGGGAGTTGGAGGATTCAGAATCCAACCCTCTACGTCCATAGGGACTTCCTGAAGCATGTGAAGGAGAAGTATATCAGGCAGGTTAGAATCCTCGTGAAGCTGGAGGACGCCGATCTAAAGGCCTTCAAGGAGACCATTGAGGGGCTCGACCCAAACGTCGACGAGGTGGATGTGGCTGAGGAGAGGATCAGGGAGGCGAGGGAGAACATATTCCTCATGGGCCCCAGGAGGGTTGAGGAGCTGGGCGTCATCTTCTCAGCCATCGTCTCCTCCGTCGGCGTAGCCCTCATAGCGTTGACGATGCTCCGAAGCCGATGGAGGGAGCTAACCATCCTCGCGACGAGGGGATTCTCCTGGAGGCAGATCGCCGCATCACTCATCCTAGAGATGCTCAGCGTCATCCTCCTCTCCACGGCCATAGGGATGGCCGTCGGCTATATAATCCTCAGGAATGAGACCATCCTCTTCAACGAGGCCGTCGCCACATATATAGAGCGGCGGATAATATTCCCCACGGCCTCATGGATGGGAATCCTCTCCATAGCCCTCACCATCTCCCTCGCATCGATGATCCCCGTCATGGTGGCGGCGAGGATGGTGAGCAGGAGGCCCGTATTGATGATAGAGGAGTGATGTGAGATGTCGGAGGCGGTCATAGTTAAGGATTTGATAAAGATCTATAAGCTCGGCTCCGTCGAGGTTCAGGCCCTCAGGGGTCTCAGCATGACAGTTGAAAGAGGTGAGATGGTCTCCCTCATAGGCCCATCGGGCTCTGGGAAGACCACGCTCCTAAACATCATCGGGGGACTCGACACGGCGACGGCTGGCTACGTGAAGGTCTTCGACGTGGAGGTGACGAAGCTGTCGCCGCCTGAGCTCGTCGAGTATAGACGCAGAACAGTCGGCCACGTCTTCCAGACCATGAATCTCATACCCACCTTGACGGCCGCTGAGAATGTGGAGCTTCCGATGATGGCGCTGGGCATACCACGGGAGGAGCGTCGAAAGCGGGTTGAGGAGCTCATAGAGATCGTCGGCTTGAAGCATAGGATGAATCATAAGCCGGGGGAGCTGAGCGGAGGTGAACAGCAGCGTGTAGCCCTGGCGGCTGCCCTGGCGAATGATCCGCCGCTGATCCTCGCTGATGAGCCAACCGGAGAGCTTGACACGGTGAACGCCAAGATCGTCGTCGACTATCTACGCAGAGTGAACGAGGAGATGGGTAAAACCATCATAATGGTCACCCACGACCCAGCCGTCGCGAGGGTCGCCGACCGCATACTACGGATAGAGGATGGAGTCATAAAGGCTGAGGCCCCGCCGATAGGGGAGGAGGTCACGGGGCCGACATCCTACGCCGAGATGCTGCGTGGACGCATTACAGAGATAAAGGCTCAGCTTAATAGACTTGAAGAGGAGTTTAGGGAGGGAAGGATCAGCGGAGATGAATACGCCGAGAGGAGGAGCAAGCTGAAGAAGACGATGGAGGTCCTGCAGGAGGAGCTCCACAGATTAGGCGTAGTCCATTAGAAAGGGGTTACCAGCTTCCGCGGCTTCGCGTAGCCGAAGACTACACTACCACCGCGGACGGAGCGCGGTTTAACTTCCGAGTTCGGAATGGGTTCGGGTGGTTCCCGCGCCCTTTGGCCGGTAACCCCCGAAGTGGTGGAGGGGGTCTAATCTTTAAACCTTTCGCCGAGATACCTGAACTCCACAACCCATATCCGCTGCTCATCATCCCAGCTTTGATAGATGTCGAGCCAGGCTCGTCTAAACTCCGTTAGGCTTTTGAACCCCTCCCTGCGGGCGTCCTCCTCCGTCACCTCCCTAAGACGCTGGGAATATATCCTCAGAACCCTAACCCTATCGGGGAGCAGCCTCCGGCCAACCCTTAGAGGATAGATGCCTCCAACCTTAAGCCTCGGCCTCCTAAGCCTCCTGGTCTCGGTTTTGAGACCTCTCCTGATTAGGGGTATATAACGCCACTTGAAGGAGATGCTCAACCCATAGAGGGTTGAGCATCGGGGATATAGGGATGACGTCTCTCGGGCAACCTTTATTAGGTGAAAGAGGACTCGAAGAGAATTGGGGGCCGTGGTCTAGCCAGGTATGACGTCGGGCTCCAGAACGGATTTGGGTTTGCCGACCCCAACTGGGGGATGAGGAGGTTTTGGAGCGGAAACCCGAATGTCGGAGGTTCAAATCCTCCCGGCCCCACCATCAGGCTTTATTAAGTCGTGGGCTCTCCCGCATCCTCCTGCAGAGTTTGCAGAATCCCTCAATGATGGCCTCTCGATCTATGAGGCCTTTAGCCACCTTCTCCGCCAGCTCATCCGTTAGGCGTTCAAGCTCCTCCATCTCTCTGAGGGATTCTAAGCGTCCACGCTTGGAGGTGAGGTAGTGGTTTATCGAGGGCTGGCTGACGCCGAGCAGCGAGGCCGCCTTCACCTGCGTCAACCCATATCGGCCTACAAGCTTCCTCGCCATGAGGGCTCTGAAGACTGGGAGTATCCTCCTGGAGACATCCTCGCAGGGGAAGACCATACCACCCGATCACCCTGTTCGAGAAGATATAAGTATCACGGCGTTATAGGCTGAGGCGTCGATATGTTCAGCGTCGAGGAGCTCCTGAAGATGCATGGCCAACCGGAGAGGGAGGTCTACCTCGACCTGGAGAACTCGGCTCCCGTCGCCCCGGAGGTTCTCGAGGCCATGCTCCCCTACTTCGCTGAGAGGGCCTATGGGAATCCCTCCATAACGCATAAACCCGGCTGGATGGCCTATGATGTGGTTCAGAGGGCCCTGGAGAGCTTCAGGCGTTGGCTTGGGGCCTCGAGGGCTGAGGAGATAAACTTCACTCCAGGGGAGACGGAGGCCAACAACCTCGCCCTCATCGGCGCAGCGAGGGCCAATAGGAGTCGGGGTAGACGGATAGTGGTGTCAGCCATCGAGCCCTTAAGCATACTCCACGTCGCCGAGCACATCCTAAGGCCCATGGGCTTCGACATCGTTGAAATTCCCGTCGATAGGGAAGGCCTCATCGACCTCGACGCATTGGAGAGGGCCGTAAATGGGGAGACGATCCTGGTGAGCATATCGGCTGTGAACCATGAAATTGGGGCGATACAGCCCATAAGGGAGGCTGTGGAGCTCATGAAGGATCGGAGTCCCGACGCCATATTCCACACAGATGCCTCAGACGCCTATGGGCGCATACCCCTCGACGTAGAGAAGCTCGGCGTCGACATGGCGACCCTGAGCAGCTATAAGATTTTGGGGCCAAGAGGCATCGGAGCCCTCTACGTCCGTGAGGGCGTTGAGGTTGAGAGATTGCTGGAGGGGCAGCTTGGAACTCAGAGGCTCTGGCCCGGCGTTGAGAATGTCCCCCTCATCGTCGGCTTCCAGAAGGCCTCGGAGCTCCTACTCAACGACTTCGACTACAAGGTCTCCAGGATGAGGCATCTACGGAACCGATTGATGGATGGAATCCTCAACTCCATATCCGGAACCCTCCTAAATGGTCCAAGGGGTGGGAGGCGGGCCCCCGACAATGTGAATATCAGCTTCCTCGGATGTGAAGGTGAGGCCCTAACCATCGAGCTGAGCCTCCGAGGCGTCTATGTCTCCAGTGGGAGTGCATGCACCAGGAGGCTTCTCCAGCCCAGCCACGTCCTCATGGCGATAGGCCGTAAACCGGAGGAGGCCCATGGAAGCATATTGATGAAGGTCTCATGGCTCCACAGCGAGGAGGATATAGACTATGTTCTAAGGACGCTGCCTAGAGCCGTTGAGAGGTTGAGGGGGCTTAGCCCCCTGAGGGAGGGGTGAGGATGTCGAGGATTCCACTCCCATATAGCCCAAAGGTTCTGGAGCTCTTCAGGAATCCTAAGAACGCCGGTGCCATGGAGGATGCCACCGTCTCGGCGACGGCTGGAAGCCCCATCTGCGGAGACGTCATAGCCATCTACCTCAAGATCGGTGAGGGGGATGTCATCGAGAGGGCCACCTTCGAGAGCTATGGCTGCGCAGCAAACATAGCGACGGCCAGCATCCTAACGGAGATGGTGAAGGGTAAAACCCTCAGGGAGGCCTGGAACATCACCTGGAGAGAGATAGCTGAGGAGCTTGGGGGACTCCCCTCCATAAAGTTCCACTGTGGAGCCCTCGCCGTTGGGGCGCTACGCAGAGCCATAAGGGCCTACTACGAGAAACGTGGAAGGCCTCCATGGATGCCGGAGGAGGCGACGCTGGAGGAGAGACAGGCCCTTGAGGCGGAGAAGCTGAAGGAGATTCTGTCGAGGAAGCTGGGAGGCGGGGAGGGTGACAGACCCAATAGATGAATATGTCAGCAGAATAGAGAGAGCCTGCGGGGAGGAGGACGACTATGTCGTCGTCCTCAGATATGAAAGATGTAGGGAGGCCCTGGAGAGAATCCTATCCAGATGCAGGGTGGAGAAGACCATATCGGGTATAATGACCAGAGCCAGCTATGAGAGGGTTACCCTCACCCTCTTCCCAACGGGCAAAATCCTGTTGAAGGGCGTCGGAGACGAGGGGGAGGCCGAGAATCTCCTGAGGGAGCTCCTCAGGGATTAGAGGCCCTCAACGATCTTCCGGACAGCCTCCACCAGTTTCTCAGCCTCATCGAGGGTGTTGTAGATGTAGGTTGAGGCCCTAACGGTTCCCTGAGCCCTATTCAACAGATGCTTAACCAGCGGCAGGGCGCAGTGGTGGCCGGATCGAACCATGATATTCGCTGCGTCTAAAGCCAGGGCGACTTCATGTGGATTTAGACCCTCAACGTTGAAGGAGACGACGCTCATGCCATGCTCAGGATCCCTAGGCCCATAGACCTCCACCTTCTCCAACTCCATTAAGCCCTCCCTGATGGCCCAGGAGATCTCCCTATCATGATCCTCCACATACTTCATCCCCAACCTCTCCAGGTATTCGACGGCAGCCCCCAATCCTATCGCCTCAGCTATAGCTGGGGTTCCAGCCTCAAACCGCTCTGGGCTCTCGGTCAGCTCATAGGCTTCGAGGCCCACATCCCTTATGGTTCCACCTCCTATGCAGAGGGGCTCCAACTCCTCGATGACGGCGGGATCGGCGTAGAGGACTCCTATGCCGGTGGGGCCCAGCATCTTATGCCCTGAGAAGGCGAGGAAGTCGCATCTCAGCCTCCGGACATCCGTCTCCATATGGGGAACGGCCTGGGCGCCGTCGACGAGGATGAGGCTTCCATGTTCATGGGCGATCTCAGCTATCTCCTCAACGGGGACGATGACCCCGAGGACGTTTGAGACCCTGGTGACGGCGACGAGTCTGGTTCTATCATCGATGGCCCGCTCGAAGTCTGAGAGACCGAATAGGCCTTCTCGATTCGGCTTGACAACCTCAACCTCCAGGCCGAAGCGTTCAGCGGCCCTAAGCCACACTATATAGTTGGAGTGATGCTCCAGCAGCGTCGTCACTATCTTGTCGCCCCTCCTCCAGCGCAGTCCCTGGGCGACGATGTTTATGCTCTCGCTGGTGTTCCTGGTGAAGATGATGCTCCTCCAGGATTTAGCTCCGATGAATCCCGCCACCTTCCTATGGGCCTCCTCATACTCCTCACTCGCCCTCTGAGACAATCGATGGACACCCCTCTCAACGTTCGCCCTATATTCATGGTAGTATTCCAGCATCTTCTCCAGAACAGGCTCAGGGGTGAGGCTGCTGGCTGCGTTATCGAGATAGATGATTCCGCTCCTGAGGATCGGGAAATCCCCTCGAATTCTCTCCACATCCAAGCAATCCGCCTCCAGAGGTTGTAGAGTAGATAATATAACGCCGTAATAAATCTAACTGACCCATGGAGGAGCTCCTTAAATCCACGGCTAAACTCGACGTTGAGGAGGGGGAGGAACATCCATATGCAGAGGATCTTTGACAGCATCCATATCGGGTTGTGGGGGTCTCTCGGGGTCAGTCTTCTGAGGTAGAGGTGCACAGCTCTGAAGAAGCCCATCTGGTTGAGGGTGAACATGGATGTGATGAAGCCGGAGAAGCCGAGGAGGAAGAGGAGGATTCTCACCCTGTCGGTTCTTAGGAAGTGAAATTTGAGGTTGAGGAGGAGTAGGAGGAGCGTTCCGAGGAGGAGGCCGATTATGCTCCGTGGCCCAACCATTATGGAGAGCATCATCGATATCGGAAGCGGTAACCTCGCTAGATGCCTATGATGAGGCGGAGGGGGGAGTATATGGACGTTGCACATAAAGAGGAAGTATACGAACTCATAGAGGGCGTTGGAGAGGAAGATGAGTAGCGTGGAGACGAGGAAGTTTCGGAATGGATTGCGGGGTTTCAGGGCGAGGAGGACGATGATGTAGAAGGTGGTTATCGCTATCAGGGTGACCGTATGTATCTTAAAGGAGGATGGGAGGAGGAAGGTGTAGCTATATAGGCCCTCCCCTAAAAGGTTGATTATCCCGTTGAGGAGCCATATAATGGCGGGGAGAAGCAATATCAAGCTGACGATCCATTTGATGAGCTTAACTCCATGCAATCTCTCATCCATCATACTTCCACCCCCTGAGGGATAAGTGAGTTGGGTCGTCGATGCGGCTATGCTTTTAAGGTTTTCAGCCTCTTAAACCTTGAACACTATGAGGGATACATCCTCGAGGAAGTTGAGGGGAGTGGTCCGTGAGATAGGGTTGGAGAGGGAGGAGGGGAGATTCCACGCCTTCAGGGTGAGGCTGGGAGTCGTCCTGAAGGGGGAGGGGGCGATAGACTATGAGGAGGGTGAGAGGCTGGTGAGGAGGTTGAGGAGGGAGCTCCTGGGGAAGGAGGTGGAGCTTGAAACCCTGATATATAGATGCCCCCTCTGCGGCAGGGGCTTCAACTCTGAGATGGGGTTAAAAATCCATATGAGGCGTAGCCATGGGGGGAGGAAATCTTAATTCCAAGCCCTCCACCTCCTCATCTAAAAGGTGATTAGATGAAGGTGAGGGAGATTCTTGAGGAGGCCTCCCTCCGGGGCTATCATTATAGACTCTTCGTGGCAGCCTACATCGGATGGATGTTCGACGCCATGAATTCAGGCCTCATCTCCTTCGTCTTGAAGCCCCTCTCAGCCGAGTTGGGGTTGACCCCCAGCGTCGTAGGCCTGATGCTCAGCTCATGGCTGATGGGGATGCTCATAGGGGCCTCGCTGATGGGAACCCTCGCAGATAGGTTTGGACGTAAACCAATCATCGTGGCGTCGCTGCTCCTATACTCGATACCGGCGGGCCTCTGCGCCCTCACAGATCGATGGGAGCTCATCACGGCGCTGAGATTCCTCGCAGGCATAGGGGCCTCAAGCTACATGGCTGTGACCAGCACCCTCATCTCAGAGTGCTTCCCAAGGCGGATGAGGGGGAGGGCCGTCGCCTTCCTGGAGAGCGCATGGGCCTTCGGATGGCTCTTGGCAGCATACCTCGGCCTGATACTGGCCCCAACGAGGGGTTGGAGACCCGTTATCATGGCGGGCTTCACCCCGATAATAGCGGCAATAATCTTCCAACTCCTCGTCCCAGAGTCCCCGAGATTCCTCGGGAGAGCTGGGAGATTGGAGGAGGCTGCTGACATCCTGGTGGAGACCGCCCTACTACCCGAGGATAGGAGAACCGAGCTTGAGGCTGAGGAGGCTGAGGCTAGGAGGCTCCCCATAGCAAGCTTATGGTCCACAGCCTATAGGCGTAGAACCGTGATGCTGTGGATACACTGGTTCTGCATAGTCCTCGCCTTCTGGGGAATCTTCCTCTGGGCCCCCTACATCCTCGTCGCCGAGAGGGGTTTAACTCTTGTTAGGTCGCTCTGGTATTCGCTTCTGATGACGGTTATGCAGATACCTGGCTACTGGAGTGGGGCGCTCCTCATAGAGCGTGTAGGCCGGAGGAGGCTGCTGGCCCTATACATGGCCCTCGCAGGCCTTGGAAGCCTAATGTTCTCCATGGCCCATACACCCCTGGAGGTCTTGATATGGGGCTCCGTCATCTCCTTCTTCAACCTCGGAGCCTGGGGGATCACCTATGCATATACCCCTGAGCTCTACCCGACGGAGATGAGGGCAACCGGAGCGGGATGGGCCAACAGCGTCGGGCGGATCGGGGGAATACTCGGCCCCTATATAGCTGGAGTCCTCATAGGATTGACTGGAAGCACTCCACTCTTCATCCTCTTCGCCCTACTACACTTCATATCGGCCTCAGCCGTCACACTCCTCGGAGTTGAGACTAAGGGGGTTAGCATCGATTAGACACCTCAACCAATGAAATTTTTCATTTATTTCAGTAAAACGATATTACCCATCCCCCTCCTTCTCCTCTCAACCAGATCTTTACTCTCCAACAAATCCAAAACTCTACTAACACTCGCCTTCGAAAGCCCCGTTATTTCTGGAAGTTCTCTTTGTTCTATAGTTCCACCAGCTTCGATTATCGCTTGATATATCTTCCGTTCATCCTCCCTCAATATTTTTGCTATTTCCTTCCATCTCCTTTTTCTCTCCTCAAGCAATAATTCACCAGCAGGTTTCTCAACCGAATCAAAGAGAAGCAAATATGTTCCGCTGACACCAAGTATAGTAGAAGCAATTACAATAATTATAACATCCTCAAGCGTGAAAAATCCTGGAAGTTGGGTAATAGATGCATTTTGACCTTCTATAACTATTTGGATCGGTGTTGGATTCAACAGCTTTAATCCTAAAATGAATGCTAAGGCAACGAATAAAGCTGCCATAAATATCGTTTTTCCACGAAATTTTTTGCCTTCCATCTTTTCACCTTCCATATGCAAAAATAAAATGGTAGTGCTTTATTTATTTCACCTCTTCAATCGATTTCACTTTTTCGCTGTTCAAGTCTATTGTAATCTTATAGTATTCGCCTCAACTTTTACTGTTAGGATTACCTCATCCCCGTAACTCTCTGCCCAAACTGCATCTTTAGGCTGTATGCCTTCCCCGTTGGTTAATTCCTGTATCCTACTATCCTTATTGGCTATTTCAAGCCATTTATTCATCATCTTCTCGTGCTCTGCTTGTGCTTCCTTGATCTCCTCCTCAGTCATCTTATGAATCGTTATTTTATGTTGCAACTTATGCCCTGCCGCTTCTATAGTAAAATTGTATTCCCCTTCTTCTGGTAGTGTGATTTCTTTTACAAGTTTGCCATCCATGTATATTTTTAGCTGTTCTCCCATCGCTACTACCCTAACTTCCTTTCCTGCAAACTTTAGCGAGTTGCTTGCTCCAGAGACTGTTACTATGCCTGCCGTTACCAATCCTGTTACTAGCAGGATGCTGAGCAGAACCAACCTGTTTTTCATTTCACCATTCATTTTCGCTCGCCACATGAAGGAGGTGTGAAACACCTTAAAAGTCATGTATTTGAAACTAGTTTGAAACACATTTTGCGAATAGCGAATCCCGGTAATGGAATCCACATGGAATTTAGGGAACTGTTATTACTACCTCTTCATGTAGCTGGTCATCGACTTGCTCCATATGCTTCTGCCATCATCGGTCTCAGGTCTTCGAGGAGAGGGGATGAGGAGCTCCTAGGCCTTTTACAATGCATAAATAGGGTTGAGAGCTAAACTGATCGAGTCTCATGGAGGTTGAGGTTAGGCCGACGGAGAGGATCATAATCCTCGGCGTCGACCATAGAAGCGTTGAGAATCTCGCATGGTGTGCAGCCACCTATGGGGTCAACAGGCTCTTCTGGGTTGACGGCTACCTCCTCTGCCTCGAAGTCTATGAGAGGGCCCTGGAGATAGAGATGGAGAGTGGAGAACTCTATATAAGTCAACTCTGCATAGCTGAGATGCCTAGATACGTCAGGCTATTGGAGGTGGGGAAGGGGACGGAGATACCCGTCGTCGACATGACAGACATGCAGCTATATAGGAAGCTGTTGAGGGCTGCCCTAAAGGTATCGTCATGAGTGTTTTCAACTATAGGTGAGCCTGTTTATTGAATATATATAAGAGGCCTATAAAACCTAAATAAGAATTCTTCATCTAAATCTTTGAAGGTGGGGTTGTGAATCCTATAAGTATTGAGAGATTCATGTTCTATGAAGGCCGTAAACTCTACGGCTTCAGATTGGAGGGGGGTTCTTCAAGGCCTGGAATCATCGCAACAATCACATCTATAATCGCTGAGAAGGGGCTGGACATCACATATTACTCAACAACCGGAACTGTGAGGCTTAGAGAACGGGGTGGAGACATAATCTTTATCGACTTCACTGCCTCAAATGTGAGGCCTGAAGACCTGGCCAGGGAGTTTATGGCCCTCGACTTCGTCGATAGGGTTGAGATAATAAGGCCTAAATTCAAGGGCTTCATCATCGATGATGTATCCTTCCCAATCATGCTCGGCGGTCGGAGGGCCATCATATTCTCAGAGCCAGCTCTGAGGGGATTCCTCATCGACTTCCGTAAGAAACTTGGCACAGGCGGCGAGGCGATGCTATATCACATCGGAAGGGAAGTCGGGATGGAGAGGGCGAGGAACATCAATCAGAACGCTGAGAGGATAGGGGTTAAAGATCTGAGGGATAAGTTAGAGATGGGTATGCTGCTACTGCAGTGCCTCGGCTACGCCATCCCAGAGATCGTGGAGTTCAGCGAGGAGCCACCCTACCTCAAGATACGCCTCCAAAACTCCATCGAATGCGAGTTAGGTAGGGGAGCCGGTAAGCCATTCAGCCACTACGTCAGGGGGATGATCACGGGATACGCCTCGGAGCTCCTCCAGAGGGATCTCTTGGCCGAGGAGACGAGATGCATAGCTATGGGAGACCCATACTGCGAGTTCGAGGTGAAGCCGAGGGAAGGGTAGGAGGGTGAAACAGATAAAGGCCTACCCAAATTATCATCCCTGGGGTTGGGATGTCTAGGGATTGGGAGGATTTCTTCACATTCCATGTAGGCCCCTGGGGATTCTGGTTCGGCCCCTACAGACCCTTCAGGGTGAGGTATAGGAGAACCGAGAAGAGCCATATAATACGCATATACCTCAACAGGGATGTGAAGAGAGAAGAGATCAAGGCCCGCTTAGTCGAGCCCGGCGTCCTAGAGATCGAATGGCCAGCCGAGCGGGGTGAGGAGATCCCAATAGAGTAGCCTAAACCCTTTAAAGGCTGTGGGGCCTCATCATCTCTGCATGGAGTTCGAGGAGCTTGAAAGGTTTATAGAGGCTGAACTTGAATGCCGTAAGCATCCAGGCTCATCGGTGGCCGTCGTCAAGGGCGACGAGATGGTCTGGGCCAAGGGCTTCGGCTACGCAGACCTAGAAGAGAAGAAACCTGCGACACCTGACACCATATATCGATGTGCATCGGTTACGAAGCCCGTCATCACCGTCGCCCTCCTACAACTCATGGAGAGGGGAAAATTCACGCTGGACGACCCAGTGGAGGAGCATCTAGGCTTCGAGATTAAAAGTCCCTATGAGAGGAGGCCCACCATCAGGGACCTCCTCACCCACCGGACGGGGATGCCGACGAGGGTTCCACCCATCTTCAAGAAACTTGAGGAGGCCCCTACTCTGAGGGAATACGTCGAGGGGGCGGCGAGAGCCGTCAGGCCTCCAGGTGAGCGTTGGGAATACTGCAACACGGCCTATGCGATGCTCGGCCTCCTCATCGAAAACTTCACAGGTCAACCCTACACTGAGTATGTCGTCGAAAACGTTCTCAAGCCCCTGGAGATGAACTCAAGCGGCTTCGAGCTGACCCCAGAGATGGAGAAGCGCCTCGCCACAGGCTACGTCAGATGGGGAGGCCCAGATCAGCCCCTGAAGAGGGTTGAACCCTATTATCTTGGGACGAAGCCTGAAGACCCAGCTGGAAGCCTCTACTCAACGGTCATAGACCTATCACACTTCGTCATAATGCAGCTGAATGGAGGCGTCTATAAGGAGAGGCGCATCCTCGGGGAGGAGACCCTCGAGGAGATGCAGAGGCTTCAGGCTCCTGCTGGGGCGTCGAGGAGCGGAATGGCCCTGACGTGGTTCAGGAGCATCCACGACGGCCATGTGATGCTCGCCCATACTGGTGGTATGCCGGGCTACACGAATCACGTCGCCCTCTATCCGGAGCTTGGCATAGGAATCTGTTGGCTCAGCAACCTCAACGACGGAACAGGGTGGAGGCCTCCAGCACCGACGGCGCTGAGAATAGCAGCAGGCGAGGCGGCTCCCTTCAACCCTGAAAGGGTTCAGAGGGTTCCCGAGGAGTGGCGTAGACTCATAGGCCTCTACGGGGAGAGGGGTAAAACCATCAAGCTGACGGTGAAGAACGGCTACCTCATCATAGAGAACTTGGGAGCCTACCTGGAGAAGGTGGATGAGGGACGCTACATAGTCCACGGCTCATCCTACGACGGCTATGAACTCACCGTAGAATACGATGAAGAGGGGAACGTCAAACAGCTCGACCTCTGGGTCTATGAATATCCAAGATACGTTGAGGAGCCCCTGAAGGTGGATGAGGAGATGCCGCTGAAGGGGCATTGGAGAGGCGAATACTACCACCCCTACGGCTTCTACCAGCTCGACCTAATCATCGGCGGCGCCAAGAGGGGTATGGCCACAGACATGGATGGAAGGCTAACCCCCTTCGAGGACTTCACAGCCGAGAGGGGACGGGTGAGAGGCGTCTATAGATTCAGGCCGCCGAAGGCTTACCGAGGATGGATGGCTGAGGAGTTCAGAGTCGAGGTGGACCTACACGCCTGGGAAGGCAGACTACAAGGCCTATTGAGGTTCACATCGAAGAGGCCTGGAGACCTATGGATAGTCCCAATAACCATGGAGAGGGTCTAACCATTTTTCTCCATGTAGAATGGCCGCATGGTCCCGCCCCCCGGAATCGAACCGGGAACCATCCGGTGTCTGCTCAATGGCTGGACGCCTCGCCCTTGGAGGGCGGAGCTACAGCCGGACGCTCTACCAT
>CAZGKJ010000005.1:0-47743 GCA_964525955.1 uncultured Candidatus Bathyarchaeia archaeon
CCTAAACCCCGCTGAGGCCTCGACCCACGGGGCCGGCGGAGGGCCGTCGAGCCTCCGTAGGGAGGCCACGTGGCCCTAACCAGGTGAACCTGGCCAGGCCCGGGAGGGAGCAACCTAAGCCTGGACGTTCGGCGCTCGTGGAGACCCGGGGCTGAGGGGGGAGGGCGGGACTGCCCTCCGGCCGCCCCTGCTCCCTCGGGGAGCTGCCGCCGCACCGGGGTTGAAGGCCTTGTCGAGGGTTGTTGACCTATTCTTCGAGGATTTCTACGAGGAGCTTGAGAGGGTTGTCCAGGGTTTAAGGGGGAGAGCTGAGCCCAGGCCCCTCACAGCCGTCGTCAGGCTGCTTAGGAGGCGTTGGAGAAGCTACATGCCGAGGCCTGAGGGGTTTGAGGGAGTCGTCATAGCCGTCGATGGAGGTGTTCAATCCTCCACCTTCGCCTATGGAGGCTTCGCAGCCGTAGGCCGAGCCTGCGCCCTCATCTACCAAAACGGGGAGAGCAGCATAGTTAAACGGGTGAAACTCTACATAGGCGAAGCCTACGAGGAGGCCGACAGGGAGGCCATAACGAGATATGTGAGGATGATAGCCGAATACTCGGCGGCCCACGAGGCCGCTCAACGAGTCTTGGAGAGGGGGGAGAGGCCGCTGCTCCTGATGGATGGCTCCCTAAGGCCGATGGGAATACCCAGACGGTTAGGGGAATACATCCACCATCCAGAGCTGCTGATGGAGCTCCTCGAGGCCGTAGCCTCACTTCACAGCCTCACATCCATGGCTGGCTTCACCCTCGCAGCCATAGCGAAGGACTCGACAGCCCTCAACCTCCACCTAACGCTTCTAAGGGAGATAGCTGAGGTGAGGGGCCTCAGAGACCTGTTGGAGGAGCTGTATTGGGCAGCCCCTCAGAGGCTTCAAAGCCTATTTAGAAGACTTAGAGAGCGGGAAGACCTCACTTGGTCGCCTCTCTGCGACACCGCCCTCGTAAGGGAGGCCACCATCGGAGAGGGATATACGACACCCCTCCTCCTCGCCCCACCCCAACAGTGGAGGAGTCCACAGCTCCCAATCGACATCGACGAGGAGCTCTCTAAACGAGTTGAGGAGGCCTATAGACGTATATTGTCTCAGCCTGGGGTGGCCTCAACAATCTTCAGACCCCAGCCGGAGGCCAGACCCATGAGGGTGGACTTCCTCTCAAACCTCATCGGATACATGGAGCCCTGGGAGAGCTATCAGGCTGACAGATTCATAGATGAAGGACAGCCCCTAAAGGGGTTGGAGGAGCTCCTAAATCAACTCGCCTACTGGTTCTGCAACGAAGTTGAGTATAATATACCCCTCTACCAGGCTGATCTAATCGCCAGATTTGACAGAGGCCTATACGAATCCCGTTATGAGCCCCTCATCATAAGGCGTTTGGAGGAGGCTGGGTTGAGCATCATAAGCCGGAGGAGGGTGCTGAGGCCTTGAGGGAGTATGGCTACGTCATCGGCCAGGCAGACCCGACGCACTTCGACTTCAACATCTCAGACCCAGATTACAGGCCCGTCAACTATGAATATGTGGAGCTGGAGGTGGAGGAGCAGCAGCCCGACGGCTCTAAGAGGCGGGTCAGGGTGCTTGGACAGGTGAAACGCCTAATCTCAAGCCACCCCTTCTACGATAGGAGAACCACCCCTGGGGCAGCCCATAAACAGCGTCAACTCGGCCTAACACCAGACCTACTGCAGATATACGCCACGGCCAAAGTTCTCGGCTACATCCACGACGCCGATGGGCGGAGGGAGATACGCAGACCGAGATCACCACCTCTCCCCGGGACGCCGGTGTATAGAGCCTCAGATGAGCTGCTCAGGGAGTTCTTCACCCTACCGGAGGAGGAGATACCGCTCAACGTGGGACATCTGCTGCATAGGGAGAACATCATCATCCCCATCTCTGGGAGGGAGCTCCACAGGCATATGGCCATATTGGCTATGACCCGATATGGGAAGAGCTACTTCGCTGGGCGCATCATGGAGGAGCTCCTGAGATATGGAGCCTCAATCCTCGCCATAGACGTCCACGGCGACTATGCGGAGATGGTTTTAAAGCCCGATGGGAGACTCCACCAATTCTTCCATGATAAGGTCACCGTCTATAGACCCGAGGCGGCTGAGCGCCTCGAGGCGCCCCATGTCAAGCCCCTTAGGCTCAGCGCCTCCTCGATAGGCTTTAGGGAGCTATGCGCCCTCACCCGCATAGAGGGGCCCCGCCAACGCTTCCTCCTGAGAAAAACCCTCGAGGAGCTGAGGTCTGAAAAACAAAACTACACGCTCGATGACATCCTCAACAGATTGGAGAGGCTGATGGAGGAGGCGAAGGGGACGGCAGAGGAGCGTATAGAGGGGATCATCGAGAGGCTTGAAGACCTTAAACGTGAGGGAATATTCACCTACGGCGACATCGACGTCAAGGCCTTCTTCAAGCCCCAACGCCTCTCAGACATCTACCTAAGCGGCCTACCGGACTATGTTCAAGATGTCCTCGTAGGCGTCATACTGCGAAGGGTCTTCGAGGCCAAGTATAGGCGTCAACCCTGGGCGAGGCACCCCCTCTTCATCTTCATCGAGGAGGCACACAGATTCGCAACCCCCCTAGATAGGGGTGTGAGGTTCAGCAGGGACATCATCGCAAGGATAGCGGCTGAGGGATCGAAGTTCGGCCTCTTCCTCACCGTTATAAGCCAACGCCCCAGGAGACTCGACCCAGACATCCTAAGCAACTGTGGAAACCTCGCCATATTCAGAGTCATAAACCCACAGGATCAGCGGACGATACAGGCGGCGAGTGAATCCTTCTCCGAAGACCTATTGGAAGACCTACCAGCCCTCGAGCAGGGGGAAGCAGTCCTCATAGGCCCCTTCGTCCCAATACCCGTGATGATTAAGACGATGAGACGTGAAACAAGACATGGGGGGCGAACCCCAGACGTCTACGGCCTCCTCCAGGAGGCCCTAAGGGAGGCGGAGGAGGAAGAGGATGAGGCCCTATATTAGGAGGAGAGAGGCATGAAGTTCGCCGTCCTGGCTGACGCCCATATAGGGAGGTCGATACCCCTCGCCATAGCTGAGCATAGACGCCGAGCCTTCACCGAGGCCTTCAGGAAGGCTGTGGACGCCATCATTGAAGCCGGTGTCGACTACATCTTCATCTGCGGAGACCTCTTCGAGCGCAGAACCCTCAGGCCGAGCCTCGTCCAATTCGTCCACGATGAGCTATACCGCCTCGCAACGGGCATCACAGAACAGCACGGCCATGAGCCTAAGATACTCATCATAAGGGGGAACCACGACGGCAGACCGCTTTCAGACACCCTCGACTATATAAGGCATCCCCTCGCAAAATACCTCCACATCTTCGACGAGGAAAACCTCATCTACAGCGATGACAGGGTCTACGTCGTAGGCCTAGGCTACTATGAGAACATAGCGAAAGCCTATGAGAAACTGGTGAAGCCCGCCTTTGAGAGGGCCGAGGCCGACGCCTTGAGGATTCTGATGCTCCACACCTTCATCCAGGGATACCAGGACATCCCCCCTTACAGCCCTGCGCTAACCATCGACGAATTGGTTGAGGTTGATCCCCGCTACGTCTTCGCAGGCCACCACCATGAGAGGCATAAACCCAAGCCCCTACCGAATGGGGGATGGCTCCTAACCCCAGGCTCCCTCGAGATGTATGACTTCGGAGAAAAACCCGAGAAGGGGTTCTACATCATCGAGGATGCTGAGGGTGAGAAACCAAACTTCAGGTGGATAAGGATCGAGCCGATGCATGTGATGAGGCGCATACCCGTCACCTCTGATCGACGTAGACCTCCAAGCTGGTATGCCGAGCGGATAATCGAGGCCGTTAAGGGCTTCATAGAGGAGTTGAGGAGGGTCAACAAGCAGGGCTATCTGAGGGTGCCCGTCAGGGGGCCCCTCTCGGAGGGTCTGCCCAGCGACATAGACCTAAGGGAGGTTGAAGGCCTCGTGGAGGGTGAGCCCCTCCTCCTATGGGTTGACGTCGACACCATGGGTTTGGAGATGCCCCCCTTCATGCCTCCACCAGGCGGGGAGGAGGTGGCCGTCGAGGAGTTCTTCAGAGACTTCGGCCCCTTCGCAGAGGAGATAGCTGAGATGCATGAACGGGTGCGAGAAACCCTTGAGGAGGAGGCGAGCGTCGAAACCGGATTGCTGACGCCGAGTAAGAGGAGGCCCCTCATAGAGGAGTGGCTGAGACGCTTCGAGGAGCACAGCTTCAAGGGGTGAACAGAGGTGATAGAGGAGCTAACCCTCGAGAACTTTAAATGCTATGGATCGAGGCAGACGGTGAGGTTTAAGCCTGGAGTCAACAAGATCTCTGGTCGAAACGCCTCTGGGAAGACGACGCTGCTTGAGGCCATCCTCTTCGCCCTCTTCGGAGAGGTTCCAGGAGTCAACAAGAGAGACCTGATACCGCTGAGGGGGGGCAAGCTCCATGTCTCACTGAGGTTTAGAAGCCCCCTGACGGGTCAGGGTGTTAGGGTCACCCGTGAGGGGATGCTGGTTCCAAGCCGTAGAGGTGGAGAGGAGTTTCAGACGACTCTGCTGAAGCTGGAGGTGGAGGGAGAGGAGAGGCCCTACACAAAGGAGAGGGATGTTCGGAGACGTATAAGGGAGCTGCTGGGCATAGGGAAGCGCACCTTCTTCAACGTCGTCTACGCCAGGCAGAAGGAGTTCGTGGAGATTCTCAATCCAAGGAGGGTTAGGATGGATGCCATCTTGGGGCTGACGACTCCGGCTGAGATAAGGGAGCAGCTAAGGGAGGTGAGGCGTAAACTCGAGGAGCGGGGAGGCCTAACCGAGCGGGGAGCCATAGAGGAGCGTATAAGGGCGGCTGAGAAGGACATCGAGGAGGCTGAGGGGGAGCTCCTGGAGCTCTCGGAGCGACGCAGGGAGCTGGAGGAGAAGCTGACGGAGGCAAAGGGGAGATTGACGGCCATAATGGAGAGGTTGAGGAGGGCTGAGAACCTTGAGGCCGAGTTCGAGAAGTTGAGAGAGGCTGAAACCGAGCTCCAGGTCTTGAGGGGGCGTAGAAGAGATAGGGAGCAGGAGCTGATAGGCCTCTACAAGGAGATTGGGGAGCAGCCTGAGAAGCGGTTGGCTGAGCTCCAGCAGCGTCGTAGGGAGATGACGGAGCTGGAGGAGAGTCTTCAGAGAACCCTTGAAGAGGAGTTGATGGCTGAGCGTAGACGCCTCGACGGTGAGATAGCGACGCTTAGGAATCAGATCGAGGAGCATCTGGAGCTGAAGAAAAGCGGATTAACCAGATGCCCGAAGTGTGGGCAGGTCGTCGACTACCAGCTCCTGGAGAGGGATATAGAGAAGTGGAGGGAGGAGCTTGAGGCCAAACAACTCCGCCTCGGAGACCTTGAAGCCGAGATCAAGGCGACCCAGAGCCAACTGAACTCGGCGAGGGAGCGACGCCTGGAGGTGGAGAGGGCGCTGTCGAGATTCGTGGAGAAGCTCCGAAGGATAGAGGAGCTGAGGAAGACCATCCGAGAACTCTTCGAGAGGGGGAAGGCCCTGGAGGATGAGCTTGAGAGGATGGGGGAGGCCGTGAGGATGAGGGCTGAGGAGACCCTGAACCAAGCCTTCCCAACACTCGAAGAAGCAAGGAGAGGCATAGAGGAGCATCTAAAGGAGCTGAGGGGGAAGGCCTCAAAGGCTGAGGGGGAGGTTAGATCGCTGGAGGCCCTAATAGGGGAGACTGAACGCAGAAGGCTGGAGGTGGAGCGTCGACGAGAAGAGGCGAGGAGGACTCTGGAGGAGGAGAGGTCTAAACTCGAGAGGGTGAGGGAGTATGAGGCGAAGATATCGGTGCTGGAGCGCATCGTAGAGCGATACGGCGAATATGAGAAGGAGCTCCGAGACAGGGTTCTACGCCGATTGGAATGGCTGACATACAAATACTTCGAGAGGCTGACCGACCAGCAGGTCTACTCAGGCTGCCATATAGATCGTGAAACCTACATATTGGAGGTCAGACCCATAGGGGCTGAACGCATGATACCGGCCTGGAGGGCGGGTGGAGGCCATGAAAGCCTCTTCGCCCTCTCGGAGCGCCTCGCACTGCTTAGGGTTATGGGCTTCACCCACCTCCTAATCCTCGACGAGCCGACGGATGCAGTTGACTCCGAGAACATTCCACAGCTATTGGAATACATCGCGAGGAGCAGCAGGGAGATAGGGCAGATACTCCTCGTGACGCATCACGGATACGGAGAGGAAGAGGGCGTCAACATAATAAGGGTGAGGAGAGTCCAAGGCGAGTCGAGGGTTTATCAGGAGGATTAGGGTATACGCCTCGGCTTGAACTTCCTCTCCTTATACTTGCTCACAACCCTAACGTGGGTTCCCTTCCTCGTGGCCGCAGCGATTATCCTCTCAGTCGCCTCCATACATTCACGCCTCCATGGACAGCTCTGACACTCCTCGCCGAGGCCATACATCCCATAGCACTCTGGGCGTCTACTCCTCTCAGCCATACGTCTAAAGAGGCTGTGAACCCGGACTTTTAAAGCCTCCCCATCGAGGGGAAGCCCTTTAATTGGGGTCGTCGATGGTAATGAGATGAGGCTTAAGCCTGAGGCCCTTGAACGCTACCTCTCCCAAGTCTTCGGGAGGGGGGTCTCCATCAGGAGGCTGCAGCCCCTCGGAGTCTCGGTGAGGGAGGAGGACGCCTTAAAGGCATATGGCTATGGAGTCCCCCTACGCATAGACTTCGAGCTGAACGGCGAGGCTAGGAGCGTCGTGATAAACACCATAAAGCCTGGAGGCTTCGGCCATGAATGCATGTCTGATAGGGCTGCCATACTCCTATGGCAGGCTGAGGCCTTCAACAAGCTGCCAAGGCATGTGAAAGCTCTGGACATAGGGGCCTTCACCAGGGATGGCGAAGCCCTAAGCCTAAGCGGATGCGAGGAGTTCTTCCTCCTAACCGACCTCGCCGAAGGCAGGGAATACTTCCACGACCTCGACAGAATAAGAGACAGCGGAACCCTAACCAGATTAGACCTGAAGCGATGCAGGGCGCTTGCCAGGTATCTAGCCGAGATACACTCCGTTAAGAGGGATGACCCAGAGCTGTATAGAAGACGGATCAGGGAACTCGTCGGCCATAGTGAATGTATCTTCGGATTGACGGACAGCTATCCGGAGGAGGCTGAATACATCAGAGCTGAGGAGCTCATCGACATCGAGAAACGCTGCATAGATTGGAGGTGGAGGCTGAAGCATAAGACGCATAGGCTTAGCCAGGTTCACGGAGACTTCCACCCCTGGAACATCATCTTCAGAGCCGGAACCGACTTCACACTACTAGACCGCAGCAGAGGCGAGTGGGGTGAACCGGCTGACGACGTATCGTCGATGACCATCAACTACCTCTTCTACTCCCTACAGCGATATGGAGACCTAAGCGGCCCCTTCAAGGAGCTTTGGGAAACCTTCTACAAGGTCTACCTCGACGAGACCGGAGACGAGGAGCTCCTGGAGGTTGTCCAGCCCTTCTACTGCTGGAGGGCTCTCGTCATAGCCTCGCCGGTCTGGTATCCAACCCTCAGCCTGAAGGTTCGAAGGGGCCTACTGAACTTCGCCAGGAACATACTGGAGGTTGACGTCTTAAATCCCTGGGATATAAACCCGCTATTGGAGGAGCCATAGTTGGCCAGGGAGCCCGGATGGGCTGTTTGGATCACGGGTCTACCGGCATCTGGTAAGTCAACGATAGCGAGGGCTTTGAAAAGTAGGCTTGAGGAGATGGGTGTTGACGCCTATATACTCGAATCCGATGTAGTTAGGAGGGTTCTCACACCCAGACCGACCTACACCTTGGAGGAGAGAGAATTCTTCTACAATGCCTTCGTCTACATCGGCGTCCTACTGGTTGAGAACGGTGTAAACGTCATCTTCGATGCGACAGCCCATAAGCGACGTTGGAGACGGGCCGCCAGGGGGTTGATAGATAAATTCCTGCAGGTCTATATTCGATGCCCCTTCGAGGTCTGTAGGGAGAGAGACCCTAAGGGCATATATAGGATGGCTGAGACGGGTGAGGCGCAGTTCGTCCCAGGGGCGCAGGTGGAGTATGAAGAGCCATGGCAGATAGACGTCGAGATAGACTGCGTGAGGGATAGCCCTGAGGAGGCTGTTGATAGGATTATAGAGGCGATGAGGGAGAATGGATTCGTCTAGGCATCTAGAAATCCTCGTCGAGGCAGCCTGGAGGGTGCGGGAGGCCATACTAAAGGCTGAGGGGGAGAGCCGAGGCCTAAGCCTTGAGCGACGTAAACGCATCGTCGACGAGGCGGCTGAGGAGGCCTTAGAGGTGTATCTACGTCGATCCGGAGCCTCTGTGAGATTGGTGAGCGAGGAGGGTGAGGCAACCATAGGGGGTGGAGAGCTATTGTTGATCGCTGATCCCCTCGATGGGACGACGAATATGGCTGTGGGCATACCCTTCTCAGCCGTCTCGCTGATGCTCTCCGAAACCGAATACCTCTCAGGGGGCATAGCATCCATAGTCCTCGACATACCGAGGGGCAGGGTATACAAGGCAGCAAAGGGCGTGGGAGCATGGAGGGATGACACACCCATAAGGCCGAGGAGGGCCAGACCACTATCGAAGGCCATTTTGAGCATAGACATAAGCAAGTCAGCCCCCATGAATAGGCTGAGGAGACTAATAGCCAAAGCGAGGCATCTCAGGCAGCTTGGGTCAGCAGCCCTCTCCATCTGCCTCGTAGCTGAGGGAGTCCTCGACGCCCACATCGACGTAAGGGGAGTCCTAAGGGCTGTGGACTCGGCAGCCGCCCTCCACATCCTAAGGGAGGCCGGAGGAGCCTATAGATTGAATGACGTCTACATGGGAGACCTAAAGCTGGAGAGAGACAGCAGGCTCTCGGTCATCGCAGCCTCCAACGATGAGATGCTCAGAAGAATCGAGGAGCTCCTAAGATAAAGGGAGACCTCCTTACGACATTATAAAAATTTTTCAGATGTTAATGGTGGCATTCACACCTTAAAGGCTGAGACCCAACTATAATTGATGCACCTCCCCCATCCGCTCCTCAGAGCCATCTTCAAGAGGCGGCTCAACAGATTTCTAGGCCTCGCAGAGCTGAACGGCAACGAGGTTGAGGTCTACATACCGAATCCTGGGAGGCTTCAGAAGCTCCTCACCCCTGGGGCCACCATCTACATCCATGGGAATCCCAAGCCTGGGAGGAGGACGCAATTCGACTTAGCTCTCGTGGAGGACGACGGTGTCCTCGTCTCCATAGACTCCCGCATGCCAAACAGGTTGTTTGAGGAGGCCCTGGGGCGGGGAACCCTGAAGGGATTTGAGGGATTCAACGTGGAGGCGAAGGAGCTCCGACTCGACGGTTCGAGGATAGACTTCCTCCTCGGAGGCCCCAGGCAGATGCTGGTGGAGGTTAAGTCCTGCACCCTCGTCGAGGGGGGCACCGCCCTCTTCCCAGACGCCCCAACTGAGAGAGGTCGGAGACATCTGAGGAATCTCACCTATAGACCCCGAGGCTTCGGGGCAGCCATCGTCTTCATCATCCAGCGGGGAGACGCCGTGAAGTTCAGGCCGAACAGCCGGTTAGACCCAGGATTTGCGGAGGCCTTGAGGGAGGCCCATAGGAGCGGAGTGGAGGTCTACGCCTACCTATGCCAAGTCACCCTCAAGTCGATTGAGGTCGTCGAGGAGGTTCCCGTGGAGATACCCAATTATGGCAAGATATTATGATTCGTTGATTATTGTTTGTTGTTTTATGTTAAATCTCTTGGATAAACCCCGTAGATTTACGGAAACGATTTTTAAGCTTCCACTCCCCCTTATTGGGGGAGGGAGAGGGGGTATGGGGAAGAAGAAGGTGATCAGCGAGAGGGACATAAAGGAGGAGATGGTCTACCCATCGGAGAACGACGTCCTCGGGATAGTTGAGAAGCTATTAGGCTATGATCGTGTCCTGGTCAGATGTCAGGATGGTCACACCCGGGTCTGCAGGATCAGGGGGAAGATGAAGCGGCGCACCTGGATTAGGGAGGGGGATGTGGTATTGGTCTCCCCCTGGGACTTCCAATATGAGACCCGGGGAGACATCTTCTGGCGCTACACCCAGGGTCAAGTTGATCAGCTGAGGAGGGAGGGGATACTTAAGATAGAGTAGCCCTGGAGAGAACGGCCTTGAGTGAGAGGGAGTTCGAGGAGGAGGTGGAGGAGGAGGTTAGAAGATACGAGGAAGAGAGTCTGATGAAGGAGAAGCGCTCAGAGGAGTTCGAGGTCATCGAGGAGGTCTTCGACAAACTCACCCTCGAAGGCATATATAAGCTGATGAAGCGGGGCGTCATAGACCGAATCTACGGCGTAGTCAAAGCCGGGAAGGAGGGGCGCATATACTGGGGACTCACACCGCAGGAGGAGGAGATAGCCATAAAGATATACTATACGGCGACAGCCGAGTTCAGGAAGGGGATGCTGAAATACATCGAGGGAGACCCAAGATTCAAACGCATAAGGAGAGACCCGAGAAGACTCATCTACGCCTGGACACGTAAGGAGTTCAAAAACCTCAAGAGAGCCGAGAAGGCTGGGGTCAACGTCCCAAAGCCCTATGCATTTTACAGGAACATCCTCGTAATGGGATTCATCGGCCGAGACGGCGTCCCTGCGCCGCTGCTGAGGGAGGCGAAGCCCAGAGACCCAGAGGACTTCTATCACCGGCTGCTGAGGGAGGTTAGGCTGCTGTACATGGGGGCAGGCCTAGTCCACGGAGACCTAAGCGAATACAACATCATGATATGGGAGGAGAAACCCGTCATCTTCGACATATCCCAAGCCGTCCTCCTCGATCACCCCCTCTCCGACCAGCTTCTAAGAAGGGATATAGTCAACATAAACAACTACTTCTCAGAGTTAGGCGTGGAGGTTTTAGATTTAGAAACCATAGAGCGGTGGGTTAGGGGTGGAGCCGAAGACCTACGTTAAAATCCCCATGGAGCGCATAGGAGTCCTCATAGGGCCAGGGGGAAGAGTGAAGAGGAGGCTGGAGAAGCGGTTCAACGTCAAGATACATATCGACAGCGACTCGGGGTCGGTGGAGATATCCCTAGCCTCCCCATCGACGGATCCTGCGAACATATACACGGTGATGAACATAGTCAAGGCCATAGGGAGGGGCTTCAGCCCAGAGAGGGCTATGAAGCTTGGGGAGGAGGACTACGGCCTCATCATAATAGACCTCACAGATCACGTGGGCCGATCGAAGAACGCCTTGAAGAGGGTTAAGGGCCGGATAATAGGGCGCAACGGCAAGGCGAGGGCGATGCTGGAGGAGCTCACCGAGACCCTCATAAGCGTCTACGGGGACACAGTCTCCATAATAGGCAGGGTTGATAGGCTGCCAATAGCCCGTGAAGCCGTATTGATGCTCATCGAGGGAGCCTTCCACAGCACAGTCTGGAGATTCCTCTATGACTATCGACGCAGACTAAGGAGGGAGAAGATGCTGCTATGGGAGGGGGAGGAGGTGGATTAGTTGTCTGAGGCCATCTACAAATCAATAAGCCCCTCAGACTTCTTCTATCGAAACAGGGAGATCGCAGGTTTCAGCAATCCAAGCAGGGCGATGTACTCAGCCATCAGGGAGCTCGTCGAGAACTCCCTCGACGCCTGCGAGCTCCGTGGAGTCCCCCCAGACATCTACATCAGGATCAGGGAGGTCTCGGAGACTGGAAGCGGAACAAGCATCTATGCGCTGAGGGTGGAGGACAACGGGACTGGGGTGCCGCCGGAGCATATACCCCGATGCTTCGGCCAAGTCCTCTACGGCTCCAAATACATATTGAAGCAGAGCAGGGGAACCTTCGGCCTCGGCGGAACCATAACTATCCTATATGGACAGATAACAACCCATAAGCCCGTGAGGGTGACATCCAGCACCGGCAGAGACATCCATGAATACGAGATGATGATAGACATCGTCCACAACAAGCCCATAATACTCAGCCACAGGGTGAAGGCAAACAGGAATGGATGGCGTGGGACAGCGGTGGAGCTCTACCTGGAGGGGGATTACAGCAGGAGCATGTATCGAATCTACGAGTATCTGAAGCAGACGGCCATGGTCAACCCCTACGCCGAGATCACCTTCATAGACCCAAGGGGACGCCTATACCTCTTTGAGAGGGTGACGGAGGAGATGCCCCCTCCCCCGAGAGCCGTGAGACCCCATCCACAGGGAGCTGACGTCGAAACCTATCGACGTCTAATAGCTATAACGGGGGAGAAGACGATGAAGGGATTCATGATGCGCCACTTCCAGGGGGTAGGCCCAGCGACGGCTGAGAGATTCCTCAAGGAAGCCGGAATAGACCCTGGGAAAAACCCTAAGAGCCTAAGCCCAGAGGAGCTCGTCAAACTGGTGAGGGCGGCAAGGGAATTCGACGGATTCCAGAGGCCAGACCCAAGCTGCCTCTCACCCATCGGCGAGCATCTCCTCGAGATGGGTATACGAAAGGAGCTCGGCCTAACCGAAGAGGACTTCCTAAAGGTTGTTCAGAGGAAGCCATCAACATATCTGGGATATCCCTTCATAGTTGAGGCTGCCATCGCCTATGGGAAGACTATCGAGCGGAGGCTGGGGAGGGGTATAAAGATTTACAGGTTTGCGAATCGAATCCCCCTCCTCTTCGACGAGTCCAGCGGAGTCGTCTGGAAGGTTGTTCACAAAATCATCAACTGGAGCACCTATAAGGTCTCCCCAGACTCGCCGATGGTGGTGGTCGTCCACGTCTGCTCGACGAAGATACCCTACAAAACCGTCGGGAAGGAGTATATGGCCGATCAGCCCGAGGTTGAACGTGAGATCACCAATGCGTTGAGGAGTATAGCGAGGCATCTGAGACTCTACATCTCAAGGAGGATCAGATTGGCGAAGGAGAGGCGTAGGCTAAGCATCTTCGAGAAGTATCTCCCGAAGATAGCCGAGTTCTCGGCTAAGCTCTGCGACAGGGAGAAGCCCCCGGATATTAAGCCCCTCCTCAAAGCCGTAAGCCTCGAGGTGTCGGAGGCGGAGAGCCCCCTGAGGGAGGTGCCCAAGCTTGAGGAGGAGACTTAGAGTGGCTGAGAAGCGGAGGACGGCGGTGGAGCTCGCCCTGAAACAGCTTGGAAACATCATCTGCGAGCAGATAGAGAACCGTGAATTCCCCTGGATAATGCTTCAAAGCCGCTCAACGGATAACATCGTCTACGACCCAGAGCTAAGGCAATACGTCCTCGGAGATAGGGTCATCAGGAGGCATTCAAGGAACATAAGGCATATCAGACCCTTCACCCAGCTCGTCTGGACGGCCTGGTTTGCGAGGGAGCTCCTAAAGCTGAGGAAGACCAGCACCCTCAGGGAGGTCTACTACTCAGCGAGGGGCCTCAGAGACATCGAGTTCAAAAGCCAGGATGAGTCGGATGAGATAATCACAGACCTCGAAACCGCCTTGAATATGCCTCGGGAGGCTTTCAACATCTACCCAGAGGAGAGGAGCGCCATCTTCGGAGACCTAACCATCGAGTATACCGTCCCAGGCTATGAGGGTAAACGCCTCAACCTCACAGAGCACCCCGACGGAATGATGATAGGACCCGCGCTGAGCACCGCCGAGATCATAGAGACCTCAGCCGACAAGGTTCTCGTCATAGAGAAGGGCGCCATGTTCACGAGGCTCATAGAGGAGAAAGCTCATAAACGCTTCAACGCCATCCTCATACACACCGCTGGGCAGGCCCCGAGGGCGACGAGGACGCTGATTAAACGCCTAAACGAGGAGCATGGACTGCCGGTCTACCTCTTCACCGACGGCGATCCCTGGGGTATGCATATAGCCATGGTCATCATCTCGGGATCGGCGAACGCCGCCCACCTCCGAGGCCTGGCGACCCCCGATGCGAAGTGGATCGGAGTCTGGGCCACCGATATAATACGATATAAATTGCCGACTGAAAACCTCACGGAGAAGGATGTGAAGAGGCTTAAGGAGCTGAAGCGGGACCCGAGGTATCAGGGGGAGCTCTGGCAGAGGGAGATCGACACCTTCCTCGAGATCGGTCAGAAGGCTGAGCTGGAGGCCTTCAGCAGATATGGTTTGACATACATCGTCGACAGATATCTGCCGGATAAGCTGGAGGAGGCCGGTGCATAACTCTTTAAAAATTCATAGATAATTATGGTGAGATGCCTCAGGAGACCTCCCTTTTAGACATCTCCATCAGGGTGATAGGCCTCCTAATCCTCCTGATAGGCTCCTACCTCACCTATATATCGCTGAAGGCTGAGGCGGGGGTCTGCGATCCAAGGGTCTTCACACCCCTCGGCCTCGTCATCCTCCTCATCGGCTTATTAATGCTGATAGCGAAGGTGAGGTGAAATGGGGGTTAAGGGAGTCATCCTCGCAGGCGGGGAGGGGACGAGGTTCAGACCCCTCACCTACTACTTCCAGAAGTGTATGATACCCATCGGCGAGGAGCAGAGACCAGTATTGGAGTATATCATCAGACTCTTCAGATATCATGGCATAAGGAGGCTGATCCTCCTCGTAGGCTATAAGCATCAACAGATCAGGAACTACTTCGACGACGGCTCGAGATTCGGCGTCGAGATCACCTACATCCTCGACAAACCCGAGATGAGGGGGAGCGCAAACGCCATCGTCAACGCCTATAGGAGTGGAGCCCTCACCGATGAGGACTGCCTCATCACCTACTATGGAGACATACTCTCAAACATCAACCTAAGTGAACTGGCTGAGAGGCATCTAAGCTCTAAGGCCTCGGCCACTATAGCCCTCGCCTACGGCTTCAGGATCAGGGTTGGAATGGCTGAGGTCGTCGATGGATGGGTTAAGAGCTTTATAGAGAAGCCGATGTTGAGGAGCCCCGTCAGCATAGGGGTTCTCGCCCTAAGCGGCTGGATACTAAGCGAGCTGGATAGATTCTCCAGGGAGAGGAGCTCCAGCAGCCTCGACCTCATGGGGGACTTCATACCCCACCTCATAGAGGCTGGATACCCCGTTGGAGCCTACATAACAGACGCCTTCTGGTATGACATGGGCTCCATAGAGCGCTATGAGAAATTCGAGAATGAACACCTAAGCAGGGAGCTCTCCTTCCTCCTCGGAAAAGCTTGATAAGTAAACCACCTAAAGGGTGATGAGATGAACGGCCTTAAGGCCCTGATATTAGCTGGGGGATTCGCCACGAGGCTTAGGCCTCTGAGCTGCACAAGGCCTAAGATGCTCTTCCCCGTCGCCAACAAGCCCCTCATAGACTGGACCCTTGAGTCCCTATCGAGATGCGGCGTCGAGACGGTTGTGATGGCCGTCAACTATATGGCTGAGGCCATAGCGAGGTATCTCGGCCCAACGAAGTATGACCTTGGCATCATCTACAGCCGTGAGGAGAGGCCCCTCGACACGGCTGGGCCGATTAAGAGGGCTGAGGAGCATCTAAGAGACGGCCCCTTCCTCGTCCTCAACGGAGACGTCATCTCAGACGTCGATTATCGGGAGCTCCTAAACTATCATCGGAGGAGGGGGGGTCTGGCCACCATCACCTTGATAGAGGTTCCGGATCCCAGCAGGTATGGGGCTGTGGAGCTCGACGGCGAGGGTAGGATTCTACGCTTCGTTGAGAAGCCTGAGCCTGGGAGGGCTCCGAGCAACTATATCAATGCAGGCATCTACGTCTTCGAGCCCGAAATCCTCGACTATATACCGGCTGGGAGACCAGTCTCGACGGAGAGGGAGATATTCCCAAAGCTGGCTGGGGAGGGGCTCCTCTACGGCTATAAGGCCTCAGCCCTCTGGGTCGATATAGGGGTTCCCGAGGACTATCTCAGGGCTAATTCACTGCTGTTGGAGCGGATGGGTGGAGTCCAGATGGGCGACGACGTGGAGGTGGATGAGACAGCTAAGCTGCTCCCACCAACATCGATAGGGAGAGGTGTTCACATCGGCGGCGACTCGGTGATAGGCCCCCACACATCAATAGCCGACGACGTCGTCATCGGCCGTGGATGTAGGATAGAGAACTCGATAATCTTCCCCGGGGCCACTATAGGGGATTATAGCTCCATTAAGAACGCAATCATCGGGGAGAACGCAACCCTCGAGCGGTGGGTTAAGGTGGAGACGGGAAGCCTCATCGGGGACTACGTCACCCTCTGCGATGGAGTCACCATCACCGGGGGAGTCACCATCTGCCCCTCCAAACGGGTGGAGGAGAGCATCCTCCAGCCGAGAAGGGTGATGTGATGCCAAGAAGACTCTTCGGAACAAACGGCGTCAGGGGAGTTGTAAATAGGGAGCTTACACCAGACCTCGTTTTAAGGCTCTCAGCCTCCGCTGGACATCTCCTCGGCGGGGAGATCGCCGTGGGGAGAGATGGCAGAACCAGCAGCGATATGCTGGCGAGGGCTGCCATAAGCGGCCTCCTCGCCGTGGGATGTATGGTTCACGACATGGGGTTGCTGCCGACTCCCACGCTGCAATACGCCGTGAAGAATCTCGGCCTCGACGGCGGAATCATGATCACGGCTTCACATAATCCACCGGAGTTCAACGGAGTCAAGGTCATCATGGGAGACGGAGTCGAGGCCCCGAGGGAGGTTGAGGAACGGATAGAGGAGCTCTACTTCAAGGGTGGGCCGCCCCTGAAGCCTTGGGGTGAGGTCGGCTCGATTGAGGGATTCAATCCTATAGGCATCTACATCGACGGAGTCCTCAGCCACGTTGATGTCGAGGCGATTAGGAAGAGGAGGTTCAGAATTGTCGTCGACCCCGGCAACGGCGTAGCAGCCCTAACGGCGCCTGAGCTGGCGAGGAGGCTTGGCTGTGAAGTCTATACGATTAACGCAGATATAGATGGAGCCTTTCCAGGTAGGGGCTCGGAGCCGAGGCCTGACAATCTCGGCGGCCTCTCCAGACTTGTGGAGGCCGTCGACGCCGATCTTGGTGTGGCCTTCGACGGCGACGGCGATAGAGCCATCTTCGTCGATGAGAGGGGCGTAGTCCACTGGGGTGACCGCTCCTTCGCCCTCGTCGCCAGGGACTATCTCAAGAGGCATCCTGGGGAGACCATAGCGACTCCTGTGAGCTCCTCCAAGGTTATCGAGGAGGTGGCCCGTGAGGCTGGGGGCAGCGTCCTATGGACGAGGGTTGGAAGCATAGTTGTTTCGAGAGCCATGTTGGATAGGGGTATAAACCTCGGCGGGGAGGAGAATGGAGGCATATTCTACGGCCCCCATCAGCCGGTGAGGGATGGGGGGATGGCGTTGGCTTTGATCCTCGACATCCTCGCCAGGGAGGGGAGAACCCTAAGCGAGCTCCTCGGGGAGCTTCCGAGATATTTCCAGCGTAAGGAGCGCATCCCCTGTCCAAATGAGTTGAAGCGGAGGGTTCTCGACGCCCTGAGGGGGAGGGTGGAGGCTGAGCGTATAGAGACCATCGACGGCGTGAAGCTCTGGTTCAGCGATGGAAGCTGGATACTCATCAGGCCGAGTGGAACCGAGCCGATATACAGGATATACGCCGAGGCCGAGAAGGAGAATCGTCTAAACGAGATGGTTGAGGAGCATAGGAGGCTGCTGGAGGAGCTCATAGAGGAGGCTAAGACCTCATAGCTGAGGCCAGCTCCAGCATCACCCTATATGGGTCTGGGGACTTCACGACGCCGCTTGCCACCAGGACTCCCTCGGCGCCGAGCCTAAGGGCGGCCTCCACATCGACGCCCTGCGTGATGCCAGCCCCGCAGAGAACCCTAACAGAGGGGTTGACACCCCTCACAGCCTCAACGGCTCCAGAGACAACCTCAGGCCTCGCCTTTGAAACGGGTATCCCAGTGCCTATAAGCTCTGGAGGCTCTATCGCTATGGCCGTAGGCCTGTAGGCTGCGACGGCTCGGCATCGCTCAACGGTGTCGGCGCACACAACAGTTATGAGACCTACTTCAGAGGCCCTCCTAACGGTCTCCTCAATGACGTTTAGGCTTAGCCGATGCTCGGAGTGGCTTATGAGGGCGCCGACGCATCCAGCATCCAACACGGCCTCTGGGGAGATGTGCCCCGTATACCTCCCATAGCCTACGGGGTCTATGTGCTGGGCGAAGATGGGTATATCAACCTCACCGGCGATGAGCCTCAGATCGACGGTTTGAGGAGCAACAGCGATGCAGACACCCGTCTCCCTCGATGCCTCCTCGGCCATGGAGGCGAGTTTTAGGGCCTTGGCTCCCAGGGCCTCCCTGTAGGCTTTGAAGTTTATGAGGAATAGGGGGAAGCTGACCTTGGACATCTCCATCCTTAACGGGTGTCCCCAGCCTTAACATTATCGAGGTGGAAAACGCTTTATAGACGGCGAGCCTCTCAGGGTTGGTGTCCCCATGGAGTATAGACAGGTCGATGAGGCCCCTGGATTCCATCTGATTGAGGGCGTCTATCTCAGGCTGCTGGTGAATGGTGGGCGTATAACCTTTGTGAGATTCGACATAGAGCCTGGAGCGGTCGTCCCTCTTCACAGCCATCCAAATGAGCAGTCTGGCGTATGCGTCGAGGGTGGTGGAACCCTCACCTCCGGCGGCCATTCCATAGAGGTGAAGGCAGGCATGGCCTGGGTGATTCCAGGAGGGGAGGAGCATGGCTTCAAAGCAGGCCCCGATGGAGCCGTCATCTACGAGGCCTTCAGCCCGCCTCGGGGGGATTATGTGGAGAGGGCTCTGGGTCAGGGTGGTTCCTCGCCGTAGATGAACCTCAGCTCCTCCAGAGTGAGCCTGCCGCCTTCCCTCAGCTTTCTCTCAGCCTCCCTCCTCATCGCTTCAAGCCTCTCCCTTATGGCTTTCTGACGCCTCTCCTCCCGCATCTTCTCAAGCTCCCTGAGCTGCGTCCTCACCTTCTCGGCTTCTGCTCTCAGCTCCTTCAACCGCTCCCTCAGTTTCCTGATCTCCTCTCGGCGCTTCGCATACTCCCTGTGGGCATCATCCCTCCGCTCCTTCAGGGGTTTAATCCCCTCCAATAGGAGGTTTAGACGCCTCTGGAGCTCCTCCGTCTCCCCCGACAGCTTCTCAGCCTCCTCGAGGCATCTCTCCGCCTCGAGTCTAAGGGCCTCGGCCTCAGCCCTCCTCATCAGCGCCTCATCCAGCCTCCTGTCGAGAATCTCATGCCTCTTCAGGAGCTCCCTCAGCTCAGCCTGCTCCCTCAGAAGCTCCTCCTCTCGTTGTAGCATCTCCCTTGTAGGCGTCGTCATGATGCTCCATTCGATCTCCCTAAGCCTCTCACTCAGCGTCCTCCTCGGTGGAATCCCCCGGCGTTGAGCTTCCACCTCCCCCTCGATGAGCCTCGCCTCCCCCCATTTCTCCCTCGCCTCAGCCCTCAGCATTCTCGCCCTCATCCTCAGCTCCCTTATCCTCCCCCTGCGACCCCTCAGCTCCTCCCTCAGCCTGTCGGCTTCGGCCCTCAGCTTAGCTATCTCCCCCCTCACCTCATCCCTCCTCGCCCTCCACCTCTCAGCCTCAGCCCTCAGAAGCTCCATCCTCCTCCTAATCGGCTCCATCTCAGCCTCGAGGGCGTCAAGCCTCCTCCTCAGCCTCTCCATACAGCTCCCTCCTCCTCGCCTCCAACAGCCTCGGCTCCAGGCCGAGATACTCCGCCGCAGACTCAACCTCGATGCCGAGCTCCTCCCCCAGCTCATAGACCTCTGGGAGGCGATCCCTATACCCCAAATCCCTCATGAGATGGTGATCCAGGACGACGATCTCAGGCTCCACCTCCTCCAAGATTCTCCTCAGATTCCTTGAGGCCCATTGAAGCTCGACTTCGAGCATGGGGTGTTCGATGTAGGTTGTGGGGCCGTCGATGAAGATGATCCTGGGATCCTCATCGAGGATGAACTCCATCTGCTCTTCGAGGAGGGGGCCCTGAACATCGGAGGTGTAGAGGAATACGTCGTCACCCCTTATCGAGACCTCTAAGACGTAGCCCCTCCTGGCGTCCGCTCCATGGGGGACGGGCTTGGAGAACCTGATCTCAAGGTCTCCGAACTCGAAGCCCTTTCCATCGGCGTATAGGAGCTCGAGGGTGAGCTCCCTCAGCCTTGGAATTATCGTGGAGGCCCTCCTCCTCTGACTCATGTTTATGAGCCTCCTGGGATGTTTGATGAGGACGGTCTTGTCGGCGTAGATTCCCAGCTCCTCCGGATCGATGTGATCATAGTGGTAGTGGGTTACGATGATGATCTCAGCCTCCAGGGCCTTCGCCTTTATATCGCTCCAGAGCCTCCTCTTCGCCTCCATCTCCAGGGGGTGAGGCGGCAATCCATATCGATCTGGGGCGAGGGCTGTGGCTGGGTCTATGAGGATGCCGAGCTCCCCTACATCTATGTAGGTGGCTGAGCTCCTCACCCCAAGGCTGTCGGAGGCGAGGGGCTTGACGTCGAGGGTCAACTCTCAGACACCTATCTGGGGACGATTCAAATTTATCTCACCCCTCTTAAAGTGATCGGGGAGAGGGATGCCTGAGAAGAAGAGTCTCAGCCAGATGGAGAAGCAGCAGCTCCTAAGGGAGAGGAAGGCGAGGGGAAGGAGGGAGGAGAGGAAGCTGGAGAAGAGGCTTGGCAGCGTGGAGATACCTGAATTCGAGGAGGATGAGCTCCTCGACCTCCTGAAGCGTATGAGGGCCATCACACCCCAGAGCTTCGCAGATAGACTCAACCTGAGGGTGAGCGTGGCGAAGAGATTCCTCGAGGAGCTGAGGGAGAAGGGCGTAATAGAGCTCGTCGATAAGAGCCACGACCTCGTGATATATCGATTCCCAGGTTGATCCTCCAGGAATTAGATGGGATGGAAGAGGCATCTTTTAGGCGGCCTCGATCCTGATCCTCCCCCCACTCCTCACCTTCCTCAGCAGCTCCAGGCCCTCAGTTATCCTGCCAACCCTATTGACCGGCGTATAGGGTCTCGCTGAACTATGGTAGAGGCAGAGGGAGTCCTCCATGGGCCAATATGCGATGGTTCCAGCCTCGACGCCCCTGGTGGACTTCTCCTCACCCCGTCCCAGACCTATGAGGATGGCGACTCCCCCCTCAATTGGATGGGCTCGACCCTCTATTGGAAGTCTCCTCAGCAGTGCCTCAACGGTTAGGGGGGCCAACACCTTGATTAGCTCCCCCTCAGCCTCCCCAACCCCATACATCCTAATCCTAACCCTCACCCTGGAGCTCATCGCACTAAACCCTCCACATATTCGATGATCTTATCGGCGATGTCAACTCCCGTCGCCCTCTTCAGGGCCTGCCATCCAGGGGCGCCATTCACCTCGAGGATCACAGGCCCCCGATCCGACTCGGCGATGTCCACTCCGGCGTAGTCGAGGCCGAGGGCCTTAACGGCCTTCACGCCGAGCTCCAATATCTCCTCAGATATCTCCTCAGCCACCATCCTTCCACCCTGGGCGACATTCGTCTTCCAGCTCCCCGGAGGACCATACTTATAGGCGGCTCCGGCAACCTCATCGCCGACGACGAAGACCCTTATATCCCTCCCAGGCTTCTCTATATACTCCTGCAGTATGAGGGGCTCCCCAACTCTGGTGAGGCTCTTAAGGGCGTTGTAGGCGAGGTCGGCGTCCTCAAACATCATGGAGCCACGGCCCATGTGGCCGAGGATGGGCTTATAGATGCAGGTTCCAAGCATCCCAGCCCATCGATACGCCGTGCCGAGATCCTCGGTGGTGTAGGTATCGGCTATGGGGAGACCAGCCCCGGCGAGGATATACTGCGTCGCATACTTGTCTCTCGCCCTCCTGAAGGGGTAGCAGGGGTTGACAACCCTTATCCCCGAGAGCTCCATATGCTCTATGAGGCTGATCCTCCTCGTTAGCTGGGAACAGCTCCCTGGGCCGAAGCTTCTCAGGAGGCAGACGTCGCAATCGGTGATCTCAACCCCCCTAAGCCAGAACCTCGAGCCCCTGTTAGATATGTGGGATGAGACGTCGATTATGCTTCCGCTGAGAACCTCGTGGCCACGCCTCTCAGCCGTCTCAACGAGCTCCAGGCTGTTTGGGCTCGGATGCTTGCCGTAGAGGACGAGGAGCCTCAAGGCGTCTCGCCATACCTAAATCCCAACCCCCTTTTAGGTTTCTCCATCAAGGCTCCTCTAAGATGGATGACCTCATAATCCTCAGCGTAAAGACTTGAGTGATGGCTCCAAGCTTGAGGGCGTCGGCTGAAACCTGATCGCAGTCTACACCCTCTTAGGTATCAGCCTCCTGAGGCCTTCGAGGAAGGATTCGATGTCCTCCCGCTCTATGCCATAATGGGTGACGAGTCTAACGATGGGGGAGTGGGGCCATCCGAAGCTCCTCCAGCCGAGCTGCTCGCAGGCCCTCCTCCAATCCTCACCCGTCCACCCTATGGGTGAGACGTCGATGTAGACCATATTCGTCATAACGGGGTGTAGAATCCTGATCCCCAGGTCTCTTAACCCCTCAGCCAGCAGCTTGGCATTCTCGTGATCCTCCTCTAGGCGGTTCACCATCTTCTTCAGGGCGATGATGCCTGGGGCAGCTATGATGCCTGCCTGCCTCATGCCTCCGCCCAGCATCTTCCGATACTTCCTCGCCCTCTCTATGAACTCCTCGGAGCCGACGACGAGGGAGCCCACTGGGGCGCATAGGCCCTTTGAGAGGCAGAACATCACCGAGTCAGCGTAGCGGGCCAGCTCCTTAACGTCAACCCTAAGGGCGACAGCTGCGTTGAAGATCCTCGCCCCATCCATGTGAACCGGTAGGCCATGCCTCTTAGCGACCTCCCAGTCTGCCTCAAGCTGCTCAGGGGTCAGGGGAATTCCGCCAGCCCTGTTGTGGGTGTTCTCGACGCAGATGAGGCCGGTTCGGGGATAATGTATGTTTGGAGGCCTTATCGCTGCCTCTACGTCCTCAGGTCTCATCCACCCCATCTCTCCTTTCACAGGTCTGGCTGTCAACCCCCCTATGACGGCGTATCCCCCAACCTCGTTGAGGTAGATGTGGCTCTCTGCTTCGAGGATTATCTCATCGCCCCGCCTTGTGTGGGAGAGGACGCTTACGAGGTTTCCCTGGGTTCCACTCGTCACCAGTAGGGCAGCCTCCTTCCCAAGCATCCTCGCTGCGAGGCGTTCCAGCTTATTCACCGTCGGATCTTCACCATAGACGTCGTCCCCAAGCTCAGCCTTGGCCATCGCCTCCCTCATCTCGGGGGTGGGAAGCGTTACGGTGTCGCTTCTAAAGTCGAGGTTCTTCTCAACCATGCCGGGTCAACAGATATTGGTGCGTTCAGAGGCTTTAAGGCTTTGAAGCTGCATTCCGGTAGGCCAACTCGATGTGTCTATGGGCATCCCTATATACTGGGCCTCCATGCCCTGGGAGTAGGAGCTCGACGTGGAGCTCCGTCAAACGTCTCAGAGACTTGACGATGTCGCTGTAGCTTCCGGTCTCTCCGTCGTAGCGTCCATAGTAGCCCCAGGGGAAGACGGTGTCCCCCGAGAAGAGTATGGCCTCCCCCTCGACGTATAGGCAGATGCTTCCACGGGTATGTCCAGGAGTCCAGATCACCTTTAGAGGCCAGAGGGGGGTCTCTATGACGTCGCCGTCCTCAACGGTTCTAAGCCCCTTGATATAGGTGGCGACGTATCCGGCGTCGAATCTATGCATATAGACCTTGGGGTCAGCCCTCTCCAATATGAGGAAGACTCCTCCGACGTGATCATGATGGGCGTGGGTGAGGACGACGCCCCTGAGGCCATGAGGCTCTACCCCTATCTCCTCCAATTGGGGCCAGATGGGGTTGAGCCTGTTGCCGACGCCTGCATCGATGAGCACGGCCCCCTCAACGCCGATGACGTAGATGTTGCTGCATAGGCCCTCCCCGATGATGAGGTGGACTCCCATCAGTTTGGAGCTCCTCTCCCCGAGGTCTATGACCTTAGGCATCAGCCCTCACCAGGGGCTTGGATATATCAGCCACCTCAGCCTGGGTCAGCCTCTCTATGTCCCTGGGGCTTATCTCCAGCAGCCTATTTATGGCGCCCCCTCCCCCATAAACCCTCTCCAATCTCATCACTCCGCCGTCGATGATCGTCCTAATAGGCTTCTTATGGCCCAGGGGTGGTAGGGCGCCGACCTCGTATCCGGTCAGCGACTTCACAGCCCTCGGCCTCGCCCTCCTCACCCTCTCAACGCCGCAGACCGATGCCAACTTCTCCTCATCCACCAATCTGTCTCCGGTGACTATCGCCAATAGGGGTCTGCCACGCTCATCGACGTATAACATGGACTTTATGATGCATCCTCTATCCACGCCGAGCTGCCTCTCAGCCGCCTCCACGGTCATGGTATGCCCCTCAAACTCCAGCAGCCTATACTCGACTCCCCTCTCCCTCAGATACTCCTCCAGTGGATCACCCCTCGATCCAGTTCTCATATCGGGTTTATCCTCCTGGGAGAAGAGTTATATTGACCTCCTATTAAGCATCCCCGATGGGCTGGAAACCCCTGGAGCTGGCCCTATACCTCTGCGCCATAGCCAACTACTGCTACGCCTTCTGGAGCCTGATGAGGAGCGACGTCGTGAACACCGTCATCTCCATGATAACCTTCCTAGTCCTCATCAAGGCCACCGTGGAGTTCGGGAGGAGAGATTAGAGGGGGAACTCCCCCTCCTCGTCGAGCTTCAGCAGCCTCTCCCACTTCTCGTCGACCATCCGCTGTATCTCCTCGATCTCCCTGTCGGTCAGATGCCTGAATCGCCCCTGGAGCCTTAGATACTCCTCGACGGGCTTCAGCTTCTTAGGCTTATAGGTCAACCTGAACTCCCTGCCATCGATGATCTCATAGAGGGCCCACATCCCAGTTTGGACGGCCAGCCGTGCCACCTCTATGGTTCTACTCGGATCGAAGCGCCACCCCGTCGGGCAGGGGCATAGAATGTCGATGAATCTGAATCCCCTCAGCTTCTTCGCATATAGCACCTTCCCTATAAGGTCTGTTGGGAAGGCTATGGAGGCCGTGGCGACATAGGGGACATGATGAGCTGCGATGATGAAGGGTAGATTCTTCCTCGGAGTCTCCTTCCCACGCCCCCTCGGCCCAATCTGCGTTGTAGTCGTCCAGGCGTAGAGGGGGGTGGCGCTGCTACGCTGGATGCCGGTATTCATGTAGGCCTCATTATTCTTACAGAACCACAGGACGTCCTCATTCCTCTCAGCCGCCGCCGAGAGGGCTTGGAAGCCGATGTCATAGGTGCCGCCGTCGCCGATGAAGCCGACGGCGAGGACATCATCCCTGCCCAGGACCTTCAAGGCCCTTGAAATCCCTGTTAGGGCTGCCCCAGCGCTCTCGAAGACGGAGAAGGTGTAGGGAGTCCTGGTCACGGAGTCTGGGCAGGATGGAACTTCATGTCTAATAACCTTGTCGCCGAGGGCCTTGAAGACGAGGCGGGCGGCCAACGCAGGGCCGCAGCCCTGGCAGGCGCTTCCAGGGGTGATCGTATACTCCTCGAGGGGTATATCCTTAATCGTCAACTTCTCCATATGCTCACCTCCTAAACCCATTCAACCAGGGGGGAGACGCTCTCGCCCCTGGCCGCCTTGAGAACCTTCTCAGCCATATGCTCTATGTCGCTCACCTTCACCTCCTTACCGGCGAGGCCTGCGTGGAATCCCAGAACCCTTGGCCTCTCCTCCAGGTCGTAGATGGCGTTTCTGATGAATGTGTGGCCGACGCCTCCGACTCCGAGGCAGACGTTTCGGTCTACCATCCCTATAGCCCTAACCTCGCTTCCTATCCGCTGGAAATCCTCGTAGGGGAAGGGTATGAGGCATTTGAGCTTCACCAATCCGACGGGTTTACCCTCAGCCCTAAGATTGTCTATGGCCTCCCTGGCCGTGCTGGCTATGGTTCCCATCGCCACGATGACGGCCTCGGCGTCTTCACATCTATACTCCTCCACCAGGCCGTTTCCGTAGCTGCGGCCGAAGCGCTTGCCGAACTCCTCGTTCACCTCCTTTATAACCTCCTTTGCGTCGACGATGACCTTGTGATGCTCCTCCCATGGAACCCTCCACCATCGGGGGGCCTTTGGATCGAAGTCCTCTGGCATGAGGCTGGGCGTCGGCTTATAGGGAGGCAGGAAGTCGTCGACCTCCTCCTGATCTGGGATGTCAACTGGCTCAGCGGTGTAGCTGAGGATATATCCGTCGTAGCCGACGGCTATGGGTATCCTCACCCTCATATCCTCCGCAACCCTATAAGCCATGATGATGGAGTCTAAAACCTCCTGATTATTCTCAACATACCACTGAATCCAGCCCGTCATGATGTGGGACATGAGGTCTGTATGGTCGGGCTGCATACCCTTATTGCCCCTATGAACCACCGCCATGACGACGGGAAGACGGAGACTTGAGGTGTCATGCATGGGGTGATGCATATATAGGCAGCCTGGACCTGAGGTGCAGCAGAAGGTTCTCACCCCAATCCTCGAGGCTGCCTGGACGACCACCTGGGCCGTTAGCTCCCCCTCAACGTTGATGAATTCGCAATCCATCTCCCCCTTGGTGATGAATTCGTTTAGGTATTCGACGATGGTTGTCTGCGGCGTGACGGGGAAGGCCACCGCCACCTGAACCCTGGAGAGCTTGGCGGCCGTAGCAGCCGCCTTATTCCCAACCATAACCTCAACAGTCATATCTCTCATCTCTAAACGGTCTCCCTCACGAATTCTATGGCCTTGACAGGGCATTCATGGACGCAGATGCCGCATCCCTTACACTTGTCATAGTCGATGACAGGCTTCTCGTCGACGAGGCTTATCGCCGTCTCTGGGCAGTAGATCCAGCAGAGCCTGCAGCCGACGCATTTCTCCAAGTCAACGACAGGTCTGAAGACCCTCCAATCTGCGACGCTCTTTAGGACGCCGTATCCCGTGACGTGGGGGAGCTCCTCCCCAGGCCTTAGGGACCCCTTAGCCGGCTTGGGTGGGTGAACCTCCTTATAGGCTCGTCTGAGGGCCTCTATGTTCCGCTCTCCGATCTCGCCTGGAAACCTCTTCAGTATGGCCCCCTCCAGAGACTTGAGTTTGGTTATGCCCGTCACCTTGCTGAAGGCTCCGAGGACGGCGGTATTCGTTATCGGCCTCCTGAGGGTTTCGAGGGCGATGGTTGTCGCATCGACTGTGGAGACCATGAAGCCCCCGCCGATCTCCACCTCCTCCGGTGGCTTGGGGTAGTTCAGCAGTAGGAGGCCTCCAGATTTGAGGCCTGCCGCGACGGAGGGCTTCCTGCTAAGAATCGGGTCGATGACGATGACAATGTCAGGCTCATGAACGAGGTCTCTACGCCTAATGGGTTTGTCATCGATGCGGACATAGGCCGTTACGGGTGCGCCTCGCCGCTCGGTTCCATACATCGGTATGGCCTGGGCATACCTCCCCTCCTTCGCTACGGCCTCGGCGATTAGCCTTGAGGCCGTGACAGCTCCCTGTCCACCTCTGCCGTGGAACCTGATCTCAATCATTTCCCTAAACCTCCCATCGGCCTCTTAAAAGAGTTATCAACCCTTTATATCCAGGATTCCCATCAAAAGAGGATCAAAATGGAGGCCCCCCTGGAGGATGTTCGGGTTATCGACCTCACCCACGTCTGGTTCGGCCCCTGGTGCACTATGATGCTCGCCTCCCTCGGGGCTGAGGTCATAAGGATCGAGCCTCCCTGGGGAGCCATAGACAGAGTGGGCTTCGGCCCCCTCTTCGGAGGCGTCACCTATACGTTCCACCATCTAAACCTCAATAAGAAGGACTTAACCCTAAACCTAAAGCATCCAAGAGGTCGGGAGATATTCCTAAAGCTGGTGAAGCTTTCGGATGTGGTCGTCGAGAACTTCAGGCCTGGAACCATGGAGCGGTTGGGTTTAAGCTACCAGAACCTCAGGGAGGTGAATCCACGCATCATCTACGCCGCCCTCTCAGGCTTCGGCCAGTATGGCCCCTACAGCGGCAGAGGCTCTTATGCCGCCATAGCTGAGGCGATGAGTGGACATACGAGGCTGACGGGGGACGGCGTAGACCCCGAGGGGCCGCCGATAGAGATGGCTCAGGCCTACGGCGACCTCGGCCCAGGGACTATGGCTGCTATGGCCATCATAGCGGCCCTTAGGATGAGGGATAAGACCGGTGTGGGGCAGATGATCGATGTCTCACAGCTCGACTGCATGGTGGCCTACAACACAGCCATAACGGGCTATCTACTCTCAGGTTTGAAGCCCTGGGAGATGAGGGAGAGGTATCCGTCACCCGGCATAGGGGGCCTCATGGAGACGGGGGATGGGGGTTGGATAAGGGTGGCAGCCTACTCGCCGAGGATTCTCGACCGTCTGAGGGAGGTCTTCGGAGTTGAGGAGGTCACCGAGGAGCTGGTGAGGAGTAGAGTGGCGGAGATGACGAGGGATGAGACCGTCGAGTTCTTCGTCTCCATAGGCGTCCCAGTCGCACCGGTCTATCACCTCGACGAGGTTGTGAGGGATAGACATCTATGGGAGAGGGGTATGTTCATAGAGGTGGAGCATCCAAAGGCTGGGAGGGTGTGGACTACGAACTTCCCAGTAAAATTCTCGAAGTATTCTCCGCCCCATCCAACGGCGGCTCCGCTTCTGGGTCAGAACAATAGGGAGATACTCATAGACCTACTCGGCTACACCGAGGAGCAGCTGGAGGAGCTCCGACGTGAGGGAGTCATAGGCGGAGAAGCCTAATCCTCCCATCATTAACCTGAAGAGATGTAGGAAGCCCGACGATACCCCTAGTCTCTCTGAAACCGTAAACGATGGGGAGAGTTGATGCCAACTAAATCCGTATTAGAACCACTGAGTAGAGACCTCTATGGCTTTTATGAAGCTCCAGCATTCTCCAGCCAGCCTCTTTGGCCGTCCGCTCCATTTCCTCCGGCGTTGCCAGCCAGAGATCAAACCAGGGACTATACTCGTCTCCAAACTCTATGCGTATGGTGACTAGCCCCACTGGGCGGCCTCGTCTTCTATTCAGCTCATGGTATGCGAGATGGCTTGGATTGTCGGTCTCAAGGGGATCCATGGAGGTGGCTATGAGCATACCTCCAGATCTCATGATCCTGTGAAGATCCTTGAGGAGCGCCATCGTCTTCTCGGGGTCTCCAGCTATGCCGAAGTTGTTTCCCATCATCAACGCCGAGTCGAAGGAGGCGGCTCTAAACCCTAGATATCGAGCATCCATCAATACGCAGTGCTCGACGCCCCTCTCCCTGGAGACCTTCAAGGCGAGGGGTGAGATATCTATGCCCACCACCTCGTGGCCTAGGCTCTGAAGCAGCAGGAGGTGGCGGCCGGCTCCACAGCCTAAGTCGAGGATTCTCCCCCTCACCCTCGTTAGGGCTCTCCGCTCCACCTCAGGCCAGTTCTCAGGTCCCTGGAAGTAGAGCTTTACGTCTACCTCATCGATGTAGCCGTCGTCTCTACGGATAAGGTATCGAGCCTCTCCCCTCTGATGATATTCCCATAGGGCCTCTCCAAAGGGGTCTTCCACATCCCTAGGGATGTGGAAGACAGCCTATTAATACATCGAGGTTGAAGTGGCTTTAACCCAGTTTCGGGGCTCGCCTACCAGGTAGCCGACCCGTGCCTCCTTTATCTCCACCTCTATGAATTCGCCCAGCTTGGCCTGAGCCTTGAGGACTATCGGCCTGTAGGTGTAGTTCCTCGCCACGAGGGTTCCACGCCGCCCATACTCGTCAACGAGGGCTTCACCCCTCCACCCGATCCATCTGGAGCCGGATTCGAGGCTGAGACGCCTCCACAGCTCCGTCATTATCCGGCTGCGACGCTTCGTCTCACGTCCATGGAGCTGCCCCTCCATCTCAGCCGCCTCCGTTCCAGGTCTGGGCCAGAACCTGGATATGTTGAGGACGTCGGGCCTTACCTCCTCCAAGAGCCGTAGGGTCTGCTGGAAATCCTCCTCGGTTTCACCTGGGAAGCCGCAGATGACGTCGGTTGAGAGCGTCAAATCGGGGTGGGCCTCTCTGAATCTGGAGACGATGTATTTGAACTCCTCAACGGTGTATCGACGCCTCATACGCCTCAACACCTCATCGCTTCCGGACTGGACGGGTATGTGGAGGAACTTGAAGACCTTCGGCGACCTATACGCCTCTATGAGTTCATCGAGTATCTCCAGGGCCTGATTCGGAGTCATCATCCCAACCCTGATGTAGAAGCGTCCCTCCAGTGCTGAGAGCATCTCCAGCAGATCTGGAAGCCTCAGCCCCCTCCAGCGGTAGGCTGCGGTATCCTCGGCGGTCACCCATATCTCCCTACACCCCTCCCCAAGGGCCCTCCGAGCGTCCTCGACGATCTCCTCAGCTGGATAAGACCGTAGCCAACCCCTCGCCCGCTTAACTATGCAGTAGCTGCATTCCCCAAGGCAGCCGGAGGCTATAGGTGCGATGTGGATAACCGGATTTCTCCTCACCCTTGGTAGACGGGTCTTCCTCATCTCCCCTCCGATGAGGGTGAGGCGCTCCTCCCTCAGCGCCGCCTCAACGACCTCGACGACGTTTAGGAGGTTGTCAGGCCCAATCATCGAGGCCTCCGGAGCCTCAGCCTCTACGAGCTCCCTCTCAGCCTCTGGCATGCATCCAGCTACGATGAGGGGCTTACCCAACCCTCTCAGCTCCCTGATCCTCCGTAGCATCCGCCTCTCCGTCGGAGTCTTCACGATGCAGGTGAAGATGATCAGGGCCTCAGCCATCTCGGGATGATTGACGATGAGGTGGCCTGCCTCCCTCAATAGGCCCAGGGCGATCTCATAGTCGGCCATGTTCATGCTGCAGCCATAGACCTCTCCGTATATCCTCGCCAAGCCGTATATGGTGTGGTTGGGCCATAAGATAAAGCCCTCTAATCGAGAGAAGTTTTTACGGAGTCGGAGATGGGGGATGCACCCCTTTGGATGTATCAATCAATTATGAATTGTCGAGGGGCCTCCCATTACATCCATAATAGTCCATTATACGACCATCATCGAATTCATGGAGACGACCCACCCGACGCTCTCAACAAAAACATAACAACTCTTCAGAATTTGATTCAGGATTTTGAGCTTGATGAGCTAATATCGTCGGGGATTCGGTTCCCAGAGATTATCTACCTCTAAGTCTTATTCCACTGTGATATTGTTGAACTCTTTGGGAACATCCGAGATTTATGAGACATGGAATGGGGGTTTAGGGGATGCTACTGGAGAGAGCCCTTAGGAGGAGGAGGGGAGAGGACCTCAGGAAGCCGGGTGAGTGTCGAATCGCCATCATAGGTGTAGGTGGATGTGGAAACAACACGATCAATAGGTTGATGAGGCTCGGCGTCGAGGGGGCTGAATGCATCGCTGTTAACACCGATATGCAGCATCTCGGGATGGTGAGAGCTCATAGGAAACTCCTCATCGGGGAGCGGATCACCAGGGGCTTCGGCGCTGGGAACATCCCAGATGTTGGGAGGGAGGCGATGCTTGAGAGCTCCGACGAGATGGAGAAGCTCCTCTCAGGTATGGATATCGTCTTCGTCACAGCTGGCATGGGCGGCGGAACGGGAACTGGTGCGGCCCCCGTCGTCGCCGAGATAGCGAGGAGGTGTGGGGCCATAGTCATCGGAGTCGTCACCATGCCCTTCAAACATGAGAGGGGGCGCTTCGAGTATGCCCTTATGGGCCTAAACGAGATGAGGAGGGCGGCTCACACGACGGTCATCATAGACAACAACAAGTTGATGGAGGTGGTCCCAGAGCTGCCGCTGGACTCAGCCTTCGCCGTCGCAGATAGGATACTCGCCAACATGGTTAAGGGAGTCGTCGAGACCATAGCTGTTCCAAGCCTAATAAACCTCGACTTCGCCGACTTCAAGACAATCATGTCTAAGGGGGATGTGGCCATCGTAGGCGTAGGCCAGGGCGAGGGTGAGCGACGAGCCGAGGAGGCGGCTCGGAACGCCTTGAATCACATACTACTCGACGTCGATTATAAGGGGGCGAGCGGAGCCCTCATCCACGTCAGCGGTGGAACCGATATGAGTCTAAGCGAGGCCGTCCGAGCTGCGGAATACGTCACCGAGCTGATGGATGAGGGGGCGATGGTCATCTGGGGCGCCAGGGTTGACCCCGCACTCGATAACTTCCTCAGGGTGACCCTGATACTCACCGGCGTGAGGTCCCCCCAGATCCTCGCCGGATATCTCTTCCTCGAGCCGAATCTATACAACCTTGAGCCCTACGCTGGACCTGAGAAGCCTTTGGGCTTGGAGCTCGACCTATATCAGATGGAGCCGAGGGATTGGTAGCCTCTGGAGGAGGTATCTCATCCTCTCCCTCGGGGTGAGGCCCCTCCCCTCGGCCTCGGTTCTACCCTCCCTTATGGCCCTGAGGATGGCTTCAATGCTTTCCTCCTCCGCATCGATGATGGTGTAGGCTAACCCTATTATCCAGGGGATGTGGGCGTCGCTTCCACCCGTCTCAGGCAGCCCAAGCCTCTCAGCCAGCCTCCGATTTCTTCTCAGCATCCAGTTGTAGGGCATCTGCATGGAGTTCGCCACCTCGACGGCGTCGAGTGCTACATCCTCCAGCTCATCGGCGTCCACCCAGCTCTTAAGAGGGGCGTAGGGGTGAGCCATGATGGATGCTCCCCCCATCTCCCTGATCAGATCAACCGTCTCGGCTATTGATCTCCCCTTTGGAATTGATTCCTCCACGCCGAGAGCCAGGATATGGCCTCCCCTCGCTGAGACCTCTAAGCCGGGTATGATGAGGCAGCCATCCACGTCGGGTATGTGGTTCAGACCCTCTATGGTGTCGTGATCCGTGATGGCGAATCCATTTAGGCCTCTAAGCCTACACCACTTGACGGCCTCCCTCAGCGTTATGGTGGAGTCATAGCTGTATATGGTGTGGACGTGGAGGTCTATGCGAAGCCTCATCCCCCAGCCTCTCTAACCCTCCTGGCGATGCGCTCCGAGAGCTCCTCGATCTTCTCCATCGAGACCTTCTCGAGGAGGGGTTTAGGAACGCCGAGCTCCAATCCAGCCTCCAGAGGCCTTAAAGCCTCATCTAAGGGGACGTTCACCCGCTCACCGTAGCCGAGCTGCCTCCATAGCTCCAGAGCCTTGAAGGGCATGATGGGCTCCATCAAAACCGCTATCGCCTTAGCGAGCCATAGGGCGTTGTGAACTATCAGCTTAGCCCTCTCGGGATCGGTTTTGATACATCTCCACGGCTCCCCCTCCTGGAGATATCGATTTCCATAGGAGGCTATGGCAAGAACGGCGTCGACAACCCTCTTAAACTCATATTCGTCGAGGCCCCGTCTAATCTCGGTTATAGCCTCCTCGACGACGGCTCTCACCTCCTCCTCCACATCTCCCTCGGGGATGACGCCATAATTCCTCTTTGCGAAGAGAAGAGCCCTATACAGGAAGTTTCCGAGGGTGGCCACCAATTCACGGTTCACCTTCTCGGCGTAGGTTCCCCAGCTGAAGTCCAGGTCCCTGACATGCCCCGTATAGGAGATGACGTAGTATCTCAGCGCATCTGGGTCGAGTCCCTCGTTTAGGTAGTCGTCCTCAACCCAGATGACGTAGCCCCTGCTCTTTGAGAAGACCCTCCCCTCAACCTTCACCATCCCCGAGGCAACGACGGCGTAGGGGAGGCTGTAGCCAGCTCCCTTCAGCATCGCAGGCCAGAATATGCAGTGATGATAGATGATGTCGCCACCTATGAAGTGGATTATGTATCCGGGGCCCCTCCAGAAGTATTCCCAGTCTCCTCCGGTTCTCTGGGCCCACTCCTCCGTCGAGCTGATGTAGCCTATCGGGGCGTCGACCCAGACGTAGAGGACGAGGCCCTCCTCCCCCGGGAACTTCACGCCCCAATCGAGGTTCCTGGTGATGTTCCAATCCCTCAGCCCCTTCTCAACCCACTGTAGGGCGTAGTTCCTGGCGTTCTCGGTTCCATCCATCTGCTTTAGGAACTCTCTGAGGAAGTCTTCGAAGGCAGTCAATTTGAAGAAGTAGTGCCTCGTCTCCCTCATCTCGGGCTTTGAGCCGCAGATTCTGCATCTCGGCTCGAGGAGCTCCCCTGGCTCGAGGTGGCGTCCACAACCCTGGTCGCATTCATCTCCCCTCGCCTCGGCTCCGCAGTAGGGGCAGATTCCCCTGAGATATCTGTCGGGGAGGAAGCGCTTACACTTAGGGCAGTAGGGTAGTCTCAGCGTCTTTGGGTAGATGTAGCCCCTCCTCATCAATTCGAGGACGATCTGCTGTGTTCGATGATGGTTCAGCGGGTCATCGGTGCTGCCATAGTTGTCGAAGATTATGCCAAGCCTCGGGAAGAGCTCCTTGAAATGTCTGTGATAGCGCTCCACGATCTCCCTCGGCGAGACCCCCTCCTCCTCAGCCTTCACAGTTATCGGAGTTCCATGGGTGTCGGAGCCGCAGATGAAGACTACCTCCTGCCCCATCTTCCGGAGAAACCTCACGAAGACATCAGCTGGAACATAGGTTCTCAGATGCGCTATATGGCAGGGGCCGTTGGCGTAGGGGAGGCCGCAGGTGACGAGGATTGGTCTATCCTTCGGATACTTAAAGCCCTCCTCCCTGAGCTCAGAGCACCCCCTGGATGAATGTGGGGACACACCTCTTAAACCTTTCAACCGATATAAGAACCCTCCCGCCCTCGGTTTAAATATGCTTCACACAATCCTTCTTGAAGCCCTCCCTATCCTCCCTCATTAGGGGAGTCGACGGCGTAGGCTGGCTGGAGGCTCTCCATCTCCATGCCGTTCAGACCTGCTTATAGAGCCTATGAGTGGATATGGAGCTCACCCTGGAATGCCTCCATCACTCCTCAGAGAGCCCTCCATCTCTGTAGGTCTCTGTTGAGAATAGGAAGGAGATTATGGAGAGGGAGTAGGCGGAGATGGAGAGGATGTTTGATGCATAGTATCCACCGGTCTTATCTATGAGATATCCGTAGAGGGGTGAGGCTGAGGTGAAGCATAGGAAGCCGAGGAAGTTTAATAGGCCGAGGGCTATGCCAGCCCCCCTCCCCATCAGTTCCGTTATCATGGAGAAGGGTAGAACCCAGAGCGAGGAGGAGACGCCAAGGGGAAAGACGATCAACGCATAGAGGGGGAGAGGGGTGCCCCCACGCATCTTGATGAGGATGATTAGGAGGAGGAGCTGGATGAGGGAGGCTCCGATTAGGGGCTTCCTCCTGCTCCTAACCCTATTGGAGATGTAGGGGATGATTATGCATCCAGGTATTCCGGCGATTGTGGAGAGGCTGGAGATCAGGTCGGCCTCAAAGTAGGTTAGGCCTCCATGCTCCATGAGATACTTAGGGAGCCATGGGAAGAGAACCCATCCAAAGCTCATTAGGGCATATCCAACGTAGAGGGGGTAAAGCTCCCTCACTTTAAGAGCCTCGATGAGGAGGGTTGAAAGCCTCCCCTCGGAATCCCCCTCAACCCTGTAAGGTCCATATCTCAGAGATGAGAGATAGAGGAGCTCGATTAGGCAGAGGGTGATGAAGGAGAGGAGGAAGAGAAGCCTCCAACTTCCAAGGAGGGAGATGAAGAGGGGGAATCCAACATAGGCGATGAAGGAGCCTATGCCTGAGGCTGCGCTTAGAATCCCTATGGCGGTGGCGCCATCCCTAAACCAGCTTGATAGGAGCTTCACCGAGTTTATGTAGAAGACGCTGAAGCCGAATCCGAGGAGCATCTGAGCGATAAAGAAGGAGTAGAAATCCCTTGAGAGATAGATTAGAAACACCCCAAAGATGGATATGAGGGTGAAGCTCAGGATCACCCTCCTGGGGCCAACCGTCTCGGAGAGGACGCCGCTTACAAGCTGCATGAAGGAGTATAGTAGGAAGAAGGCTGAGAAGAGGAGGCCCATCTCGGAGTATGTAAGCCTAAACTCCTCCATGAGGATCGGGCTGAGGGCTGAGGCAGCCGATCTAAGTAGATTCTCCATCACATATCCCATGAAGAGGGCTGAGAGCATGAGGTAGGCCCTACCCCTCAACGTGATTCCCAGAATATCCCATCCCCAAATTTAATGCTTTACGGCGGAATCTTTATCGGATGAGCTGGAATGCTCTAATCGATATGGAGAAGCCGAGGGCTGAGATAGGGATAATAGGTGGAACGGGGGTCTACGACCCCGGAATCCTGGAGGATGTCCGTGAAATCAAGGTCTACACCCCCTATGGGGCGCCCTCAGACCTCATAACCCTCGGAACCTATAAGGGGCGTAGAATCGCCTTCATCCCCCGCCATGGGAGGGGACATCAGATTCCACCGCATAGGATCAACAATAGAGCCAACATCTGGGCCCTCAAGGAGCTGGGAGTCCAGCGCATAATAGCCAGCTCAGCCGTCGGAAGCCTCAGGGAGGACTATCGACCAGGGGACTTCGTCATCCCGGATCAATTCATAGACCGCACAAAGGGGCGTCCAGACACCTTCTATGAGGGGGGACGGCTCTGCCACATCTCCATGGCAGACCCCTTCTGCCCCCAGCTAAGAGAGTTCTTCATAGAGTTCGCCAGGAGGCTCGGCCTGAGGGTTCACCCAAGGGGAACCTATGTCTGCATCCAGGGGCCAAGATTCTCCACCAGAGCCGAGTCAAGGCTCTTCAGGAGCTGGGGAGCCGACATCATAGGGATGACCCTCTACCCAGAATGCGTCCTCGCCAGGGAGGCTGAGATATGCTACGTCTCCGTCGCCATGGTCACAGACTACGATGTCTGGGCTGAGAAGCCTGTTTCGACGCAGGAGATAGTGGAGACCATGCGTAGAAACGTCGAGAACTTCAGGAGGCTCATCATGGAGGCCATACCGGAGATACCGAGGGAGAGAACCTGCAGATGCGGTGAAGCCCTAAAGGAGGCGTTGATATAGTCTCAGGTTCCTCGACGCCTATGGAGCTCCCATGGATAGATGACACCCTCACCGAGCGAGTGGTGATAATCCACGGCTATCTCCGAGGCCCTTGGAAGAAGGAGGGTTGCAGTCCTAACCTCGGATACCCCTAAACCCCTTAGATTCTGTATCACGTCTCCCAGGGCCTTAGACGCCTCCTCCACGTCGAGGGCGATGAGAATCCTTCTACCCCTCAGGTCGAGGGCTGAGATTCTCCCAACATCGATGTGGAAATCGGCGTGGAGAGCTATGAGATCCGAGACGCCGAGGTGATCTGAGAGGAGCCTTGCGAAGACCCAGCCCCGCATGCCGAGGCCGATGATGACGTCGGGTCTGAAGCCTGAAGCCCTTATCCCATCAGCGAGGCCCTCGACGAGTTGGTTGAGACGCCTCCAATCAATCAGCTTACACCCGCATCCAGGCAAGGTTCCGCCCTCTTTCTCTACTCTATAGAATAAAGTATTTGGTGGCTCCCATACCTTCCCAGATAGGGTTATGGAGAGGCTGAGACAGGTTAAGGAGGTTGCCGAGGCGCTGGGGCCAACCCCCCACTCGGCGATGATCCAATAGATGCCCAGAGCTTCATCAATCTCAAGACCGGTGAGGGAATCCCCTCAGTCTGGTGAGGATTAGGCTTCACCAATCTACACGGCGAGCCGGAGAGGGGATGAAAGGGTCTATATGGGAGATATGGGCAGATCATCTGAGAGTCGATGAAGCTGAGCTATGAGGAGATGCTGGAGAGGGCCTTCGCCAGGCTGCCGAGACACGTCACCAAATCTGAGAGATTCGTCATCCCCGAGCCGGATGTTAGGCAGTTTGGAAGGAGAACCCTCATAATAAATTTCAAGGAGATATGCGACGAGCTCCGCAGAGACCCAGAGCACCTATTAAAGTATTTATCCGGCGAATTGGCGACGCTCGCCACCTTCGACGGCGTGAGGGCGGTCTTCAAGGGGAACTTCAACCCCCAGACCATTAGAAGCCTCATAAGACGCTACACCGAGCGCTACGTCATCTGCCCCGTCTGTAAGAGACCCGACACCAGATTGGTTCGTGAGAAACGCCTATGGTTCCTACAGTGCGAGGCCTGCGGAGCCAGGTCATCGCTGGGGACGAGCTGAGGGGAGATGGCTGAGGTATACCTAAAGGTGACGAGGCATGGCCGTGACATCCTCGTGGCCGTCTGCGATGCGGAGCTCCTCGGAAGAACCCTCGAGGGCGGGAGGGTTCCCTTCAAGGTGAATGAACACTTCTATAAGGGCGTCGAGGCCACGGTGGAGGAGGCCCTTGAGGCGATGAGGAGGGCCACCATCTGCAACCTCGTAGGCAGACGGATAGTTGAGGCAGCCATACGCTGCGGAATGGTTCATGAGAAGGCCGTCATATACTTCGGCGACATCCCCCACGCCCAGATCATCCATCTATAACAGACCCTTTAAAGCCCTGAACCCCTCCTCTACTCGGTGAAACCCTTGAACGAGTATAAGGTGAAGGATATCGGGTTAGCGGATGAGGGGGAGCTCCTCATAGAGTGGGCTGAGGCCCACATGCCGGTTCTAAGGCAGATAAGGCAGCGCTTCGAGAGGGAGCGCCCCCTGGAGGGGGTTCGCATAGGGGCGTGCCTCCACGTCACGAAGGAGACAGCCGTCCTCGTCAAAACCCTTGAGGCTGGGGGAGCCGAGGTCTATCTCTGCGCCTCAAATCCACTGTCGACGCAGGATGAGGTGGCCGCCGCCCTCGCAAGGGCTGGAACCCACGTCTACGCCTGGAGGGGTGAGACCACCGAGGAGTATTACTGGTGCATAGACAGGGTCATAGACCACAGGCCGATGCTGACGATGGACGACGGAGCAGACCTCGTCAGCACGCTCCACTCGAAGAGGACTGAGGCCCTGGAGGGTGTCAAGGGCGGCTCAGAGGAGACTACGACGGGGGTCATAAGGCTTAGGGCTATGGCAGCCGATGGGGCGTTGAGATATCCCATCATCGCCGTAAACGACACCTATACGAAGTATCTCTTCGACAACAGATATGGAACAGGGCAGAGCACCATAGACGGCATCCTAAGGGCGACCGCCATCCTGCTGGCTGGGAAGACCTTCGTCGTCTGCGGCTACGGATGGTGCAGCAGGGGCATAGCGATGAGGGCTAAGGGTATGGGGGCAAACGTCATCGTCACAGAGGTCAACCCCCTGAGGGCCCTGGAAGCCGTGATGGACGGCTATAGGGTTATGCCCCTCATAAAGGCGGCTCCACTGGGGGACATCTTCGTCACCGCCACGGGAGACATAAACGTCATCGACCGGCAACATATGGAGCTGATGAAGGACGGCGCCATACTCGCCAACGCTGGACACTTCAACGTCGAGATAAACCTCAAGGCCCTCGAGGAGCTTTCGGTCTCGAAGCGTAGGATCAGGCCGAACCTCGAGGAGTATAGGCTGAGAGATGGCCGGAGGCTCTACCTCCTCGCCGAGGGGAGGCTCGTCAACCTCGCCGCCGCCGAGGGTCATCCCAGCGAGGTTATGGATATGAGCTTCTCAAACCAGGCCCTCGTGGCCGAGTATCTATGGAAGACCGAAGGCCTTGAGCCGAAGGTCTACGATGTCCCGAGGGAGATAGATGAGACTGTTGCCAGGCTGAAGCTGAGGGGTATGGGCATAGAGATCGATGAGCTGACCGAGGAGCAGCGTCGATACCTAAAGAGCTGGAGGGAGGGAACCATCTAACTCGAAAGAGCGATATAGCCGACCCACAGTCTTTCTAAACGTGGCTGAGGGAGAGGCCGAGCGAGAGCGGGTTTTAGAGATCATAAGGAGGCTGAGGGCTGAGTATCCAGATGTGAGGGGGACAGCCCTCAAGTGGGAGACGCCCCTAGACCTCCTGGTGGCGACGATCCTCTCAGCCCAGACGACGGATGAGAAGGTTAACAGGGTGACGGAGCACCTCTTCAAGAAGTATAGGACGGCCAGAGACTATGCCGACGCCCCGCTGGAGGAGTTGGAGGCTGAGATAAGCTCCCTAACCTTCTATAGGCAGAAGGCCCGCTTCATAAAGGAGGCCTGTAAAACCCTCGTTGAGGAATATGGCGGCGAGGTTCCCAGATCCATGGAGGAGCTCCTAAAGCTGAAGGGTGTTGCCAGAAAGACGGCTAACATCGTCCTGAGCAACGCCTATGGAATAAATGAAGGAATAGCCGTCGACACTCATGTGGCGAGGCTCTCAAGACGCCTGGGATTAACGCAGGAGAAGAATAGAAACAAGATCGAGAGGGACTTAATGAATATAGTGCCCAGGGAGCTCTGGTTCGACTTCACAAACCTCATCGTAGAGCATGGCAGAAGGATATGCAAAGCCAGGAAGCCTCGATGTGATGAATGCGTGATAAGAGACCTATGCCCCTCAACTGAGACGTCGGGTGATCAGCCCACGTAGACTGCCTTAAGACCCTCCTCCTTCGAGGCCTCTATCAGTTGTTCATCCGCTGAGAGGAGGCTGTCAGCCCTTATGTATCTCGCTGATGCCATCTGGAGGGCGTCGGCCTGAGATAGGTAATGCCTCTCCATCAGCCCCCACGCCTCTATTAGGAGCCGTGTCCTCACCGGTATCAGCCTTAGGAGGTTGAGCTTGATGAGTCTGAGGGTCTCCACTATGAAGCCTCCCCTCGCCTCCCTGAAGCCCTCCTCATCGAGCCATCCCCTCCTATGATATTTCCCCAAAACCCCTAAGACCTCCCCTATATTCCAGACGGAGAAGGAGATGGAGAGCTCCCCGTTGAAGGCCTGCGTATAAATCTCCCTAACGGCTTTGGAGCCCCTCTCCAATACATATCTCTTAACTATGGCACTGGAGTCGAGGTAGGTGATCAACCCCTCCTCCACCTCATCTCCCTGACGACATCTCCAGCGGAGGTCTCAACCTTAGGCTTGACAGGCTTAACATCGAGACTTATGGCCATTCCAGCGCTCATCTTCTCCAGCTCCCTAAGAACTAGGTTCTCCACCAGCTCATCCTCTAAGGCTTCTATGAAGCTCAGACGATCTAATTTATCGAGTGCTGTGAACCAGAGTCTCCGCCAAATCATCCTCTAAGGCCTCCTCAACAGCTTTATCATCGCCCTCATTCCCGGCGCGACCTTAAGCTTGAATCTCCTCCACAACTCCTCATCATCAGGATGCTTGTCTTTATCTTTGCTCCCAACCTTAAAGCCACCTATAAGGTATGGAGTATATACTCTCTAATAAGCGCTGCTCGACATGGATTTCATAAGGGCCTCATAGCCGAGTCTAAGCGCCCTTAGATTAGCCTCCAAGTATCGGCTGGGAACGGTCTCCCTCAAAGCCTCCTCTGCGGCCTCCATGGTGATTATTTTGAGTCTCTCAGCCTCCATGTAGGCCATGTAGGCGCCGAGCATCACGACGTTTAGACACCGCTTCGACCCCGCCTCCAGGGCGAGCTTCTCAGCGTTTAGATGATACACCCCACATCCAATTCGATTTAGGGCCTCCACGACTTCCCTCAGCGTTGGGTAGGAGACCTCGCCTAATATGGCTGTGATCGGTGGGAGAGACGCCTCGTTGAGGAGGATCGTGGATTCTGGGCTTATGTATCTCGCCGCCCTGAGGGCCTCTACGGGTTCTAAGGCGATGAGGATGTGGCATCTCCCCTCGGGTATTAGAGGCCCATAGACCTGGCTTCCTATTCTGACGTGGCTCTGGACGGGGCCTCCCCTCTGGGCCATTCCGAGGGTCTCGCCGACGATGACCTTGTGTCCCATCCTCATGGCGGCCCTGGCGATGATCCTGCTGAGGGTTATACCCCCCTGACCTCCGACGGAGGCTATGAGGATGTTATACTCCCTAATCATGGCTCAGGCCTCCCTATGGCCCCTACGGGGCATATCTGGGCGCAGAGACCGCAGCCGGTGCAGGCCTCCCCGTCGATCTCGGCCTTCCCCTCAGGGCTTAGGGTCATAGCTGGGCATGCGAGGGTTCTGAGGCAGAGTTGACAGCCGGTGCATCGCTCGGGGTCAACCCTATAGGGCTGCTCAGCGAGGCCCATCCTCCTGGCGACGAGGGCGCAGACACGCTTGAGGATGACGGCTGAGGGCCCATCGCATCTCAGGGCCTCCTTGAAGGCCTCCTTCGCCTCCTCCAAGTTGTAGGGGTCTGCCACCCAGATGTGCTCTATGCCCATGGCTCTGAGAACCTCATCGGCCTCGATGACCTTGGCTTCTCCACCTGTGGCTGTGTATCCAGATGTGGGTGAGGGTTGATGACCTGTCATCGCCGTCACCCTATTGTCGAGAACCGCTATAACTATCCGGCTTCGATGCCACGCCGAGTTTAGGGCTGGGGGCAGACCTGCGTGGAAGAGGGTTGAGTCCCCTATCGCTGTGATGATAGGCTTATCGATGCCAGCGTATCTCAGCCCTATGCCGAGGCCTATGGAGGCTCCCATGGAGACCTCAGTCCAGCAGAGGTTGAAGGGTGGATGCATCCCCAGGATTGTGCATCCTATATCCCCGGTTACGATGAATTCGCCGTCTTTGTAGCCCAACTCCCTTAGGGCCATCCGCATGGCGGTGTAGGTTCCTCTGTGGGGGCAGCCTGGGCAGAGGGGTAGGGGCCTCCTCGGCGCCTGTTTAAGGGCCTCAGCCCTCGCCTCCTCCACCTCTCTATTCGACCTCTCCAGCTCTAACCCCAATAGCCTCCCTAAGGCCCTCTCCACAAGTTCAGGTGTGTATTCACCCACCCTTGGAAGCCATCCATCCATCTTGCCATGGATGTTAGGCCTCAAATCAAGCTCCGAGGCCACAGCCCTCAGGTGGAGCTCCAGATAGGGCTCCAACTCCTCTAAGACGAGGATCTCCCCGACGCCCTCTATCAGCCTCTCTATTAGGCCTCTCGGCAGGGGGTTTACGGTTCCGATCTTCAGGGCCGCCACCCTACCCCACAATCCATATCTATCGAGGAGCTCCCTGAGATAGCTCCAGGAGATTCCCGACGCCACTACGCCCCTCTCAGCTCCATCCTCAGGTATGTGCAGCCTATTCACGGGGAACCCGTCAACCCTCCCGCTGAGGAGCTTCAGCTTCTCGTTGAGCCTCTCATGCTGCTCCATACACCACTTTGGGGAGGCCCTGGTATAACGCCTAATATCCCTCTCAAAGCCTGGAGTCCTCCCCAACTCCCTAACAGGGCCGAGCTCCACTATGGAGGTCATGTGAGCAACCCTCGTCGTCGACCTAACTAACATGGGAACCTCATACTCCTCCGACAGCTCGAAGGCCATGACCACGGCATCCTTCGCCTCCTGGGGATCTGAGACATCTATCATCGGCAGAAGCGAAAGCCTCGTAAACCATCGATTATCCTGCTCCTCCATCCCCGCATGGGCTCCAGGGTCATCGGCCACATAGATGACGAGGCCTCCCCTGACATCGCTGTAGGCGACCGACATCAAGGTGTCTGAAGCCACATTTAGACCCGCATTCTTCATCGTCGCCAGGGCCCTTAGACCAGCGTAGGCGTAGCCCGTAGCTATGTCGACAGCCACCTTCTCATTGACGGCCCACTCAACCCTCATGGGAATCCGATCAGCGACCCTTGAGAGGGTTTGAATAACCTCCGAGGAGGGTGTCCCAGGATAGCCGACGGCGAGGCCGACGGAGGCTTCAACCGCTCCACGGGCTATGGCCTCATTGCCCATCAGGAGCCTATGCTCCCCCTCCCCACCGAGTATCCCACTCATCGCTCTCTAAAAGGGGTGGATCCACTTTTAAGCCGTTTCCGGAAGCGAGAATGACGGTGGCTGTCAGATCTCCAGGGCAAGGCTTTAAGGTTGAGTATTCCATCCCCTTCGAGGAGATATGGTAGACTTCATGCGGGCCGTCAGACTCCATAGGGTTGGTGAACCTCTCAGCGTCGATGAGGTTCCGAGACCTACTCCTAAGCATGGGGAGGTTTTGGTTGACATAAAGGCGAGCGGCGTCTGCCACTCAGACCTAAACTATCGAGACGGGGTGGGGACGGTTGGCCGCCTCCCCATCACCCTCGGCCATGAGATCGCAGGGGTCGTCGACCAGATCGGAGATGGCGTTGAGGAATTCGATGTCGGTGATAGGGTTGTGATTCACTACGTCCTCAGCTGTGGAAGCTGCAGATACTGCGCCGTGGGGAAGGAGAACCTCTGCGAACACTACGCTATGATCGGTAAGGATGTCGATGGAGGCTTCGCCGAGTATATCGCCGTTCCAGCCAGGAATCTCGTCAGGCTTCCGGAGAATCTACCCTTTGAGCAGGGGGCCATCCTCGGATGCGCCGTCTCGACGCCCCTCCACGCCTTGAGGAGGGCTGACTTGAGACCTGGGGAGTCTGTCGTCGTCTATGGCGTTGGAGGGCTCGGCGTCCACGCCGTCCAGTTGGCCTCAAGGGTCTTCGGGGCGGGCCTCGTCGTCGCAGTTGATGTGGCTGAGTATAAGTTGGAGCTGGCGAGAAGGCTTGGAGCCGATGTGGTCATCAACCCCAGATATGAGGATCCCGTGGAGAGGGTTCGGGAGGAGACGGATGGACGGATGGCCGATGTCGTCCTCGACCTCGTGGGGCGTAGGGAGACCATCATGAGGGGCATAGAGTGCGTCGGCAGGGGTGGAAGGATGGTCTTAGTGGGCATAGGCCCAGAGGATATAACCATCTCACCCTATAGAACGGTCATCGGGAGGGAGATGAATATCATCGGCGTCGACGACCACCTAAAGTCGGAGCTATATCAGCTCGTCGACCTCGTCGCCTCCCGCCGCCTTGACCTCTCAGCCTCCATAACCCATCGCCTACCCCTGGAGGAGGCGAACAGGGCGCTGGAGATGCTGGAGAAGAAGATGGGGAACCCCGTCAGAATCGTCTTGGTTCAGTGAGGCTGCCCATAGGTTTTTACGACTCTTAGAACTGCGTCGAGGTTCTCCTCCGGCGTTGAGAGGTGGAGGGCGCAGCCTGGAGCCAGGATTAGACGGCCCCAGGAGACCGCCTCAACGGCCTCCCGAGTCATCTCCTCAACCTCCTCCGGCTCTGAGCTCCTCAGCCTCTCGACATCTAATCCTCCGAGAATCAGACCCTGGAAGAGCTCCTCCGCCTCCTTGAGCGTCGGCTTACGGCTGCTCCAGTTCATCCCCTCTATGGGGTATTCCTCAGCCATGGGTTTGAGGGGGAGATCCTCACCGTGGAGGTGTAGAACCCTTATGAGGCTGCCCCTCACAGCTCTTAGAATCCGTCTATCATAGGGGGCTATGAGTCTTCGATATCTGTTCTCGCCTATGGATTCGCCGGTGGCTGTTCTTATGATTAGGAAGACTCCATCGGCTCCGGCGTCGAGGCTGGCCGATGAGAGCTCAGCCATCGTTGAGGCGATGGTTCTAAGGGCCTCTAAAACCATCTCAGGCTCCTCGTCGAGGTCTCCTCTTAGGCGTTCCCCTCCGATGAGTTCGCAGATGGTCAGCGGCGAATAGATGGTCTGAAGTATCGGCGTCTCCCCCTGCAGCCTCTCAGCGATCAGTCCGACGGCTTCCAGGGTCATGGCGAGCACCCCCTCCTCCACATCCAACTCGTCGAGGGCCTCCCAGTCCTCAGCCTCATCTATGATCGGCCTCCTCACCTCTCTTTCACCCGTTGGAGACCACTCCGACTCCAGCTCCGCTCCATAGGCGATGGCTGGGTAGCCGTAGATGGGTGAGACTATGAGGATGTCGGAGGGGAAGCGCCTATGGAAGTTGAGCTGAGCCTTAGCCAGCCTCCTCGCATCCCTATCATCTCTTGGGAAGCGCCTCCAGAGGAGGATGGGCTGCCTCCAGAGCTCCTCGCCTCTGAGAGCCGCCTCTATAAGCTCATAGCTATCCATCTCAACACCTCCTAAGATATCGACGAAGAAGCATGAATCATATTCTCAGGCTATTCAAAAACGATGCTATCCGATAAATCTCTACATACCCCTAAATTTAGTTGTGCTGCTTAGGGAACTGAGGCATTGAGAGAACGAGAGTCCGCCTGAGAACTCAGGAACGGGTAGAAGACGATCAGTCGGTGATATTGCTGATGGTGTGGCATATAACAAGCGTAATAGCATGGTGAAGATGGAAAACTTATGTATTTTCTCATTGTTCTTTATATCTGACGACTATGCAACAACGCAGGATGAGGGTGCTTCTCGTAGGATTTGAATTAGACGACCTGCCCTTTGAGAAGAAACTTAAGGGAAGACGTTATATTCTTCTCCTCCCTAAAGGATATGAACTTGTTACTTGGGATGAATTCCCAGCTAAGACATTATACGATTATGATGTATTATTACTCAACTTCACGACATTAAATCGCAATTTAATCCCAAGAGCAGTAATAAAGGAAGAACAAATAAGGGCTCAACTTAATGCTGATGAGGGCGGCTTTGTCGTAGTGTTCTCTTGCAGGAAACAGAGATATGTAAAGGAACTTGATTATCACACACTCAGGCTTGATAGTTATGACATACTCCCTAAGGGAGACTCGATAGAAACAGTGTGGGAATATAGTGAGGAGTTCCGCCTGGAGAAACCGGGCATCTTCAAACTCATCTTTGAGAAGTACTATAAGGGTCAGGACTTTTACTTCTCTAAAATCCCTAAGGGCTCAACTATTTTTGCGAGAAATAGGAAAGGGGGTGTTTTGGCATTTATGTATAGATATGGTAAAGGAAAGATTGTGGTGTTACCTGAAGTCTCTTCAAAAAGAGAGGTGTTAGAATTTTTGATTGAAAGGGTTATTCCAGAGTTCTTAGGTGTGGAGGAACCTGAGTGGATCAACGAAATTCCTTTCCTCGATGAGGAAATGCTCCTTAGACAACGTTCCGAGATAGATAGAAAATTGAGTGAGTATCGTCATTGGAAGAGGCTTTTATACGGCATAGGTCCACAGCTTCAGGAGATCGTATTTGAGGCTCTACAGAAGATGGGGCTTAAGGTGTGGGAGCCAGAGGAGAAGGGTATGCACGACTTTGAGATGGAGTTGAAGGAAGATGTGATAGGGGTGATTGAGGTGACAGGAAGTAAAAAGCGTATTGGCCATGAACCCTTAACTAACCTCCTAAGCTATACCGTCAGTGCTAAAGATAAATATCCTGATAAACTCATTAAAGGTGTGTTGATAGAGAATCCAGAACATCATAAACCATTAGATGATAGAGATGACGTAGGTTTTACCGACGCAGCAATCGAGATCGCTGAAAAAAATGATTTCTGCCTCATAAAAACTTTAGACCTTTATAAACTGTTGCAACAATATTTATCTAAAGAATTGAATGCAAATGACCTCAAGAGGATGATATTCGAGGCTAAAGGTCTTCTCCAATTAGATTAAGGAGTGTTCCGTCATTAAATAGGGAGCTTCGCTTGTGAGAGGAGGCTGTCGATCCGACTCTTAAGCCTCTTATACTCTTTTAGGAGGGTTTTACCCTTCTCGGTGAGTCTCGCCCCTCCGCCTCCACGCCCCCCTCTACGGGTCTCTATGATGCTCTCCCCGAGGAGCTCCTCCATTCGTTTGAGGTAGCTCCAGACGAAGTAGTAGGACATTCCGA